>NZ_AFPB01000175.1 GCF_000218485.1 Aquimarina agarivorans | reverse complement strand
AGTATGTAATGTTATCCGAAATAGCACAAAGTAAAGGGGCTGTTAAAGGAGGTGTCTATCCAAAAGTGACAGGAGAAATTATCATATCCTCAGAGCTTCCTTATTGTGTATCTTGCCAAGGAGTAATACAAGATTTTAGTGAAATGTTCCCTAATTTAGATGTAATTTTAATAGACGGTTTAAAATGAAAGTAACAGAAATAATGTATTCAGGTATAGCCGTAAGACAGCTGGTGTATAGTTTTAATAAAGAATTTTCTACAGAAATTTTTACCAGTATAGAGATGAAAGAAGGAAACAGTTTTGTTACTATTGATTTTGGTAATACATCAAAAGAACTAATATTTAAGTTTTCTTTTAAATTAGGAAAAACTCAAAAGCTTTTAATGAAAACTAGAGAGTTTATGTTGCCTATTGGCCAATACCCATTACCACCAGAAGAGAACACTTGATTTTACAGAGATATGAGGTGTGATATAACGAGTATTATAGTTTTAGAGAGTAGGTAGAAAGGTTTTAATGGTTGTTCTTTATTTAAATTACGGCATAATATAGCATAATGCTTTAGTGGAAATAAACCACCCAGATTTTCAAGGATTTAAAAACCTTTGTGCTAATAACCCTAAAGTTTCGGTTAAGTTAGCTGGTGATGAATGGACTGAATTTGTAGCGAGTACTAAAAGTTCTTTTGGAATAGGAAGAAAAAGAAATATTGTTAAAATGGAGTTTGATGGCAAAGAATATCTAATAGCAAGCGGGAAAGGTTGTAATGGTCAAATGACAGGAAGCGGAAAATTTATTCCAGAGGAGTTTGTTTTAGATATAGATAAAGGGCAGCGAGTGTTTGCACCTTCAATTTCAACAAGGCATTTAGATACAGAATCTTTAGGGCTAGAATATTTTGCTAAGTTAAAGAATGCTGTTAAAGGAGGTAAATATCCCAAGATAACCGGCAAAGTGAAAATAGCAAGCGACCTATGCCCTTGTCCTTCTTGTTCGGCTATTTTTCAACAATTTAGTGATATGTTCCCTAATGTTACTATAGATATTACAACAACTACAAAATTACATTATTAAAATGGAGAAAAACTATATCTCTTTCTTGAGCAATTACGAAGATAAAATAGGAGAAATTATTGGTCTAAATATTGGCGAAATTAATCAGTTAGAGAAAGATTTTAATGTAAAACTTCCACTAGCATATAAACAGTTTTTATTAAGTTCAGGAAGAAAAACAGGATTTTTAATGAATGGTTATTATATTGAATATCCATCATTAATGGATAATAAAGAAGATGCTATTCATGAACTTAATTTTGATGATCGAAAAAAAGATGATGAAAAACCAGAAATAAAGGATAATTATTTTTTCTTTGCTCAATGGCAAGGATATAATTTTTTCTTTTTTGATTGTTCTAGAGAGGAAGATGATCCCGTAGTTTTTTTATTTGACACAGAGAAAATCACAAAATATAAAGATAGTTTTACGGAATTTTTGAGAGACGAGGGGTTAAAACCTTTGCTTGAAAGTATCTCTTAAGCTGATTTTTCTTGTAAGGAGTGATTTTGAGCATCTTTAAGCACACTCCGAGCTACCGGGTAAAACAAGCAATTATAGAGGATTCCCCGAAGGTTATTAAAGGATGGTGGAAAAAGCAAGATATTTATACTAGTGGAGAGTCTACAAATCTTACTATTTTTAAAGAAGGAAAAGCTAATAATTCATCAGATATAGAAGCAGCACCCCAAACTCCGTCAGGAAAAATATTTGTTAGAGAAGGCTTTGATAAAGTTAAGGTCATCAAAAATACGCCTGATGAAGTTATAATGCACTTTTTTAAATAGATAATTATGGATATCATTAATATTTTTAGCCTCCATTCAGATAAAGAAATATTTGGTAAAAAAGGTTCTAAAGAAGGTCTTTATGGACTTCTTGAATCTATTTTAGAAAAGCTTGTCATTAAAAGAAGTAATAAATTCATTTTATTGTTTAAAAATTAGATTGGGAATAAATAATAATATCCATAACTCCAAAATATTTAAACCACTACAGAGTAAATAAATAAAATAAAATTTATAAAAAAAATTTTTTTCAAGTCTAGATTAGTTGATGTTTAAGTCTCAAAGCCATGTAAAAATCTAATTTATAAAGTAACATTTATAGTTTTTCTTCACTAATTAAATCCTTAGCCATTGTTTCTATAATTTGATGTCTGTTTTTAATTTTATTGAGCTTATTTTTAGTTATACCATATTCTACAAATGGTTTGTAAGATTTATATACGGATCCATCGAAAGAAGAAAGAGGGACATCTTTGGTGTTGAAAATAAAGTAATAATGTGTTTCTACGCCAACTGTCGTTTGCAATTGGTGTATAGCATACCCAATATAAATTTCAGAAGATTGATCTTTTTGGAATATATCAACTCGTGTTTTTCTTACCAAACTTTTATTAAGTAAACTATAATCATCCTTTGAATACTTAGTTTTTAGTATTAATGTATCATTTGCTAATCTTTTTATCTTAAAATCAATATTTTTAAGTGTTTCTTTTTCTTTGTCTAGTTTTGTGCTGATCCAAGTTGGAATTTTAGGTGTGTTTTTAACTAAATGATCAATATTTTCTGCTTTAAGACCTTTTGAGTCAATAAGATCAATTTTAAGCATATATTGAATTATTCTCTTATCACTAAGCCAATAATTTTTTTCCGTTATTGCTATTGTATCGGTAAATTTATCACCGTAGAAAATTCTGTATGGATAAATTTTGTCTTTGTGAAATAATAAAGATTCTTTATCAATTTGTCTTATTTTACAGAAGTTTTGATTATTGATATCACTAACCTGAAAATACTTGTGACCGTTTTCTTTAATTTTCAAAATTTTAGCAATTTTTTCTTTGTTCAGAAACACCTCTCCTTTTTTAATTTTAACTTTTTGCGAAAAAACATTTGATACTATAAGTAAAGTAATTAAGAAGTTTAAAATTTTCATTTCTTTATAAAATTATTAAATGCCTAGAATTAAACAAAAGTGCAAATAATAAATCAATTATGTTTTTTTTATTTTGACAGAAAATTCTTAAAATACTGATTAAAATTTAATCTTAAAAGATGCTGTCTAAAGAAACAAAATAAAAATCCTTCAGCCTAATTAAGAAAGAAGTTAAAGAAATCACAGCAAATAACCCAACTTCAAGCAATACACGCTAACAAACCTGCTAAACAATCAAAATGAGTATATTTGAAAAAATGAAAAATTAAAGCAAATGAATATAATTTCAAGATATTTTTACGGGCTTATAACTTTTATGCTTTTAGTGAATTGTGCAAAAGAAGAAGCTGTTCCTGTAGATATTAATTTTGAATTTGAAGTGTTTAATAATGATTTTTCGGTACCCGTGGAAGTGATTATATTTAACAACACGCGTGGAGCAGATAGCTATGAATGGGCATTTGAAGCAGGGTCACCAGCAATTTCGAGTCAGCGAAATCCAGGGGTTGTTATTTTTAATACAAAGGGAACTCATAAAATTTCGCTTAAAGCCACTAATGAGGATGGATCGGAAGCCTTTTTGGAAAAAGTATTGAATATTGATGATCCCGTGGCTATTAATTTCACTGTAACCCCCGAAATAGATACTTTTTCACCTATAAAGGCACAAATCGAAAATCTAACTACTGGAGGAACAAGTTATCAATGGACTTTTCAAGATGGAGTGCCAGCAACAAGCACAAGTGAACAGCCCCCAGTAATTGTATTTTCAACTCCAGGGGAACATAAAATTACATTAGAGGCGACTAATGGACGTGAAACAGAAACCTTTGAGCAACGCATTGAAGTGGCTCCGTTTTTGGAAGCAGATTTTGAATATGAAGTAAATTTTGAGGATGATGATTTTCAAGCACCTGTTACTGTAACTATAAAAAACAATAGTATAAGCGCCACATCATATGAATGGGAATTTACCAATGCTACTCCATTAAATAGTGATGAAGCGGAACCAAATGTCACTTTTAATGCAGCGGGTACCCAAGAGCTTAAACTAACCGCTAGCAATGGAAAAGAAACAAAATCCATTACAAAAACTATTGAAATAGTTACGGATACTAATTTAAGAGTTTTAAAGGATGTCAATTTAGGGGTAAATGCCGCGCACACAGGTAATAGTATCGGTAGTTTTTACGACCTTGATACGCGTAGCGTTTTTTATGCCAATGAGCTTACGCCCGAAAATAGCAGCTCGATTGATTTAGTGTATTTTGGATTGAATGAAAATTTTACGCGTAATGTTTTTGTTTCGCCTGATAATTTAGAAAATACTACGTTCCCTAATTTGCAAAATGTCTCTAAAACTAAAATTATAAACACACTTGAAAACTGTATGTGTGGTGTTTCATTATCAGTGAATGAGTTTGATACGATGACCACCGATGCTATGTTGAGGGCTACGACAATAACCGAAACTCCAGAGGGGTCATTAGCATTTACAAATTCAATTACTCCAAGGATTATTGTATTTGAAACCGCCGATGGTAGAAAAGGAGCGCTAAAAATTAAACAGTTTGTAGCAAATGGAAAAGACTCGTTTATAGATGTGGACATTAAAGTTCAAAAAATAGCACGTTAAAAAAGCTGAATAAGAATCGTTTATTTCACTATTTTTACGAAAACAGATACAGATAAATTGGATTTCCTTAACATTCGCTTTTTAGATATTATTGACATTGTATTGGTCGCTACCTTATTGTATTATATATACAAATTAGTCAAGGGAACAGCAGCCATTAATATTTTTATTGGAATTGTTATTATTTATGGGGTTTGGAAATTAACCGAAGCACTGGACATGCTTATGTTAAGTTCTGTATTAGGGGAGTTTATTGGTGTAGGAATGTTTGCTTTAATTGTGGTGTTTCAGCAAGAAATCCGAAAATTTCTCCTTATGGTAGGTTCCACCAATTTTGCTTCGAGAAATCGCTTTTTTGCCCAGCTTAAGTTTTTAAAAGATACTAATAAGGAAATCACCACTAATGTAACCGCTATAGTTAAAGCCTGTGAGAGTATGAGTCAGACATTTACGGGTGCACTCATTGTAATTAAACGAAATACTTCATTAGATTTTGTAAAAAGTACGGGAGATGGTATGCATAATGAAGTTAATATTCCTATTATTGAAAGTATTTTTTATAAAAATAGCCCCCTACATGATGGCGCCATGATTATTGAAGACAACATTATAAGCGCCACTCGGGTAATTTTACCAGTTTCAGGAGACTTAAATATTCCTTTACGATTCGGTTTACGCCATCGTGCAGCCGTTAGTATTACTCAAAAAACGGATGCTGTGGCACTTGTTGTTAGTGAAGAAAACGGAAAAATATCTTATATCAATAATGGTGAATTTATTGTTTATAAAACTACGCATGACTTAATTCAAAAACTGACTGAAGACCTGCAGTAATAAGTTAACTTTCAATTTTAGAAACTAAAATTAAATTTTTCTGCACCTTGGTTATGACTAAGCCTATATTTTTTTTCTTACCCAAACACACACCCCTTAATTATTATTTGAGTAATTAAAATCCAAAACTGTATTACATTGGAAGAATGAATTGTAGTAATTACAAAAAAATTAGATCAAAATACTATTTTAACGATTAAAATCTCAACAATAAAAGACCCTAAATTTGATTGATTTTAAAATTAGCAAATATTTAAATGTTAAACAGTTGAAAATCAGTACCTATTTAGATTTTAGTAACGCCGAAACAAAGCCAATCCAATCACTAGGTAAAATCTTACATCTAAGAATATGCAAACAATAGTAAATTTGTTAGTATAAAAAAAAGAAAATTACTAAAGTTTTTATAAAAAATTATTGCTATGATTAAAATTAACAAAACACCTAAATTAGCATTTACTCTATGGGGTAGTGTTGCTCTTTTGATAGGCTATTCATCAGTTTGCGCCCAACAATCTAATGAATCTGATTTATACTACTATACAAATCAAGGTAAAGTTAGCCTTACTGTAGATAAGGATTTTTACATTCTTAATGCTAAAGATAAACGTGCGTTTAAAAAACAATGTGACATTTTAGCAACAAAAAAAAATGCACAAATTACAAATGTAAGCCGATTAGGTTTTATGGTATACCAATCTGACAAAACTGGCAACAGTGAGAAAGATGTAATTAACCAAATGCACCTTAAAGAAAAAAATTGGGATATCCATACTGCATTAGTGACTGATAATGGCGCAAAAAAATACCCTACAGGAAAAGTGCTTTTAAAAATGAAGGAAGGAAAATCGTTTGACATGTTAAACGATCTTTTAAAAGAATGCAATATCAGCAAGATTGATTCTCCTCGCAAAAATGTATACACCATTTCTATGGCTAAAGCTTCTGAATCAATATCTTTAGCAAATAAGATTTACGAAAGTAATTTAGTGGAATTTTCGCAGCCTGATTTTCTTGTAAAAATAATTCTTAATAATGATCCGCTCTTTAACGAGCAGTATTCATTACACAACACTGGTCAAACAGTAAAAGGAAGCAGAGGAATTAGCGGAATTGACTGTAGTGCTCTTGAAGCTTGGGAAATAACTACTGGATCTCCTTCGGTAAGAGTGGCGGTAATTGACCAAGGAGTTGAAGCCCATCCTGACTTAAATGATGGCAACGGGATGAGTAAAGTAGTTGCTGGTTTTACTCCCGAAACTGCAAACGGAGACGGTACACCTACAAATTTTCAATCCTTTCATGGTATGGCAGTAGCTGGAACCATTGCTGCATCTCACAACAACATAGGATTACGAGGCATAGCACCCAATGTACAATTACTTTCAGGAAATTTTTCCACTGCCAGCACCGTTGAATCTTTAGCCTCAATATTTACCTGGGCTAAAGATAATGATGCTGATGTAATAAATTGTTCTTGGAGTTTTGACAGTAGTACAACTGATTGTTCACGTACTGAACCTGCTTTAAACGATGCTATTGAAGATGCCGCAAGGAATGGAAGAGACGGTAAAGGTATTACTATTGTTTTTTCTTCAGGAAACAGAAGAGGAACAGCTAATTGCGTAAGCTATCCTGCCAACTTAAGTTCTCAATCTTTGGTATTAGCTGTAGGTGCCGCTGACAGTAGCGGTAATATTGCTTCTTATAGTCAAGCGGGTCCAGAACTCGATTTAGTTGGTATAAGCGCAGCTAATTTTAGCACTACTGCAAATTTAGGTAACGTACATGCATTAGATAGAGCTGGCGCTCCTGGAATTGATTTTCTCCAAGGAGATTATATTGATAATTTTGGAGGAACTTCTTACTCAGCAGCTATTGTTTCTGGAATTGCTGCCTTAATGTACAGTGTTAATCCTGAACTAACAGCAACGCAAGTAAGAGATATCCTTACATCAACAGCTGAAGATTTTGGACCCAGAGGGTTTGATAACAATTTTGGTCATGGTAATGTAAATGCGCACCAAGCCGTTTTAGCAGCTCAACGTTTAGCTAATACGTCGCCTGTTGTTACTCCTCCTACTCCTAACCAAGCTCCCACCCTTAATTTTGTAGGATTAACTAATAACCAATCTTTCACCGCACCTGCCAACTTAACAATCACCGTTAATGCAAATGATACGGACGGCAGAATTGTAAATGTTAGGTTGTTTTTGAATAATCGTTTAGTGAGACAGGAAAGTATTGCACCATACGAATGGGGATTAAGCAATCAAAATGATCCAAACATTAAAAACCTTAGCCAAGGCACGTATACATTAAGAGCCGTTGCTACTGATAACGATGGCGCTACCAGTGAGCAATCAATAACTTTAAGAGTGAATAACGCTGCTCCTGTAGCTATAAGTAATGTAGCCTTAAATAAATCTGCAACACAGTCATCAACTGCTTTTGGAGGTGCTGCAAGTAGAGCTGTCGATGGGAATACCAATGGAAATTATAGAGAGGGATCTGTCACACACACAAGAAGTGAAAGAAGCTGGTGGAGAGTGGACTTAGGTGCTACTTATAATATTTCCAGCATTTCTGTTTTTAACAGAACTAATAATTGTTGTAGCGCAAGGCTAAATAGCACTATTGTTTATGCTGGCTTGACTAATAGTACTAACCCTAGCGATTTTACGCAAATTGGTAATTTAAATCAAAATGCTGAACAATCATTTTCTAATATAAATCAACAAGCTAGATACGTGCTTATCGCTAAAACAAATAGTGATTTTTTAAGCTTAGCTGAAGTGCAAGTTTTTGGGTCTTTAGCCACTACATTAAACTCAACTATTACTGCTGAAGCAACGCTTTACAGGCATTGTAATTTTAATGGAACAAGCGCTAGATTAGCCGTGGGCGACTATGCTGACATATCATCTGTTTTTATAAACAATCAATTGTCTTCTATTCAAATCCCTAGCGGATTGCAAGTAACTTTATATAGTGAAGTAACCTTTGGCGGATCATCAATTGTGCTTACTGCAAATGACAGTTGCTTAAGTAATGATCGTTTTAATGACGTGGCATCTTCAGCAAGAATTTCCAGAACTACTGGAGCAAAACTATTAACTGAACAGGATTCTTTTGCAAAAGTAACCGTATTTCCTAATCCAGCATCTGAAGTTATTAACTTAGACATTTCAAACTATCAAGATACTGGTGTAAATTTTGCCATTTACAATACTAGTGGATTATTAATTACGCAAGGTGCATTTACTATTGATCATAATAATATTGAACCAATAACTGTATCTAACCTAGCCAATGGATTATACTTTATAACCGTAAATGCACTGGATAAAGAGCAAAAAACGAGTATAAAATTTATTAAAGAGTAACAATAAAATAATAGTTAACTGATACTTTTTATAAAAAAACAAAGTGATATAATCTAACGATTATATCACTTTGTTTTTTTATACCTTATATACAGATTCTTAACAGGTTTAATGGTAAAAATCCTCAAATAAATTTAAAAATTTTGTGTTCACAAAAAAGCAAACATAGATCTAGTCCTAGTATGGTTTGAAGCTTTAAGTAAAAAGAATCATTTGAAACAAGTACAGGTAACTTTATATTAAAAGGACTACAAAACCCTACAAATTAAAGTTGGTTTTCAACTTTGTACCAAACACATTTTTCATATTCAGGGTATGCTTTTAACTTTGAGTGATTAAAAACTGCCTGTTTGGTCATTCCTATTTTTAACATCACCTTTTCGGAAGTTTTGTTGCCAATGGTGCAAACAGAAACAACTTCTTTTAAATTTAAATCGCTAAAAGCATAAGTTAAACAACGCTTAGCTCCCTCACTCAGTAGCATAGCCTCTCCCCCAAGCTGATTTTTTTAAACGCCAACCAATATCAACCGAAGGATTGAAAGGGGCTTCATAATTCTGATCATTTATTCCAATAAACCCTATAAATTCCTCTGTATCCAAAGTATCAACAGCAAAATACGTATACCCAGTTTTTTTATACTGAGTTTTTAATCGATCAATATAACTTGCCGTTTCTTTAGTCGTTAACTTAAAGGGGAAGTATTCCATAACTTTTGGATCCGCATTCATCCTTGCAAATTCACTTTAAACATCAGGTGTCCAATTTCTAAATCCCAAACGGGCCCATGTAAAAATATAGTCTTGTTTCAATGTTTATGACTTAAATTATGAGCTTAATACTTTAATTCTATTCTAGGCAAACTAAAAATCATAAAACTAAAAATCATAAAACTAAATTAGACAAAATATTCACATCTTAAGAATAGTTCCTAGTATCCGCATCAAAAAAAGTTAAATAATCGGCAAGCCTTGTAAAATAACGATCACAAAGCTTTGCCGATTAAAATATTTTCACCTATTTAGGTGAAAACATCGTTGCGGATGAAAATTACGTATTCTAGTGAAACTATTAATTCATTTGGCGGAATAAATTTTGCTGATCATATTGTTAGTAAAAGTTCTATCTATCAACTAATTGACCAAAAACTTGGTTCGAGGAGTTCAAAATCGACTTATTGTTATTCTGATTTAATACGTTCTTATTTTCTATTGACCCTCTGTGGAGGAGAATGTGCCGAAGATATTACAGAACATTTTCGCAGAGAATTAGAACAAATAAAAGATTTTTCGGTTTGTTCAGCAGATACGCTATTGCGAATGCAAAAAGAATTAGCGACCACCAAACAAACCTATATTTCCTCGCCCCTTAAACAACACGATTTCAATATCAATATGAAGTTAAATGACCCGATGATTGAACTTTTAATTCACTGCAAACAACTTTCCCCTAATAATCAAGACTATATTTTTGATTACGACAATCAATTTATACCCACAGCTAAATACGATTCAAAACGCAGTTACAAAAAAGCCGATGGATACTTTCCAGGAATTGCCACCATTGGGAATCACCCTGTTTATATTGAAAACAGAAATGGAAATAGTAATGTCAAATACAAGCAAGACCAAACCCTTCAACGCGCCTACAATACTCTTAAAAAATTTGGAATAAAACCCAAATATAGCCGTATGGATTGTGGCTCATTTGTTAAAACCGTTATTCCTGTAGTTGAAGCTAATAGTGAGTATTTCTTTATTCGAGTGCAGCGTTGCACCAGTCTTTACGGCACTATAAAAGAAATAACCCAATGGCAGGATGTTGAAATTGGCTTCAAGAACTATCAAATTGCATCAATACAATACGCCCCTTTCGGAGAAAAAAAGACATACAGATATGTTTTAAGTAGAGAAAAAAAAGCAACTACACAAGGCGATTTATTCACTGGAGATGATTTTAAATACAGAGCTATAATGACCAATGAAACCGAAATGACGGATTTTGAGGTTATTGAGTTTTATAATGCTTGTGGAGAAAGTGAACGTGTATTTGACCAAATGAACAATGATTTTCATTGGAAGAAAATGCCCTTTTCTTTTTTAGAACAAAACACCGTCTTTTTGATACTAACGGCAATATGCAGAAATATGTTTCAATTTTTGACAGACTACATTAGTAAAAAAGTAGATTTTATTAAGCCCAACTTCCGATTAAAAAAGGTTATCTATCGTTTTATGGTTGTACCATCAAAATGGATAAAACGCGCAAGGCAAGAGGTCTTAAAACTATTTACTAATAAACAATATCACCTCTTATTGTAATGAGAAACTTAATTCACAAGAACAATCTTGGGATAACTACGCTTTATTCAATTATTTAAATAACTAAAAATGAGATTGTTGAAAAATAAAAAAATAGATAGCTATTATTTTGCTCACGGAATTCCTAAAATAAGAATTGACAAATGTTTTTATTTACCAAAATAAAATAACCCTTAAAAATCTCGCTTGTAATCTAAAAATTAGCGAAAATAAAGCTATTAATAACTTAAACTAACAACAAAAAAATTAGCTGCGGATTTTAGGTAAAACAATAAATTCATTATTATACAAATTCTATTTAAAAGGAAATTTATCGTACACCCAAAATTAACTGACTTAAAAAAACCTATTTAAGCTTTTCTAAAACAATTTTCCCTTTTTGGCAAACATGAAACCAGTACGTTTGTAAGTCACGCGCTTTCCATTAGCACAAAACGTATAACTCCCTTGATTTTTTTGCTCCCTCAATTTCAACAATAACACATCTTTTACTTCGCAGTTATTATGTTTTGCCACTTTCTTTTTAATATGTTTTATTGTTGCTCTAGGGGTTTTTAAATGTGCTTGCACCACGCGGTTGCCCCTTAGGCTCTTCAAAACCTTCAACAGTATTACATTTTTTAGTATTTACTTTGCTTATTAACGGCGATGACCCTTGTGCTATTTGCACCGCTACTGCTTCTTTACTATCCTCATCCACTTTATCGGGCACTACAGCATCAATATATTCCCAAGTAAAATCTGCTTTTAAAAGCACTCTTCTACCATCATCAGTTTTTACTATATAATTATTCTGGCTAAAGCCGAAAAAAGAAATAAATAAAACACAGCTAAAAAGATACTTTTTCATCATAAATAAATATTAAATGTCAAAAATAATGATAAAAGTTTACTTAAAATGCTTACTGTTTGGAGAATTTAAAATTGGCAAAATGCCTACCTTTGAGTTTATTAAATAACACCTATGTTTCCATTACAACGCAACCGAAGATTGCGCACCAACAAAGCCATTCGTTCATTAGTGCAAGAGCACACCATTTCCGTTAATGATTTTATAGTACCGCTATTTGTAGTGGAAGGGAAAGGCATTAAGGAGGAAATTGCTTCAATGCCAAACTATTTTAGGTATAGTTTGGACTTGCTTAGCGCAGAAGTAAAAGAACTGTGGAATCTAGGCTTAAAATCAGTTCTGGTTTTTGTAAAAGTGCCTGACAATTTAAAGGATAACAAAGGGATTGAAGCACTAAATCCTGAAGGGTTAATGCAACGCGCAATTAAAACTATAAAGGATGCAGTTCCTGAAATGTTAGTAATGACTGATGTTGCTTTGGATCCTTACTCCTCCTACGGACACGATGGTATTGTTGAAAACGGTTACGTAGTCAACGACCCAACTGCTGAAGTATTAGCACAAATGTCGCTTTCGCACGCCCAAGCAGGTGCCGATTTTGTAGCACCAAGTGACATGATGGACGGGCGTATTGAAACGATTCGTATGGCTTTAGAAGAGCATAATTTTGTAAACACTGGGATTATGAGTTATAGCGCCAAGTATGCTTCAGCATTTTATGGGCCATTCCGAGATGCCTTGGATTCCGCTCCTGGTTTTGGGGACAAAAAAACGTATCAAATGGATGCTTCCAACCGAAAGGAAGCTATTACAGAAACACTGCTTGACATTCAAGAAGGTGCCGATATTGTAATGGTAAAACCCGGCCTGTGTTATTTAGATATTGTCAGAGACTTAGCCAATGAAATTGAAACACCAATTGCAGCATACCAAGTAAGTGGCGAATATGCTATGCTGAAAGCTGCCGCCGATAAAGGCTGGCTTGACCATGATACTGTAATGATAGAACAATTGATTGCTTTTAAAAGAGCTGGTGCCAGTATTATTGCTAGTTATTTTGCCAAAGATGTTGCCAAATTACTGTAGGACACCTTTCAATTTTGTGCATTTTATCGATTTTATGTTGTAGTAAAGCAAATTCTTAAATTAAGCTGTAATATAATTTAATCATTAACGACATAAAAAAAGTAATAAAACAATCAATCATGAAATTAAAATCGATAATTTACGGAATGACACCGATATTACTTGCTTCTTGTATAGGTGAAGACATTGAAGTTGTACCTGATCCAATAATTACATCAGAAAGTGTAAGCTTCGACAGAAAATTGACTTCTATTGCTGTAGATGAAACTTTCAAACTTGACGTAAAAGTTAACGGACGTATACTTAATGCAGATAATGAACAGTTTGATCTTGATTTTTCTAGTAATGATGAGACTATAGCAACAATAGATGAAATTGGAAACGTTACACCTCAGGAAGGTTCGGTAGGAAAAAAAGTTACTTTATCTGCCACCTTAACACCAATAACAACCGATTCTGAATCTGAACCTATTGTTGAAACTGATGAAATTACCATTGGTTTAGTTACAATTTCGGAAAACGAAGCTAGCCTTTTTACTGATACAAATAATAATGGAACAACTGATGACGAAGTTGCTGATATAATTTCCAATGGATACGATCCTAAAATTACCATAAATGAAAATATATCGGAAATTGATATCAATCAGGAAAATGATATCAGTTTATCTGCAATTTTCCAGAATAGAAAAAATGAAATCGAAAATATTGAATTTGTTTGGTCTAGCGACAACGAAAACATACTTACCATAAATTCCGAAGGGGTAATAAATGCCGTAAGTAAAGGGACCACCACCGTAAAAGTTAGCGCCGAATTTGAAGGCGAAACCATTTCTAGTAAAGAAAAAACAATTACTGTTAGTGAAGAAACTGTTATTATTACACCCGACCCTGTAGAAGAACCGGTAGAAACAAAGACAATAATTGGATCTGGCTCATTAATTTCAAATAGTAGTTATACTGTTAATGGTTCGTTTGAAATTTTTACTGAAAACGGTAAAAACTTTATCAGTTTGAGTGATGATTTTTCTGCGAGAGGTTTACCAGACTTAGTATTATATTTAAGTAACAGCCCTACTTCAAATGCTGGAGCTCCAATTGTAGCTTCACCTGAAACCAATAATGATAGACCTGTGGCTCTTACAGGTTCAGGAGCTCAAACTTTTGAAATTCCTGCGAGTATTAATCCTGAAGAATTCCAAAACGTCTTATTGTTCTGTAGACGCTTCACACAAAAAGTTGGATTCGGAGTAATTAATAGGTAACAAACTTTCAAACTAACCGATGAATATCAAAAATTTAATATATACGACACTTTTCTTATTAATAACCACTTCTAGCTTCGCTGGAGGCGGATGGACTAAAAAGAAAGGAAAATCATACATAAAAGTAGCTGGATGGTGGGTTGAATCACAAGACTTTTTCTCTGGAAACGGAGGCTCATCTTCCAGTCCCGTAACAAATGGTTTGTTTCACCTAAACATTTACGCCGAGTATGGTATTACTGATAAACTGACAGCAATAGGATACGTACCTTTCTTTACTAGATCATATCGTAATGATTTAAAATCTGTCAGACCAAGTGGTGAGGTTATTCAAAATGTTTCTGGTGACGATTTAAATACTTTTGGAGATACTGAAATTGGAGTAAAATATTCAATATTCCAAAAAGGAAGAATTGCCCTAGCAGGTAGTGTTATTTTCGGACTTCCATTTGGCGATGATGGTGCTAACAATAGTCCTGATAATAATTTAGCTACTGGTGATGGTGAATTTAATCAAATAATAAGAGCTGATTTAGGAATATCTATACACAATTCTGACAAAAGCAGCGTTTATGGAAATGTTTACGTTGGATACAACAACCGAACAGAAGACTTTTCAGATGAATATAGAGCAGGCGCTGAATTGGGAGCTGGTTTATTGGGAAATAAACTTTGGTTCATTGGAAAGATTGATGTGATTGAATCAACCGAAAACGGCGACAAACCCATTGAAGGCGGAGCTAGTGTTTTTGCAAATAATTCCGAAGTGGTTAACCTTACTGGAGAAAACGCTATCTATTTTACTGATAAAATTGGATTAAATGCAGCAGTATCGTTTCCAATATCTGGACAATTTATTTATGATGCCCCTGCTATTACTGCTGGCCTATTTTTAGACATTAAATAACAATAAATATACCTTCCCAAAAAGCCTGTTTGAAAATTTCAAACAGGCTTTTTTTAATTTTTACAGTATCTACTCACCTAAATTACTTAAATTAGCTACTAAACTTTATTATATTCATGTTTTTACTAATCCTTTACGGTACAGTTTCTATTTTATTCTCTTTTTTATGTTCCATACTCGAAGCCGTATTACTGAGTATTACGCCAAGCTTTATTAATTTAAAGCAAAAGGAAGGGAAAAGTTATGTTGCCGCTCTTGAAATTCTTAAAAAAGATGTTGATAAGCCACTTATTGCTATTTTAACTCTAAATACAATTGCACATACAGTAGGCGCTATTTTAGTAGGAGTGCAAGCCGAAAAAACTTTTGGTAATGGTAATAATATGGTGATGGTTGTTTCTGCAATTATGACAGCCCTGATTCTTATTGTTTCTGAAATTATTCCAAAAACTATAGGTGCTACCTACTGGAAAAATTTGGCCAATTTTACTACAAAAGCTCTGAACATACTTATTTTTCCTTTAAAATGGACTGGTGTTTTATGGTTATTACAACTTACTACAAAACTCATTGGAAAGTCAGCACATGTAAACACTATGAGTCGCGAAGAATTTATGGCTATTACAGACGCGGCAGAGGAAGAAGGTATTATTAAAGAAAATGAAACTACTGTGATTCGAAATCTTTTGGCCTTTAAATTAATAAAAGCTAAAGATGTCATGACACCATTTACAGTAGCAGTAATTGAGGATGAACAATTAACTTTACGTGAATTTCACAAACATCATAAAAACTTAAAATTTTCGCGCATTCCTGTTTACAAAGATAAATCCCATAATATTACTGGATTTATTTTGAAGGACGATGTTTTAGAACAACTTGTTGAGAATAAAGATCAAATTAGGCTTACTGATATAAAAAGAGATATAATGATGGTGGATGCCAACCAAGCAATCCCCATTGTATTCAATAAATTGATTAAAAACAAAGCCCATATTGCTATTGTTGTTGATGAATTTGGCAATATGATTGGCCTAATAAGCATGGAAGATATTATTGAAACGTTACTAGGTCTTGAAATTATGGACGAAAGTGACAATATTGAAGACATGCAATTGCTTGCCCGAAAAAACTGGGAAACTAGAGCAAAACGATTGGGAATAATACCAGTAACAACAGCAATTCCTAAAGAAAAGAACAAATAATTCAAGTAGCTTTTTCACTCAAAAAATTTGAATAATTGCAGTGCTACAATTTTAATAATTCAATATAGGTTCAAAATCTATGAATTCTGATTAAAAAAGTAATATTTAAGCCTAATTACTGACAAATTTTTGAAAAAAAATGCATTTTAAATGTCATATATTTAAATACAGTATACGCAATTTACCAACCATTCACTTTTACACACTTTGAGCCTAAACATCAAAAAACACTCATTATTCTTACCCAAACAAACTTACAACTAATAGAGTTTTAAAAAAACAACTACTTCGCAGCATTATTCGCAGTTAAAAAATAAATGCTTCGGACTTTTTTATGTGGCAAAATACTTCTATATTACTTTTAGGTATTATTTTTGAAGTTAATAACAAAATAATAACCTTATATTTTATTTATTTAAAAATAAATTATTAGCATAATTTAAATTTTTCAATTTTACAAAAGTTACAAATATTTGAAAAACAAAAGGTTGGTTAACAAATTAATTCTATATTTAAGTAAGCATTAAGGTATTTTTTTTGAATTATTCATTAAAAATAAAACTCAAAAAAAATCACCCTCAATAAAAAATATAGTATAATACACAAAATTAAGCTTAAAATTGCACTATGGATTTAATGGAAAGAGCGCTTGAGTTTGAACAGAGAAAGCAAACATTTATAACAACGAGCGACAGAATTGAAGCTTCAAGAGAAGTAAAAGCCCTTATTTTAGACCTTAACGAAATTTACAAACAAACTAAGGAAACTGAAATAATGGATTTAATGAAGCGATTGACTGTAATTAAACAAAAAATTGAAAAAAGACTAAAAGGAAGACAACCTTCTGTCTAAAAAAAAGAACTAATGGCTCTAAATGTTTTAGGCTCACAATTGCAACCGTGCTGTTTTGCGCCTAAAACTGGCTATTTTAGAGATGGTTTTTGCAAAACCACACAGGAAGATACAGGCACACATATTATTTGTGCTATTATGACTTCAGAATTTTTGAATTTTACAAAATCTAAAGGAAATGACCTCAGTACTCCTATCCCCCACTGGCAATTTCCTGGATTAAAAGCTGGCGACAAATGGTGTTTATGCATTTCCCGTTGGCTTGAAGCCTTAAAATACAATGTAGCTCCTCCTGTACTGCTTAGTGCTTGCCAGGAAAAAGCATTGGACTATGTTACCTTAGACGTTTTGAAACAATATGATTTTGTTGAAAACTAAAAAAGCCACTTTTGTTTCCAAAAGCGACTTTTTAATATTTCTTTTAAAATTTACCCTACCCCTTTATTGATGCTGATAAATATTCACGATTCATTCTTGCAATATTTTCTAAAGAAATTCCTTTAGGACATTCTATTTCACATGCACCTGTATTGGTGCAGTTTCCAAAACCTTCAGCATCCATTTGCGCCACCATAGCCTGAACGCGATCTGCTGCTTCTACCTGACCTTGCGGCAACAATGCATACTGAGATACTTTTGCTGAGGTAAATAACATAGCCGAGGCATTTTTACAAGCCGCCACACAAGCTCCGCAACCAATACAAGTTGCTGCAGAAAATGCATCATCCGCATTATCTTTATTAATTGGAATTGCATTGGCATCAATAGTATTTCCTGATGTGTTTACAGACACATATCCTCCTGCATGTTGTATACGATCAAAAGCACTACGATCCACCATAAGATCCTTTACCACCGGAAAGGCATTAGCCCTAAATGGCTCAATAAAAATAGTATCACCATCATTAAACATTCGCATATGCAACTGACAAGTAGTCACCTGACGGTCAGGACCATGCGGCTCACCATTAATTTGTAAAGAACACATTCCGCATATACCCTCGCGACAATCGTGATCAAAAACCACCGGCTCCTCGCCCTTATTTATAAGTTGTTCATTTAATACATCAAGCATTTCCAGAAAAGACATATCCTCCTCTACGCCATCTAACGGATAGTCAACAATTTTTCCTTTGCTTTTAGCATCTTTCTGACGCCATATTTTTAATAATAATTTCATAGTTTTTAGTTTTTGGTTGTTAGTTGCTCGTTGTTAGTTTTCTATTGCTATAAACTAATAACTGACAACCATCAACTATTTATACGAACGCGTTTTTAATTCAATATTTTCATACACTAAATCTTCTTTGTGGAGTACCGCTTCTTTAGGAGCTCCTTTGTATTCCCACGCAGATACAAATTTGAACTCTTCATCATTACGTAACGCCTCTCCCTTTTGCTCACCAGATTGCTCCACAGATTCTTCACGGAAGTGCCCACCACAAGATTCATTTCGCGTTAAAGCATCCTTAGCAAATAACTCTCCTAGCTCTAAAAAGTCAGCCACACGACCTGCTTTTTCAAGCTCCGTATTCAAACTATCCGCACTCCCAGGAATATTTACATTTTCCCAAAAATCAGCACGCAGTGCTTCAATTTCTTTCATTGCAGCTTCCAAATCGGTAGCATTACGAGACATACCGCATTTATTCCACATAATTTTACCTAATTTTTTATGGTAATAATCAACAGAATTTTTGCCTTTTGCACTCATTAATTTTTGAATACGAGCTTTTACATCAGCTTCAGCCTTATCAAATTCCGACGTATTTGTAGGTATTTTTCCAGTTCTAATATCATCGGCTAAGTAATCTCCAATAGTATATGGCAATACAAAATAACCATCAGCCAATCCTTGCATTAATGCCGAAGCACCAAGTCTATTTGCTCCATGATCCGAAAAGTTGGCTTCGCCCGCAGCATAACAACCTGGTATGGTTGTTTGTAAATTATAATCAACCCAAAGACCTCCCATGGTATAATGTACCGCAGGATAAATCATCATTGGGGTTTTATAAGGATTCTCATCCACAATTTTTTCATACATCTGAAATAAGTTCCCGTACTTGTTTTCGATAACGGTTTCACCTAATTCTAAAATTTGAGCTTCTGATGGATTACTAATCCCACTTGTCAATGCTTTTTCTTTTCCGTATCGTTGTATTGCTGCTGCAAAATCCAAATACACGGCTTCACCTGTTTTGTTGACTCCAAAACCAGCATCGCAACGTTCTTTAGCGGCACGCGAAGCCACATCACGTGGCACTAGATTACCAAAAGCAGGGTAACGACGCTCTAAATAATAATCCCTGTCTGCCTCAGCTAATTGAGTAGGCTTTAATTTACCTTCTCTAATCGCTTGTGCGTCTTCTTTTTTCTTTGGTACCCAAATACGACCATCGTTACGCAATGATTCGGACATTAACGTCAGTTTGGATTGATGATCCCCAGAAACAGGTATACATGTAGGGTGAATTTGCGTATAACAAGGGTTTGCAAAATACGCACCTCTTCGGTGCGCTCTCCATGCCGCCATTACATTACTTCCCATGGCATTGGTACTTAAAAAGAATACATTTCCGTACCCTCCAGTAGCCAGCACAACTGCATGCGCTGAATGTCTTTCAATTTCTCCAGTAATGGAGTTACGCGCAATAATTCCTCTTGCCTTACCATTTACCAACACCAAATCCATCATTTCATGACGATTAAAAGCTTGAATTTTTCCTCTATTTATTTGGCGATTCATTGCTGAATACGCGCCTAACAATAACTGTTGTCCTGTTTGCCCTTTTGCATAAAACGTACGCGATACCAACACCCCTCCAAAAGAACGGTTATCAAGTAATCCTCCATATTCACGAGCAAAAGGCACCCCTTGAGCAACACATTGATCTATAATGTTACCGGATACTTCCGCCAAACGGTATACATTTGCTTCTCGGGAACGGTAATCACCACCTTTTACTGTATCGTAAAAAAGTCGGTAATTAGAATCTCCATCACCTTGATAGTTTTTAGCAGCATTTATACCTCCCTGAGCTGCAATTGAATGCGCTCTACGAGGTGAATCCTGATAACAAAATGTTTTTACATTATATCCTAGTTCAGCTAAAGATGCCGCAGCACTCCCTCCAGCTAATCCTGTACCAACAACAATAACATCAATATTACGTTTGTTTGCCGGGTTAACAAGGTTAATTTTATTTTTATGGTTTGTCCACTTATCAGCTAATGGACCTTCTGGAATTTTTGAATCTAATGCCATATTGAAATGTGATTAGTGATTAAAATGATGAAACAATGCAATAAAAATAAATCCAACTGGAATTGCGATTGCAAATGCTTTTGCAAATTTTTGAATCCCTGCCGAGTATTTGTTATTTACACCAACAGACTGAAAAGACGACGCAAATCCATGTAGTAAGTGTAGCGCTAAAAAAACAAAGGCCACACAATACAGTGCCGTTCTTACTGGACTTACAAACTTGTGCTGCAATTCTTCATAATACCTAGTTGGCACCTCTGGATTTGTTTCTACATACTTGTAAACTATTTCGGGCACCCAAAAATCATAAAAATGCAAGCCTAAAAAAGCCAAAACAGCAATTCCTGAATAAATCATGTTACGTGACATCCACGAAGCATTTGCCCCGCCATTATACTTTGCATATTTTACAGAACGGGCGCTATTGTTTTTAATTTCTAGAACAAACCCCATAACAAAATGGAATACCACTCCAAAAATTAAAACGGGCTGTAATAAAAATTGTACCAACGGATTTGTCCCCATAAAGTGAGAAGCCATATTAAAGGCATCTTCACTAAAAACTGAAGTTAAATTTATAGAAAAGTGTTGTAAAAGAAAGAATACTAGAAAAAGCCCTGAAAGCGCCATAGCAACCTTTCTTGCAATCGAAGATCGGATAATTCCACTCATTAGTTTATTGTTAAAATAATATCCCACAAAAATAACCTCGAAAAGGTTTTTTCACAAGCTTTTAAAGGTGTTTAATACTTGTTTAAACTAATTATGGATAACAAAATCGCAGTAATTTTACACTTATCTCAATAAAACATTAATTTACTTAAGTAATTATACTTAGTTACTCTGTATTTTACTCATAAATTATATAATTCGTAAAAATAAAACTCGAAAATTAATATTCACCAATAGTATAATTGACTTAATGGTTTTTTGATAAAAAATGAGTCCACTTTTAAGAATTGTGCAAAATGTGATACTGATAACTGTAGTTCAAGTCTTTAGCTGTTTCGGCTCCATTAATCCATTTTCCTTTACTTACCCCTTCAAAATTAAAGTCTGGAACTGTTAATTCCTTTTTTTTACTCATTTTTGTGTAGTATTCTTGCTTTGTACTATGAAAGGGGTATGCTGCATTATAAATTTTATTCCACTTTCGTTGAGAAATAATCCTTATAATTATTGCAATACAATCTTCACGATGGATTAAGTTCACTTGCGCTAGTGGATTGGGTATTTGTTTTCGTTGGGACATCATAGTTGCTGGATGCCTGCGCTCATCCACCAAACCGGCAAACCTAAGAATAGTAGTTTCAAAACTTGCAGTTGACATTAGTAGCTTTTCCACCGCCATCAATTGTTTTCCCGAAACACTATTGGAACTTGGGGTAGTTGTATTATTAATTTCGATTTTAGTCACGGTGTCTTCAAAAACCGCGGTTGACCCTACAAATAACACCTGCTCAATTGAAGATGCCACAATGTAAGGAATAAGGCGTTCAATTTTTGCAACATAATTGCTTTCAGGATTTCGGCGTAAGCCTGGCGGTGTATTTAAAACAAGAATTTCGGTATCTTTTAAAAGCGCTTCAATATCCCCAGCAACTTCATTTTCGTTCAATTGCACTTGAAAAGCCTTATAACCTTCTTTTTTTAAAGTCGCTAACTTTTTAACACTTGTCGTACTCCCTTTAACCTTATAACCCAATTCCTTAAAACTATCCGCCAAGGGTTTCCCCAGCCAGCCTAAGCCCAAAACTGCAATATTCATTTTTAATCTTTTACACGAAAATAACGCTATTATTTTAATAAAACCCACCAAAAAATAGCCCCTATTAATGATTTTAACACTAAAACGTTTTTTTATTTAATTGAAAATCAATAAATTTAAGTTTAACTTTAAAGTAATCAGATATGGGAATTTCAAATTTTATGGGCGAAAGAGCAAAGCCAAAAAAGGGCATGGATGCCGCAATAGCAGTGTCGGATTACATGACAAAAAAACTAATTTCATTTTCACCACAGCATACACTGCTACAAACTATGGAAACTTTAGTCCGAAATGAAATTACCGGGGGCCCTGTAGTTGATGAAAAAGGAACCTTAATTGGTATGATTTCCGAAAGTGATTGTATGAAACAACTGAGTGATAGCAGGTATTTTAATATGCCTATGAATACTGAAATTGTTGAAAAATATATGTCAACTATTGTTGAAACTATTGATAGTAGTGCCAGTATTTTTGAAGCCGCAGAACAATTTTACAAAAGCCCCTACAAACGTTTTCCAGTACTTGAAAATGGTAAACTGGTGGGGCAAATCAGTCAACACGATATTATATTGGCTGCTTTACACTTAAATTCTCATAGCTGGAGGCATTAATTAATAGTAGTAAACTAATTTTTCCTCAATTTTAAAAAAACTTGTGCATAACACTTAATACAGTTTCTGATATAAAATTTTGCATCAAAAATTGTTCTTTTTTATTTGAGAAATTTTCAACCAGACCCAATATAAACTTGCCGACTAACGCTATTTTAATTCATTTTATACTAAATAAAATTACAATTTAACCTTGCGACTAAACTAGTTGTTATAAAATTAAATGACATACTCCAAAAACATTTTAAATATTTCGCTTCACTAAGGCGTAATAATCGTTTTCTAAGGGCAAATAACCTTGATCATAAACAAAGTAATATACTTTACCTACTTTAGTAGTATAGGTACTGGTATGTAAATTAAAATTAAAACCACTAGAAGCTAATTTGCTTTTAGTGGTTTTAGTTTTATCGGTAGGATTTAATGTAGTTAAAATCCTGTAATTTTTACGAAGTTGATTATTCGTGTTTCTTATTAAATTAGTAATGTCTTTATTTTGCTTATTATTGAATGAATTCCTGCAATAATCAGAACAAAATACTTTGTCGGACCTACCTATAATTTTTTCTCCACACTCTGGACAACTTTTATACATATTTTACTGTATTTGAAATAAATATACAATTTTACAGCAAAATAATTTTTTACTATTAATTACGCATCAATTTTGAAGTATATATACCACTAGTAGTTACTGTTTTTACAACATACACACCACTAGCTAATGCTCGCACTGAAATCTTCAATTCAAAATCATCTACATTTTCAAACAATAATACCTCACTCCCTAAAAGGTTATACACAGTAATGGATTCTATTAATTCCTTTGAACTTACTACCTCCAAGGACGCTCTGGTTGGATTTGGTGATAGACTTACTCCCATTTGCTCATTAAATAAATCCTCAAATTCAGGTGTTGATAAGGTAGGCTCACCTGACAAACTAATACAGTTAGGTATTGGATTTGATAATATTGGCTTTAAGTAATCCATTTTCCATTGAACAACTGATATCCAATCATTGGCTAAAATCCCACCAGTATCACCCGAATTAGGATTCATTGCCCAAAATGTATAGTGCAATTTCTTCTCCTTAATAAAATCTATAAACTTTTGAAACCAAATTTCATCCTTACCACCTGACCCTTTGATACCTAGTTCACCTATTAACAATGGTGAAGTACCATTAGTATTCAAAAAGTTAAATTGCTCCTCCCATATAGCTGGCATATTTTCAGGGAATTCAGGGTCTGAAAACCATACTTGATCAAATACAGTTGGTCCATATTCATGCGGAGAATACATCAATTTTTTAGGATTACTCAAACGCACAGGAAAATCACGAGCACCTTGCAAATTTCCTCCCCACCAGTAAGAAGTCAAATCTCCATTTGGCTTCCTGTAGGCCTCAATACCTTCAACCATAATAAGTACATTTGGATTAACTTCTAATATAGCATTTCCACATTTCTCCGAAGCCAATCGCCAGTCAAACTCGTCTCCTGTACCCCAGCGAGCTCCTGCAGGGTTATCAATTTTACCGTTAGGCTCATTATTAATATCCATACCTATTACAGCACTTTTATCTTTATAACGATCTGCTAAAAATACCCAATCTTTAATCCATTGCTCTTCAGAGGTAGTTTCAGTATACCACAACTTTTCTATCAAATAAGCATCCGGATTACGGGAATGACAGTCCAAAATAATTTTTAAATCATTTTCTTGACACCAATCAACTATGTAATCCATTATTTCTAATGGTTTAGTCATATTTTGTAATGCCAAATTAGAGAATGGCCCTACAGCAGGTGTACCATTGTAAGATATAGGATCTTTAACCCAAAAGTTAGGAGCTTGAAATGAAGCACCTTCTCTCAACATTCCGTTATGCCAAGGTAATCGAATACTGTTAAAACCTAGCTGTTTTATATGCATTAGCATTCCATCAACATCACGAGCATATAAACCATGAGGGATGCTAATTTGAGTTTCCAACCCAAACCAGTTTACTCCTGCTAGTATCACTTCATTTCCTGCCGCATCAACTAACGTATTCCCTTCTGCTGTTAGCCAGTTTTGTTCGCATGAACCTTGGGCTTGTATTGTTCCAAATGACATCAAAGCCGCTGATATCATTGAAAATAGTGTAGTTTTTTTGATCATTGTTTGTTTAATTGAATAACAAAAATAACTATAGTCCTGTTTCCTATTTTTTTTTCACACCACTTTCTGATTAAAAGCATTTAATGTTCGACAAAGACACTCTTTTAAGTGAGAAATTTCTATTAGAAAATCATCAAAGTCGGGGTTATCGACGAAATACAAAGAGCCAATTTTTAACTATAACATTTTCGTTTATTTGTTATATGACCAGCTAACAACACTTATTACACTTTAATTAAAAAATCCCACTACACCAATTTTAAAACTGCTATTCAAAATTTACCCGACGATCCTAGATTTAACGGTTGTAATAAACTAAAAAGGCATAATGAAAATCGTACTCGAGTCGGTACTTTTAAAAACATCCGTAAGATATTTGTTAACCAACTCCTTATCAACATTATCGCTATTGATAACCAAAAAGATATTTGCTAGAATAAACCACAGCAATAAATAAAAAACCGCTGTGGCTTTATTTTATATATTAGGTAGGCACAGAAAACATTTCTTCGCTACTACAATACCCTAAAAAACGTTTTCTTCCTTCTCTTTTAGTTAAAAAACAACCATTTAACTATCTAAAAAAGAAAATAAGCCCTTATAATTTAACATTTAGATTACGCTAATTTAACATTTTGATTCTTGAGCTGTAAATAACTCATTTCCTACCAAAAGGTTAGCACCTTATTTCATAATAAATACTCTTCAGTTTACCTTAACTTTTAGACTATTTATCGATGAAATTGTATTCTAAAATTCATAAAAACAGACAGCTATAAAACTGGACTACTATTTATATAACTTTATTTGTATCAATTTTTAACTTAAATAAATGTAAAATGAAACAAACGAAATTTACACTATTTATTACCACTGTTTTAATGCTATTTTCTTTTGGTCAAATTCAGGGGCAAATTGTTACAAGAAGAGGAGGGCATTCTGATATTACTGAACCTCTTGCTATACCAGGAGCTACTTAAACTTACGAAGTAACCATTAAACCTTCTTCTAGAAATACTAGACCTTATGTTCATTTAGAAGTTAGAAATGGAACTTTTACAAGTAACGGAAGCTCCTTTAAAACCGTAATGCTCCCCGCTTCTTCTAATTCTGTTACAATAAAGATTAAATGAATTAATGATTGTAAAGTTTATATTGCATCAAACTCTAATGCTGCCATTCTTGTTTTTCCTTCTCGTTTTCCAACAATTACTATTTTAAATCACCCTCATTCTAACCCTAATACACTTAGTAGCTCCCCCGTTAACTTTGGAAGGAACCCTACAGAATTTAACATATTAAAAATAGAAAAACAACATGAATTTGAACGCGCGTTTGATGGCCTAAAAAATTTCTTAAATTTAAATTGTGAAAATGCTCTTTTTACAGCAAGAGGAGTAGTAGACCCTAATAATTGCTTCAACCTAATAGAGCCTGATTGCAATGAGCCTTGCGAAGAAGCTCAAATTAAAATTGACAACATAAACAACAATAATTCGTTGACTAACACAAAAAAACTTGAGCAAATCCTAAAAATATTTAAAGATAATCCAAGCTGTGATTTAGAATATTGTGACTAAAAAGAACTGCTAGGTTATGTAAAAATCCCATCCAAAAATATTTTGAATGGGATTTTTGTATAACAAATAAATTATTTAAAACTCTAATTTACGATCCACACATCAAACAGTCATCGCCTTCTCCTGCCTTGCTTTGTGCTATAATGTTTCTTAATTCATCAGGACTTAGGCTTCCTTCTGTAGAAACTGGAGCTACTTTTACCTTTTTTGCTTTTGGTAATGAAGCATCAACGGAAGCATCTACACTTGGCTTTTCAACCTCGCTATTCGTTTTTAAGGTAAACTTAATGGCATCCACCGCTGATTTTGTTCTTAAATAATACATTCCGGTTTTTAAGCCGCTCTTCCAAGCATAAAAGTGCATTGACGTCAGTTTGGACATGGTTGCCCCTTCCATAAATAAGTTTAACGACTGTGACTGGTCAATAAAATACCCTCTATGACGCGACATATCAATAATGTCCTTCATGCTTAATTCCCATACCGTTTTGTACAAGTCTTTCAACTCTTGCGGCATGCCTTCAATATTTTGAATAGAACCATTGGCACGCATAATAGCATCTTTAAGGTCATCATTCCACATCCCCAGTTCCACTAGATCATGTAGCAAATGTTTGTTAACTACAATAAACTCGCCGGACAACACTCGGCGTGTGTAAATATTACTTGTGTAGGGTTCAAAGGCTTCATTATTTCCTAAAATTTGTGAGGTTGATGCTGTTGGCATTGGTGCTACTAATAAGGAGTTCCGCACTCCCGACTTTTTGATTTTTTTGCGTAATTCATTCCAATCCCAACGGCCACTTAATTCTTCATCTTTAATCCCCCATAAATTGAATTGAAATTTGCCTTCTGATATTGGCGAACCTTCGTAGGACTCGTAAGTACCTTCAACCTCAGCCAGTTCATTTGAAGCCGTTACGGCAGCAAAATACATGGTTTCAAAAATTTCCTCATTTAATTTTTTTGCCTCGTCACTTGTAAATGGCATACGTAACATAATAAACGTATCGGCTAATCCCTGAATTCCTAATCCAACTGGACGGTGGCGCATATTTGAATTTTCAGCCTGTTTTACTGGATAATAATTACGATCAATTACCTTATTCAGGTTTTTAGTTACTCGTTTGGTTACTTTATAAAGTTCATCATGATCAAATTTACCTCCCTTAACAAACATTGGCAAAGCAATTGAAGCCAAATTACATACTGCAATCTCGTCAGGACTTGTGTATTCCATGATTTCAGTACATAAATTTGACGATCGTATCGTTCCCAAATTCTTTTGGTTTGACTTACGGTTTGCTGCATCTTTGTACAACATGTATGGCGTTCCTGTTTCAATTTGGGATTCTAACACTTTTTCCCAAACATCACGTGCTTTTACCGTTTTTCTTCCTTTACCTTCTGCTTCGTAGCGCGTGTATAAGGATTCAAACTCCTCACTATGTACATCGTACAAACCAGGACATTCATGCGGACACATTAATGTCCAATCCTCATCGGCCTCCACACGTTTCATAAATAAATCGGAAATCCACATGGCATAAAATAAGTCACGTGCTCTCATTTCTTCTTTACCATGATTTTTCCTTAACTCTAAAAAATCAAAAATATCAGCATGCCAAGGTTCCATGTAAATAGCAAAAGATCCTTTACGTTTCCCTCCACCTTGGTCTACATAACGAGCTGTGTCATTAAACACACGCAACATAGGTACAATTCCATTTGATGTTCCGTTTGTTCCTGAAATATACGATCCCGTAGCTCTAATATTATGAATAGACAAGCCTATACCTCCTGCAGATTGAGAAATTTTAGCCGTTTGTTTCAACGTATCGTAAATTCCATCAATACTATCATCCTGCATTGTTAGTAAAAAACATGATGACATTTGCGGTTTTGGTGTTCCTGAATTGAATAATGTTGGCGTTGCATGTGTAAAGAATTTTTTAGACATCAGCTCATACGTTTCAATAGCAGCATCCAAATCATCAACATGGATTCCTATAGAAACACGCATTAGCATGTGTTGTGGACGCTCCGCGATATTGCCATTAATTTTTAACAAATACGAACGCTCCAACGTTTTAAAACCAAAATAATCATAACTAAAATCGCGGTTGTAGATAATGGTAGAGTCTAGCTTCTCTTTATTTTCCATAACCACTTTATACACATCATCAGCAATTAATGCTGCGCCTTTTCCTGTTCTAGGATTCACATACTCGTACAAATCCTTAATTACTTCGGAGAATGTTTTTTTTGTGTTCTTATGTAAATTTGATACTGAAATACGTGCGGCTAATTGCGCATAATCTGGGTGTGCAACCGTCATAGTTGCTGCAATTTCCGCCGCTAAATTATCCAACTCACTTGTAGTAACCCCATCATACAATCCTTCAATAACACGCATGGCTACTTTTACAGGATCTACTAATTCGTTAAGCCCATAACACATTTGACGCACACGTGCTGTGATCTTGTCAAACATTATCGGTTCCTTTCTACCGTCTCTTTTTACTACAAACATAATGCTAGATTTTTTGGTTAATGCTTACGCTAGAAATAAGGGGTTTCTCTCCTGTCTCACTTCTTTCAACGAAAGCTGAGTTTTGTATTTGTTATTTTAATTTACTGCAGTGCATTTAAAAAAAGCACCTAATGGGTGTGGTTCTAAAAGTCCGCGTCAAAACTAATTTTTTCTGCGTCTTTGTCTTTGTTCATTACACCAGCTTTTTGATATTCAGACACTCTTTTTTCAAAGAAGTTTGTTTTTCCTTGTAAAGAAATCATGTCCATAAAATCAAATGGATTTGCTGTATTAAACTCCTTACTGCAACCAAGTTCCGAAAGTAAACGATCGGTTACAAACTCTAAATACTGAGTCATCAACTTTGCATTCATTCCAATAAGGCTTACTGGTAAAGATTCTGTAATAAATATTTTTTCTACCTCTAGCGCTCCAAGTATAATTTCTTTGATGCGCTTTTCTGGCACTTTGTTTATCAAATGATTGTTGTGTAAATGCACGGCAAATTCCGTATGCATCCCCTCGTCACGAGAAATTAACTCGTTAGAAAAAGTTAATCCTGGCATTAACCCACGTTTTTTAAGCCAAAAAATAGAACAGAATGCTCCTGAAAAGAACACTCCTTCTACTGCTGCAAAAGCGATTAATCTTTCTGCAAAAGAATCTGATGTAGCCCAATTTAACGCCCAATCTGCTTTCTTTTTTATGGCAGGAAATTCTTCCAACGCCCTGAACAATTTATCCTTTTCAACCTCATCCTTTACGTAAGTATCAATCAACAACGAATACGTTTCCGAATGAATATTTTCAATCATCATTTGAAATGTATACACAAACATGGCCTCAGGATACTGCACTTCATTTACAAAATTTTCACCAATATTGTGATTCACAATACCATCGCTAGCGGCAAAAAACGCTAAAATATGCTTTATAAAATAACGCTCATCATCGGAAAGTTTAGTTTGCCAATCGGTCATATCCTGATGCAAATCAATTTCTTCGGCAGTCCAAAAACAAGCTTCCATCTTTTTATACCAATCCCATAAATCATGATGCTGAATTGGAAAAATTACAAATCTGTTTGGATTCTCTTTTAAAATTGGTTCTACTGAAGTGCTCATTATATGGTGGATTTATGGTGAAAATAGGTTGCTCCGTTACGTACTACAAAGATGTAAAAAAACTAGCTTTACAGATGTTAATTTTTGACAATACAGCGAATAAGTTTTTAACAACCCTTCATTTTTAAAAAAACCAGAAAAACCAGAAAACCCCTTTAAAAACAAGGGGTAACATCAATTTTAATTTTATACAAAAAGTTACAAACAGCCTGTTTATAACTACCGAAAGCCTAGGTTTTTTAAGGAGTTAGCATTAAAACCATCACTTATTAAAACCCGATAAAAAGTTGTTAAAAACTGTTGAAAACTCGTTGTGTTATTTTTTTAGGGTAGTCGCTACCTTTTCCAATTCCGCATACCAATCTGGTCCAAATTTACGGATTAACGCCTCTTTTACAAACTTATATATGGGCACTTGTAATTCCGTGCCCAATGTGCAGGCATCATCACAAATATCCCATTTATGATAGTTAACCGCGGAAAATTCAGAATAATCTTGTACTCGAACAGGGTATAAATGACAGGAAATTGGCTTTTTCCAATCAACTTCTCCTTGATTGTATGCTTCCTCAATGGCACATAAAGCCGTACCCTTTTCATTAATTACAACGTAAGCACAATCTGCTCCATTTATTAAAGGTGTTTCCAAATCATTATCATCGGTAATAATCGATGTTCCTTGAGTTGCTACTGCCTCAACACCTTCTGGACGCATAAAGGGCTTTACTTTTGGATAAATATCTTTAAGGATTTGCACTTCATCTTCATTTAATGGTGCTCCTGCATCGCCATCAATACAACAAGCTCCTTTACAAGCTGAAAGATTACACACAAAATCTTTTTCAATAATATCTTCTGAAACCAGTGTTTTTCCTAATTGAAACAAAATATAAGATTATGGATGAACAAGGCACAAAATTAAAATAACTAATTTTAGATTTACAAAAAACACTCTATTTTTATTGAGTATTTTTGTATAAAATAATATTTATGAAATATTTCCTTTACATACTAATCGCTTTAGCAGTGGCCATGATGGGGTTTAACGTGACGCAAATTGATTTTAGCGCTCCTTTTTCTGAGAATAGTAAAGTGGCGTTTATTGCTATAATTTCAGGGTTATGTGTAATTGCCTTAGCACTTATTTTATTGATTTCAAAGGCTATTGAACGCAAACATAAGGAATTGAACAATTAATACGATTTGTTTTCGAAATTCCACAGAATCTCTATTTTCAATTCTGCTTTTCTTAAATTAAATGTAACATTCCAAATGAGACTATTTTTTTGCGGACGTTTCAAATTTTAATTATCAAATTTGCAACCTGCCCTAGACTAGCAAAACAGGAAACAACTTTTTATCTTTACAATTTTAACCGCAAATTGTAATGATAAGTTAGTATTCCGCTTTTTGCTCTAGCGTTAATATTCGCTGCAACATTGGGTCAATTTTAGCTTTTAACCTGTAACTTAGATTGGTAGAAAATAATTGGTTGGCAACTTCAGCCTTAATACACACTTTAGCTTGCTCATTGGCTGATGTTCCTGAAAATTCTAAGCCTCTTTGAGCGGCATAGTTTTTAAACTGCCTTAAAAGAACATCAGTAATTTCAAGCGAAAGCATATTTTCTTTATTCAGGGTATTGTAAAAACTTCGGTTGGTATCTAACTCTTCAAATACAAAACGACTCATTACCCCAGAATATTCAGCAAACTCAAGTACCTCAAGGTTTCGGTCCTTTGACCTACCCACGTACACATCTGGAATAATTCCCCCTCCTCCGTAAACTACTTTTCCCCTTGGAGTAGTAAATACTAAAGAATCGTTCACTTTAATTTTGGTTGAATCCTGCAATTCGCCCGTATCGTAGCGTTTTAAATACTCTTCATTATATGCATCGATTCCATTTTTATAGGAACGCTGAATGGAACGTCCTGTTGGCGTAAAGTATTGAGAAACGGTTAGTCGAACTACGCTGCCATCACCCAAATCCATTTCTCGCTGCACTAAGCCCTTTCCAAACGAACGCCTACCAACAATAGTTCCCTTATCGTTGTCTTGTAAAGCTCCTGCTAATATTTCGCTTGCTGAGGCCGAATTCTCATCAATAAGCACATACACTTGCCCTTCTTCAAAATCGCCTTTTTTAGTAGCGAACGATTTGTCGATGTCTCCTTGTCTATTTTTAGTGAACATAATTAACTTATCGTCCTCTAAAAACTCGTCGGCCATTTTTAACGCAGGTCGCACGTATCCACCACCATTACCCCGCAAATCTAGCACTAAACTTTTAAGTGTATTTGATGCCGCCAAGGCATCAAATGCAGCTTTAAATTCCGTGTAAGTAGTTTCCGAAAATCGCTCTACTTTAACGCACCCCACTTCTGGCGTAAGCATAAAAGCAGCCTCCACACTTTGTAAGGGCACTACTCCTCGCGTTACTTTTACATTTAAATTTCCTTTTTGTGGGCGATACACTAACAAATCTACTTTACTGTTTACAGGCCCTTTAAGCTTACTTACCAAAGTATCCCGATCTAACCTTGCGCCAAACAGGGTATCCTTATTTGCCATTAAAATACGATCACCAGACAATATACCTGCTTTTGCACTAGGTCCGGAAGGAATGGTACTAATTACCGCAATAGTATCCTTCCAAACATAATAATTTACTCCAATACCAATAAAATCCCCTTGCATGCGTTCATTTACTGAAGCAGCATCTTTGGCTGAAATATAGGTGGAATGCGGATCTAACTTTCCTAAAATACCCTTAACGGTAACCTCAACAATACTATCCGTATCTACTGGATCAACGTACACATTATCTATGTAATCAATTAGTCGATTTAGTTTCTCTTTGGACGGATTAAAGCTAAAACTACCTGGAGTGTTAAAAAACCTTTTTGCTAAGGCAAAACCTAAGCTAAATCCTATCATTAATAATAAAACAGATCGAGTTAATGACATATTAGCTTGCTGTTATTTGTTCAATATGAGAAATTTCCACACCGGCTTTTTCTAAAAATTTTAAGCCAGAATCATCTTTGTAATGTGTTTGGTATACTACGCGTTTTATACCCGACTGATAAATTAGCTTGCTACATTCCTTACATGGTGAAAGGGTAATATACAGTGTAGCTCCTTTACAAGATTGAGTGGATGCTGCAACTTTTAAAATAGCATTTGCTTCAGCATGTAATACATACCATTTTGTTAAACCATCTTGATCCTCGCAGGGATTTTCAAATCCTGTGGGAGTTCCGTTATAGCCATCGGAAATAATCATTCGATCCTTAACAATAACAGCGCCTACTTGCTTGCGTTTACAGTGAGATAATTTTCCCCACTCGCGTGCAATACGCAAATAAGCTTTATCAAATTTTAACTGCTTTTGTTTAGGCATACAAACAAATAAGATATTCCTGTGTAAATGAATTGACAAAAATAACAATAAAAGCACGCACAGCCTAAATACATTAAAAATGTAATTTATTATTTACAAAAAGACTTAATAAATTTACGTAATATCGGTTTGAAAGTGTTTTACAACCTTCTGCAATTTGAATCAGCTTAAAATGAATTGATGCTTTTTTCACATTTCAAGCTTAAAAATTACTGTTACATTAATTGAAGCGTATTTAAATATCAACCAACATGTCATTTGGACTTTAAAAAGTTAGCAAACCACTTGCCAGAAGTTTTAATGATTCTTTTCTGAGTTTTAAAATCCACATATACCAATCCAAAACGAGGGTAATACCCTTCGGCCCACTCAAAATTATCCGTAAACGTCCATACAAAATAGCCTTTAACTTGACTTCCCAAAATTTGGGCTTTACGCAGCTGTTTTAAATGTGCCTGTAAATAAGACAGCCGCTTAGGATCATACACTTTTTCATTGAGTACCCTATCCGTAAATGCCGAACCATTTTCAGTTATAATGATGTCCCCAACCCCTTTGTAAGCATTAAATTGTTCAATCATTTTACAAATACTTGGAGGATATACTTCCCAATCCATTAAAGTGGTTGCCACGTTTCGATCGGTTGCTTTAACTAATTTTGCCTTTAAATAAGGCGTCCACCAACTGTACTTTACAATCTCACGGGTGTATACTTGAACTCCTATAAAATCGAAATTAAAAATCACCTTCTTATCATCACCAGGCATTATATAGCTTGTGATGCGTTTTAATGCCGCTATATCCTCTGTTGGATACCCCAAACCTAATGCAGGTTCAATAAAAAGTCTGTTTAATAAAGCATTTGCCCTATTTGCCGCCAAAATGTCTTTTTTATGAGTACTGAAAGCCTGTATGTAGGAGCAAGAAAATGTGGTACCTATGTAAGCATTTTTAACATGAGATCTTAACGTTCTACCCCCAACGGCTTGGCATAATGTAGCATGATGGATAGCTGGTATAAAATGACGCATTCCTTTTTTGCCAGGCGCATGTACTCCTAAAAAATAACCTGCTCCCGTAAACACCATAGGCTCATTTAACACCATCCAGTTTTTAACCCGATCACCGAATTGCAAAGCACAAAACTCAGCATACTCTTGAAACCATTGAATAATTGAACGATTTGTCCAGCCGCCTTTGTCTTGTAATTTTTGAGGCAAATCCCAGTGATATAGAGTTACCCAAGGTGTAATTCCGCATTGCAAACAATAATTGATAACCTTATTGTAAAAAGCAACTCCGTGACTACTTTTTTTACCCACTCCATCGGGAATTAACCTTGCCCACGATAATGAAAAGCGAAAGTTTTTAATATTCATCCGTTGCATCAGATCAATATCCTGTTGATAGTTGTGGTAAAAGTCAGTGGCAATTTTTCCGTGGTGTCCGCTGTAAATTTTTCCTTTTTTTGTTGTAAAGGTATCCCAAATTGAAGCTTTTTTGTCATGCTTATCATAAGCTCCTTCAATTTGATAGGCTGCAGTGGATACTCCCCACTTGAAATCTTCCCCAAAATCATCTGCTTTTAAAGCAAACTCATTTTCATTTTTTTTCATGAAAAAGCTTGCTCATTTGTTATCAACTTGCCATACTCATGCAATAACTGATCAATTAATTGTTCTGTCTGCTCAGGATAATTGACATGTACGCGATCATTTGAAGCTACCCATTTTTTTAGTGCACTCACATGTTTTTGCTTTAATGATTTTAGCACGGGCACGCCCATTTGCTTTAATGCTGCTGCATTACATTGTTGCTCATATTGTCCTTTCATGGGAATAACTAGTAATTTTTTTTGTAAAAAAAGTGCTTCAGCTGGTGTTTCAAAACCTGCTCCGCATAAAACACCCGCACTACTCGCCATACTTTTTACAAATAAGGCATTGGTAATAGGACGAATGGTAATGCCTTTTTTTGTAATTTCTTTTTTATTATGCTTTGAAAAAACCTGCCATTCCACATGTTCAATTTTAGATAGAAATTTTAATAACTTTTTATCACTGTACGAAGGCAAATACACCGTATAGTGATTTTTGTTTTCAATTACTGCATTTCGGATATCATTTCGAATAATTGGCGTAAAAATTGAAGTATCAAAAGAGGCAAAGTGCAATCCAATTTGCTTGGCGGTAGGCGCATATTTTTTTAGGATAAAGCGCCCCAAAACATCTGGTTTTTTTGGCTTAGGCGCATTGAGTGACAATACCGCTGCCTGATGACTAAAACCCACGCATGGCACCTTAGCTAATTTGCATGCCCATGCCGAAATTGGTTCAAAATCATTGATGACCAAATCATAGTTTTGAACTGGCAAACTTTTGATTTCTTTTTGAATACGTTTGGTATTAGTTTTCAAATAAGTTTTCCAAACATCGACGCCGCCTTTTTTTCCAAAAATAAAACTCAATCCTTTAAAACGGTATTTTACTTCATGCGAAAGTTTTATATCCGCCTGAATGCCACTAACTAATAAATCAAGCTCAATATTCTTTTTTTGTAATATCGGTATAATATGTTTTGCCCTGCTTAAGTGACCGTTTCCTGTTCCCTGAATTGCGTATAATACCTTCATCAATTATTTTACAGATTTCATTAATTGAAAATCCTCCAACATATTTTTAAAAAGCACCTCGGTTTCCAATATTTCCTGATGATCTGCTACCTGATTTTTAGTTTCTTGCAATTGGGTGTCGGCTGCAAATTCATACAAACTCCAATGATTTTCAACATATTCCAGAGCTGTTAAATTTTCAATCCAGTCGCCCGAATTTAAATACATTACGGCACCCTGTTCGTTCTTAATTTTTCGCATTTCTGGTTGATGAATATGCCCACAAATAACATATTCGTATTTATTATCGATAGCAATATCGGCAGCAATCTTTTCAAAATCATTAATAAACTTAACTGCTGATTTTACGCTATTCTTTATTTTTTTTGACATTGAAACTGGTTCCTTGCCCATTTTTTTATTTACATAATTTACAGCACTGTTCAGCAAAATAAGTAAATCATACCCCATAGCACCTAGTTTTGCTATCCATTTAGAATGTTGCATAGTAACATCAAAGACATCACCATGGAAAATCCAAGCTTTTTCATTACCCAAATTCAATATTAATTTGTTTACAATTTTAAAAGATCCCATTTGAAAACCTTCAAACTTGCGTAACATTTCATCATGATTTCCTGTAATATAGGTCACCTTAATGCCTTTTGTAATCCATTGCATCAAGTGCTTTACCACCTTCATATGAGATTTTGGCCAATACCGTTTTTTGAATTGCCAAATATCAATAATATCACCATTCAAAATCACATGTTTTGGTTTAATTGACTTCATATACAACAACAACTCTTTTGCTTGACACCCGTAAGTTCCCAAATGAATATCCGAAAGCACCAAAACATCAACCGACCTTTTCTTCATACCATGGAAATTGCTGATTTTAAAAGTATTTTTTTATACTTAAAAGGAGAGTAAAAACTTTTAAGTTTTGCAATTGAAAGCTCAATTATAAAATCTTTTAAATAAACGTATATTTTTTTCATAAGGATAAGATATTACTACTATTCTGCTTTTGATTACATATCCACATGCTGCAATAGCTATGACTTCAAATTAGAATCCTGTGTATAAAGTTATTGTAATTCACTCCAAATCATGTTACCAAAAAATTTATAAAACATTAATTATAAGTTAATTATGCTTTCGCGAAAGTAACCTTATAAAAAAACAAACAAATTTTAAAATCCGCATTGCTAATTAATTTAAAATCAGCATATTTGTATAACAATGAAAAACAACATTTCATATAACGTCAATACCTCATGCCTTAAGTGTTCGCTTAAGCGCAGATTTGTGATGATTTATATCAGACACACCAGGACGTTATTTTATTGTATGCATTGATTAAAAAATACATATATACTTATAGTAAAAGCGTCCGTTCCACGGACGCTTTTTTTTGTTTCACACTTAAATTTTTTCACTATGACTTATCCAATTTTTAAATCCTCTATAATGT
>NZ_AFPB01000176.1 GCF_000218485.1 Aquimarina agarivorans | reverse complement strand
CAGTGCACACTAGAAGCTTTTTTATAATTAAATTTAAGAGTAACCTCTGTATTATTTTGCTTTTGAAACCGTTTCTGCAGGAGCATTAAGTTTTCTTGATAATTCCAATGATATTGATGAACGATCAAAAGTTAATTTACCTGCGGTAGTTTCTAAAACTACGGCATCATTTTTTTCGCTTATTTCAAAAATTTTAGCGTGCAACCCACTTTTAGTAATTACCCGATCTCCTTTTTTTAAATCAGCTGCAAATTGTTTTTCTTTTTTTTGACGTTGCATTTGCGGGCGTATCATAAATAGATACACTACCACAAACATTAAAACAATCGGCAAAAACTGTTGAAAATCTCCCATTAACTACCTGCTTCTTCTGTTTTTGGCTTTGGAGTTACCGACGCCTTAATTTTTATTCTTTCCTTACCTGTTTCCGTATTTGCAGTAATAGTTACTGTTTTTTGTTGTTGGTTAGGTTTGTTTGTACTATTGAATTTCACCATTATTTCTCCTGTTGCTCCTGGAGCAATTGGTGTATTTTTTGGGTATGTTGGTACCGTACATCCACAACTTCCTTTTGCATTAGTAATTACTAATGGTGCTTTACCAGTGTTTGTAAATGTAAATAAGTGCTCAACCACATCTCCTTCGTTAATAGTACCAAAGTCATGCTCCAATTCATTGAATTTCATTACAGGAAAATCACCTGCTTTTGCATCACGTTCAGCAGCTTCAACTAGTTGTTCTTCACTTACTTTATCTGAGGCATTCTTTTTACATGAAACCAAACTCATGGCAAAAATACCTGCAAGAATTAAAATTCCTTTTTTCATGATAATAATTTATTTGTTATTTATTTAGGGCTCTAAAGTAATAAATTTTTAATTTACATTAAACCTCGACCCATTTTATTTAAGGTACCTAGCTCCTTATATTCTTTTGAAAGCTTGTCTAATATACCATTTATAAAAATACTACTTTTTGGAGTGCTGTATTCCTTTGCAATTTCTAAATATTCGTTAATGGTTACTTTAACAGGAATTGACGGAAACTTTAAAAATTCGCAAATTCCTAACTGAATCATTATTTGATCCATTACTGCAATACGTTCCCTATCCCAATTAGGCGTTTTGCCTTCAATTTCGGCTAAAAACTGATTTTCATTTAATTTTGTTTTTCTAAATAAGTCTTGAGCGTACAAAATATCATCATTGTCTTTAACCAAGGCAGGAAGTCGTAACGTTTGGTCGCTAGATGCTTTAATCCTTTTCAAAAAAGCACATAATGCGGTATTTACTAATGGAATGTCATCTACCCATGAAAGTTTTTTATCCTCGTAATAATCGTAAAGCTTATCGTTTGGTGCAATTATTTCTTTGTAAATATCCAGAATAAAATTTCGATCCTGTTTAAAAGAATCTGTTTCAGCACTCATATAGGCTTCATACAAATCGCTTTCAATAATTTCTTTAAAAAGTATTTTTACGTAATCATCATCTAAATCCCAATAGTTGATTTTTAAGTCCTCAACTTCCTCAATCAATTCCTCATTACGCTCCAATAGTTTTAACAAACCATTATTAACAAATCTACTGTTAGGATTTTTTTCAGCGTCAGTGGCCAATTGCTTTTTTTTATTTGCATTTAAAATGTATTCCGCATGCTTACGAAGCGCAACAAGCAAATCCAAGTTAGCTACAAAAAGCACACGTACCTGATTCATGCTTTCCTTTAAATACTTTAATTCAACATCTAGTTGGTCACTTTGTTTCTGTTTCATTGCAAAAAGTGACTGCATCACTTTTATACGAATATGTCTTCGTGTAAGCATAAAATATAAGAACGTTTATTATACATTTTAACGCTGCAAAAGTACTACAATTATCAAAAGAGAGCATTACAAATTTTAAAATAAGTTAGGCATAAAAAATTGACGCCATCTACTATTGGCTAGTTAATTAAATAAATAGTCACTTACGCTCATAAAAGATAGAAAGTAGCGTTTTTTTGGAATGTTTTCAACTCAAGACATAAAATAAGTATACTTATTACTTTAAGCCGATAACCACAAAATGACATAAGACTTAGAACAAGGAACAATTACAATTTGTCACTTTATTTTTAGAACATCGTGCAAGATAGCAATTACTAAAACAAAGCAAGACTCAAAGTTTTATGCAAACACACTTCATTAATTTACCCTAAAAATAAAAACCCTCCAACTCACAACTCACAACACACGACCAACAACCAACAACCAACAACCAACAACCAATTAAATATAGAAATCATAAACTAAATGCAAGCAAACTCCATTTAGGGATATTCCCCTTATATTTGTTTTAAAACCTATAGCTCTTGAAAGCATTAAAACACCTCAACAAATACTTTATAAAATACAAAGTTCGCCTGATTTTAGGGTTATTTATAGCAGTAACATCTAGGTTGTTTGCCGTTGCTGTTCCTAAATTTGTTGGGGATATTGTAGCCGAAGTTGAGCAGTATATAAAAGGAAACATTACTGATATTGCTGTGGTAAAACACAGTTTACTCGTCAATATTCTGCTCATTATCGGAAGTGCTTTACTTGCAGGCTTCTTTATGTTTTTAATGCGCCAAACGTTTATTGTAGTTTCAAGATTTATTGAATTTGACCTCAAAAATGAAATTTACGCGCATTACCAAAAACTATCCTTAAGCTTTTATAAAATAAATCGTACTGGCGATTTAATGAATCGAATTAGCGAAGATGTTGGAAAAGTTCGTTTATATGCTGGACCAGCTCTAATGTACAGCGTAAACACCATTACACTATTTGCAGTAGTTCTTACCTACATGAGTAGTATTGCCCCTAAACTTACATTGTACACCATTGCTCCGCTTCCAGTACTTTCCTTAAGTGTTTACTATTTAAGTGTGGCCATTAATAAACGTACCACTATAGTTCAGGAATACCTATCAAAATTGACCACATTTACCCAGGAATCGTTTAGCGGTATTGCCGTTTTAAAAGCTTATCAAATTGAAGGTCGCACCAATACTGATTTTAATGAACTTGCCAATCAAAGCAAACAAAAGAGTATTGACCTAGCTAGGGTCCAAGCATTATTTTACCCACTTATGGTTTGCCTAATTGGTATAAGTAATATTATTGTTATTTACATTGGCGGAAAGCAGTACTTAAATGGTCAAATTAGCGACTTTGGGGTACTGGTGGAATTCATCATTTTTGTAAACATGCTTACTTGGCCTGTAGCTACAGTAGGTTGGGTTTCCTCAATGATACAACAAGCTGAAGCATCCCAAAAAAGGATAAATGAGTTTTTAAAAACTATTCCAGAAATAAAAAATAAAGAAAATGCTATACCAGTTTCCATTACTGGAGAAATTAATTTCGAGAATGTTGATTTTACCTATCCTGACACAGGTATTCATGCCCTAAAGAATCTGTCCTTTAACATTAAAGCTGGACAAACCGTAGGCATTATTGGGAATACAGGTTCAGGCAAATCCACAGTTCTTGAACTTATTGGACGTTTATATGATCCTACAAAGGGAAAAATTAGTATTGATAAACAACCCTTAAACAGTATTAATCTACAAAGTTTACGATCTCAAATGGGTTATGTACCTCAGGATGCATTTTTATTTAGCGACACCATAGAAAACAATATTTGTTTTGGAAAAAACAATGCCACTGAAGCAGAAATGATTGAAGTTGCTAAAACAGCATCAGTTCATAAAAATATAAAGGACTTTAAAAATGGCTATAAAACGCTGCTTGGCGAAAGAGGTGTTACCCTGTCCGGAGGTCAAAAGCAACGTGTATCAATTGCTCGTGCATTATTAAAAAATCCAAAGATTTTACTTTTGGATGATAGTTTATCAGCTGTTGATACAGAAACTGAGAAGCAAATTATAGAAAATTTCAAAGCTTTGTCAGAAAAAAGAACGACAATTATTGTAAGTCATCGAATTTCTTCTGTTAAAAATGCCGATCTAATTCTTGTTTTAAAAGACGGAAAACTAATACAAAAAGGTAACCATAAGCTACTTACAAAAAATTATGGATACTATTTGGACTTATACAAAAAACAATCACAACAAAAAGAAGTGTAATTTTTTTGATTGTATAAGTTTTTTTTTCATTTTTGAGTAACAATAATTAACCAAAACTAGAAATTAATATTATGGGGGACTACGGAACGATGGAGAAAGAAGAAATTTTTTCTAAAGTTTTAAGAGCAGGAAGAAGAACTTACTTTTTTGACGTACGAGCAACTAAAGCTGATGACTACTATATTACCATTACCGAAAGTAAAAAATTTACTAATGATGATGGCTCTTTCCATTACAAAAAACACAAAATCTATTTATACAAAGAAGATTTTGAAGGATTCACTGAAATTTTGAACGAAATGACTGATTACGTTATTAAAGAAAAAGGTTTAGAGGTAATCAGTGAAAGACACCAAAAAAACTATCAAAAATCATACGACAGTAATGGCAGCGAAGCTACTCTTGAGGTAACTTCCAGCAAAGAAGCATCAAACGATTTTACAAGCATAAGTTTTGATGATATTTAAACTAGCTTTTTTTAATACATACTAATATTACGACCACTAACTAGCTAACTACTAAAAGCAACACTATTCTTTTCTGAATTTGTTGCTTTTTTTTATTACAAGTATTTATGGATTTTCCTAGCGTAGCCTTTTTTGATCCCATTTTTACTAGTTCTCATTTTGAATTACTTAAATAAAAACTAGAGATCCTTTTCTTGGACAAAAAAGCATTTTGAATAGATAATTTGATGTCAAATACATTATTATTACACCTATCATTTCCCTTTTATTAGCCTGCTAGTAAATGTTAAGCTTAAAACCAGTAAAAAATATATCTGTTTTGTTACTTGAATTAAAAAATTAATTTTTAAAAAATTTTATAATTTTTAACACGAATTAACAATAAGTTAACAAACTCATTTGCAGCCATCAAAATCTTGCCAAAATCAAGTGATTCTTATTACGAACCTACCAGCTAATATTTACAAATACTATCTACTAAAATTTTTCGTTATGCTTAAAAAAAGCTTATGAAAAATTATTTAAAATTACTCCGAACCAAAGGGAAATCAAATGCCCTTAACAATCTACGAAGCGTTTTCAGTTCCAGAATTATTGCTTCAATAATTCTTGTTTTATTATCTGCAAACTTTAAAGGGACAGCACAAATTGATAAATCAGTTCGGTTTGTTTACATGGTGCCTACCGATAAAACATTTAATGAAGATTATGTTACCGGAATTGAAAACATAGCCATTGACCTACAAAGATGGTTTCATGAACAATTAGGAGGACGTACTTTTGCTATTAATACCCCAATAGTTGAGGTTATCAATAGTAATAAAGATTCCTCTTGGTTTATAGAAAACCCCAACGTCATTTTTGAAAGACGCTTCTGGCCTATATTTAATACTATTGTTGAAGCTAATAAATTGATTGGCGCAGAACAAAGTGACCCTAATTTTATTTGGCTAATTTTTAACGACATCCCGGACGACAATGGAGCTTCTAGGCCTTCCATTGCCTATTTGACTGGTAACGATCTGGCTGGTTCAATAAATCAAAATCCTAATATTACTGGTCCAAATAGGATTATAGGTGGTGTGGGACACGAATTAGGGCACTCCTTTAGTTTAGTCCACCCAGAAGATATACCAGAAAATCGAACTGCCATTATGTGGACAGGAATACACACCTATCCCGATGCTATTTTAAGGGAAGATGAAAAGGAAAAAATATTAAATCACCCCAGATACAAATTTTTCTTTCAAACTGATGTGTACTCTTGTGATGAAGGCGTTCGGTGTTATGATGGAAATCTTTGCACTATAGATGACAAATTTGATGAAAATTGCAATTGTATTCCAGGTCCTGAAAGCGACAAATTCGATTGTACTGAGACTGATGAGCAAACTTTAAGTGTAACTACAAATGTAATTCATAACAACAACGTACAATCTTTAAGTATATATCCAAATCCCACCAAGGATATTACTCTTTTAAAAGGGGTATTTAAAGGAGATACAGTTAAAATTATTGATGCACAGGGGAGCGAAGTTTTTAAAACCACCGCATTAACTGACAACTTTGAGATTAACACGAGTGACTGGGCTATAGGCGTTTATTTTGTTATTGTAAATAATAAAAAATCATCCGTACAAATTGTACACAACTAATCCTACACGGTAAAATAAAAAAAGTCTTTAATGCAAAATTGCATTAAAGACTTTTTTTATTAACCTTAGGGTATTTTACCGCAAGGCGTTCCTACTTTACATCCATCAATTCCACATCAAAAACTAAGGTTGCATCTGGCGGAATTACTCCTCCAGCTCCTTGTGATCCGTATCCTAAATGTGGCGGAATCACAAAACGTGCTTTATCTCCTACTTGTAATAAGGCAATACCTTCATCCCAGCCAGCAATTACATGCCCCATTCCTAATGGAAAATCAATAGGCTCATTTCTTTTGTAAGATGAATCAAACACAGTTCCATCAGGTAATGATCCTTTGTAATGTACCGATACCGTTTTTCCTTTTTCAGCCTGGGCACCACTTCCTTTATTAATTACCTTATAGTGCAAACCACTTTCGGTTTTATCAAAACCTTCTGCTAAATCAGCCAATAATGCTTCTGATTCTTTTTTTGCTGCCGCTTCTCTTTCCGCTTTGACTCCATTGAATAGCCTAAATGCTTCAACCGCATTAAAAGCTTCTGCTGCAGCGCCTACTCTAATAATTTCCATGGTTTCAATAGCATCGCCTTGGGCAATGGCATCAACCACATCTTGTCCTTCAACTACATTTCCAAAAACAGTGTGCTTTCCATCCAACCATGCGGTTTCCACATGCGTAATAAAAAACTGACTTCCGTTTGTTCCTGGTCCAGCATTTGCCATGGATAATATTCCTGGTCCACTATGAGTTAAATCTGGATGAATTTCATCATCAAATTTGTAACCAGGATTCCCTGATCCTGTTCCTTGCGGGCACCCTCCTTGTATCATAAAATCAGGAATTACACGATGAAATTTTAGTCCATCGTAATACTTTTCTCCCTGAGGCTTCGCCGAATTTTCAAGATTCCCTTCTGCCAAAGCAACAAAATTCCCCACTGTTCCCGGCGTTTTTTCAAACTCTAAATTGACTAAAATCGCTCCTTTTGTAGTGTTGAATTTAGCGTATAATCCGTTTTGCATACTGCTTGATTTATAGTATTATAAAATTAATGCATAACCCATTTCACTATTTCCAATGCAACGGGCTTTTACACGCTGCAAATATACTTTCAGTATACGAAGTACACAATAAGATTCCCAGTTGTTTTAAAATTTAAGAACAACTAATCTTTGTAAAATTTGATCGTTTTATACGCATCAATTTTTAAAAAATAAATGCCTGTTGGTAGTTCCTCAATTGCTATGGTAGTTGTGCTCGTGCCTGCACGGAGCATGTTCCCCGAAACATCAAATAATTTGTAGGTTTCAAATGGTGTTTGTATATCAATTTTACCTTTCAAAAATGAAATATCAAGATTTTGAACACCCAGTTTAGGTAATTTATTTGACAATGTAGCCTCATTACATGTATTTGAAAATTGCCGATTAGTATTAAAATCATTTTCAATATCAATAGCTACATTTTTAAACACCAATTGCTCCCCTAATACCGATGTGGCTCTTAAGGTCATTGGCGTATTTATACCACTAGGTTCAATAAAAAAATTAAACAAAACTCTATTAATTGCTGTCCAGCTTCCATTGGAGTTTTTATATTCTAAAGATTCAATAGCCTGAGTTAAATTTCGTATTTGGATAGCAGTCCAGTACTTAGTAGAGCCACTTTTAAAATTGATTTTTATAAATTGATTTTCAGATTTTAACGGACAATTAACAAATTTCCAAGTAATTGGAATCCGACCCGAAATCGGATCGTCGATTAAAGCAAAGGCCGCACCATTCAAATCCACATCCCCTTCCTTACATTCCGGACAACGATCCACTACTTTAACTACTACTGATTTTCCTGCAGTACCTTCCACTTTTATACAAGCTCCGCAAGCTTGGCTTCCGTTATAATCAATAGTATTTAAGGCGCAGTGCAAAATATCATCCGCAGCCAGCGGCAAGCCACAATTACCTGCTGAACTGCCTGCTACGCCTCCATAAAAAGTTCCTTCACCGCTATGGATAGTAGTATCACAATTTTGAGCATTTATCACAGAAATTGCCAAAAAGAATGCAATAACTAATCTTATTAATAAACTTGATTTTTTAAGTAAAAACATAGTGTTTGTTGTGATCGGTTTTCAAACACTATACTAGGCATAATTTCATCGCTTTCAACTCATAACAAGTAGGATTACACTTATAAATAATTATAAAAAAATCATAAGTATCCGATAAAGACTTAGGATCACTTTATGTCAAGAAACGCGAACCAAGATTAGATTCTAAATACACTTAGTAGGATTTGCTTTTTAAATATCACCCCCTACAGCAAGTTTTGAAGGTACAGATCTAGGAACCTCTTTATCAAAATTGGTATCATTTAATGAATTCAAAAAAGACTCAATCAAATTAATATCCTTTGCCGTAATAGTCACTTTATTAATCAACGTATCTAAATCTTTTGCTGCTACATTAGGGTTTTTTACTTTTTTCCCTGCGATTTCCTCATAAAATTCCAATACTTTTTTTAAACTATTGAATTTCCCATTATGCATGTATGGCGCTGTAAATTGCAAATTCCGCAATGTTGGTGTTCTAAATTGAAATTGATCTTTGGCTCCTTTATCTGGTGCTGCTAACTTTTCATTTTCAATCATACCTAAGGTATGTAATTTGTAATCGGAAAACATGGGGCCACTATGGCAATTGGCACAGCCTACTCTTTTAAAAATTTTAAAGCCTTCTTTTTCAGAAATAGAAAGTGCGTTATCATTACCGCGTAAAAATTGATCAAAACGAGAATTTGGAGTAATCAAACTTCGCTCAAAAGTAGCTATAGCTTTACCCAAATGAATAGCTTTAATCACTTTATTATCAAAAGCTTTCCTAAATAGTTCTTTGTATTGTTTATTGCTATTTAACCTTAAAACAATTGAATCTAAAATAGCCTTTTTTGCTATTCTGAATCCACGCATTTCTTCCAAGGATTTTATAGGTTCGAGTGCTTGTGCCTCTAAACTTTCCACTCTATTATCCCAAAACATAGGAGCTTTTTTAGCTGAAACTTGTCCTGTTTCTGAAATACCATTAAAAGCGGTATTTAAAATGGTATGTGCATTTCGCTTTACAAAAGACAATATACTATCCATTTTGACAATTTTTCGATGAGCTCCAAAGCCTTTTCCATTAACACCAATTGAAAGATCTCTAAACTCAGCATAACCGTTTTTGGGGTGATGGCAGGTAGCGCAGGCTACGTTCTTTTCTCCAGAAAGGATGGGATCAAAAAACAACAATTTTCCTAAAGCTATTTTTTCTTCAGTCATTTGATTATCTACAGGAGCCTTTACTTTTAAAGGAAGTGGTAGATAGACTGCCTCTTTTTTTGCAATCAAAGTAAACGAATGTTGCTTTTTACAACCCGCTATACACAGTACTAAAGCTACATATTTTAAATATTCCACAAATCCCATCATTCAAAATTACGTTAAGAAATAGAAATAGCACAAAAAAAATAGACCCACTAACTTGTGAGTCTATTCTAAATCTATACCGAAATAAACTTCTATGCATTAAAAATCAACATCTTTTTAAACATCCATTTTTACTCTTAGCTATCAGCCATTAGCTCCTTTATAAATATTATAAAAGCCAACAGTTAAAGGCTAATTACCAATAGCTCACTGTACTATTTTTAAAAGCGAAATGTACTAAGTGCTTAGTTTTAACTTTTCAAAAAATTCAGGTACCCATTCTAACTATACTCATAAGTACCATAAGCACTCTTGATTGTTAATTTTTTAGTTTCAGATGCTTCTACACGTCCTATAATTTGTGCATTTACGTTAAAGCTCTTGGAAATCCCAATGATATCTTCTGCGACAGCGGGATTTACATACAATTCCATACGGTGCCCCATGTTGAATACCTGATACATTTCTTTCCAATCGGTCCCAGAGTTTTCTTGTATCAATTTAAACAAAGGCGGTATATCAAAAAGATTATCTTTTACAATATGATGCTGATCTACAAAATGAAGAATTTTAGTTTGTGCTCCTCCACTACAATGCACCATTCCATGAACATCGCTAGTGCTGTATTTTTCTAATAGTTGCTTAATGATTGGTGCATAGGTTCGCGTAGGCGAAAGCACTAATTTACCGGCATTAATAGGGGCTCCTTCAACTGTATCGGTTAATTTTGTTTTTCCGGAATACACTAACGCTTCGGGTACCGCAGCATCAAAACTTTCAGGAAACTGAGTAGCCAGTTCCTTATCAAAAACATCATGGCGTGCAGAAGTTAATCCGTTACTGCCCATCCCTCCATTATATTCAGTTTCGTAAGTTGCTTGACCAAAAGATTCCAGCCCTACAATTACATCGCCTGGCTGAATATTGGCATTATCAATAACGTCAGCACGTTTCATACGCGCTGTAACGGTAGAATCTACAATAATTGTACGTACCAAATCACCTACATCAGCAGTTTCTCCTCCTGTAGAATGAATGGTTACCCCATGGGCTTTTAAATCCGCTAATAACTCCTCCGTACCATTAATAATTGCTGAAATAACCTCGCTAGGAATTAAATTTTTATTTCTGCCTATGGTGGATGATAACATGATGTTATCCGTGACACCAACACATAACAAATCGTCAATATTCATAATCAATGCATCCTGAGCAATGCCTTTCCATACCGAAATATCTCCTGTTTGTTTCCAATACATATAAGCTAGTGAAGACTTAGTCCCTGCACCATCCGCATGCATAATCAAACAATGATCATCGCTCCCTGTTAAATAATCCGGCACAATTTTGCAAAAAGCTTTTGGAAAAAGCCCTTTATCAATATTTTTTATCGCACTGTGTACATCTTCCTTTGAGGCAGAAACACCTCGTTGCGCATATCTTTTACTAACTTCTTGACTCATAAAACAAGTATTGGTTTGCAAAGATACTACAATACTAAAAATGTGTAAAAAGATAATTCATATTAAGTTTATTATTTAAAAAAATGGAATTGTTTTAGCATCATTTCCGTTTAAACATACTACTGAATATACATGCCATAAACGACTTCTTTTTCATCAATACTTGACTGAAAAATCAGCTACGCACCATAAAATTTTATAGCTCAGTTGCAACAGAAAGAAAAAAGATAAATTCACCCTTTAAAGCAGTTTACTCAAATGTTATTTTTTACCCCATAATACTTTAAAAATGAATAATTACACCGCGCTATTTTTAAGAAAAAATCAACAATTATCAAAAAGACTACCGTTTTATTATGATTCATTAAAAAATTATCGCCTTACTTAATTTGAATGACAAAAATTAAGTAGTACTACGTAAATATTTCTATATTTGCCGTCCAAGAGTAAAGTTTAATTGTTTTATATACTATTATGAGTAAAGCTAAATTAGAGTATATCTGGTTAGATGGTACAAAGCCAACTGCTAGTATGAGAAGTAAAACTAAAATCGTTGATGATTTTAGTGGAAAATTAGAAGATTGCCCAATGTGGTCTTTTGACGGAAGTTCGACTAACCAAGCGGAAGGTGGAAATTCTGACTGTTTACTAAAGCCTGTTGCCATATACCCAGATCCACAACGTAAAGGTGGATATTTAGTAATGACTGAAGTTTTAAATGCTGACGGTACTCCGCATGATGATAATGCGCGTGCTACTATTGAAGATGATGATAACGATTTCTGGTTTGGATTTGAGCAAGAATACTTTTTATACGATGTAGAAACTAATTTACCTGTTGGTTTCCCAAGAGACCAAACTCCACAGGGACAGTTTTACTGTTCAGTAGGCGCTAAAAATGCATTTGCACGTGATATGGTTGAAGAACATTTAGACGTTTGTTTAGAAGCGGGATTAAATGTTGAAGGTATTAATGCTGAGGTTGCTGCCGGACAGTGGGAGTTCCAATGTTTTGCACAAGGAGCTAAATTAGCTGGTGATGAAATTTGGGTATGCCGTTACTTATTAGAGCGTATTGGCGAGTCTTACGGATTACAAGTTGTTTGGCATCCTAAGCCACTTGGTGATACTGACTGGAATGGTTCTGGTATGCACGCAAACTTCTCAAATACTATATTGAGAACTTGTGGATCTAAAGAAACTTACGAAACTATTTGTGAAGCATTCCGTCCATTTGTTAAAGAACATATTGAAGTATACGGAGCTTACAATGATCAGCGTTTAACTGGTAAGCACGAAACTGCTGCTATTACTGATTTCAGTTATGGAGTATCTGACCGTGGAGCTTCAATCCGTATTCCGATTATTACTGTGGAAAAAGGTTGGAAAGGATGGTTGGAAGATCGTCGTCCATCTTCAAACGGAGACCCATACAAAATTGCTGCACGTATTATCAAAACTGTTAAAACTGCTAAAGTTTAATCAATACGATAATCTAATTATAAAAAAGGCTTTCATTTTAGTGGAAGCCTTTTTTTTGCTTGTTTCTTAAAATTGGAATTGCTAATTTGAATACATCTCTAAAAGGTTTTCAAAACTTTTTTGAGGTGCACGATAAAATAAGGGATAAAGAATTGCTTTAGGCAGTGGTATATCAGCTATTACTCGCGTTACGTTTTGAATTTCTGTAACCTTTTCCGATACTTTTTTTAATTGCCAACTCCCCGACATACCTGCAATTTCTTCACAATTTACACAAAACAAAGTATCTGTAACCGGCGTACTCTGCATTTGATAAACAATTTTATCTTCAACACTACTCTTAATTAATTTTATTTTAATTTTTCGGTCTTTTAACGGGAAAGGAGCCAAAATTTTTGCTCGGAACAAAAAAGTATTTACGCTGGCATTTAGTAATTCCGCTTTATCATATTTGTATAACCAACTGGGATAATTGCTTATGTTTTCAAGCAATTTTTCCAATTCATTAACTGACGCATTTATCTTGGTAGTAGTTCTGAAATGATATACATCCCTTATAGTTTCCTTATTCTTTTCAACAATAATCCCGTTTTTTTCAACTACAACTTCCCATTCCTGTCCAGTTGCTATAAAAGGAATTAAAAACACAAAAAGTAACCACCGTAAAACCATATCGTTTAAGATAATCAATTAATTATTTCTGAAAAAATTATCATTGAAATACCGTTTCTAATGTAAATGCAAACCAATCACCTTTATCAGAATCATTCTACTTCTCCTTACTGAAATACCTGATTTATCGGAAAACTGTTGCTGAGTTAAATTTAGCTTTTCATGGAATTTATAAACTTAGGCATTCTTTTGCATGGTATTATTTAACTTTATGCTAAAAATGTAACCATTAAAAAAGTGATGTAACCTAAAAAGATAACACCTCCTTTTAATCGATTAATTTCATTACGGTTAGGAAGTAAGGTTATAGGTAGTAGTACTAATGCAAAGCCTAGCATCCAGAAAATATCATTGCTCAAAATCTCTACGCTATCTACTTTTATTGGCTGTACCAAAGCGGTAATTCCTAAAACTGACCCAATATTAAAAATATTTGATCCAATTAAATTTCCTATTGAAATTGATTTTTCTTGTTTCATAACCGCAATTACCGAAGCCGCTAGCTCAGGCACACTTGTACCCACTGCAATCATAGTAACTGCAATTACTCGCTCACTCACTCCCATCAATTTGGCCAAATCTACAGCGCCTTTAACTAATAACTCCGACCCAAAATACAGGGATACCGCTCCAATAAGCAACCACATTCCTATTTTAAAGTAAGAAACACTTTCTAAATCTTCATCAACCTCGTCACTAATTTTTTCTTCTCCCACAAGGGAACTCCTTTTTGCATTACGAATCAAAATCACTAGAAAAACTACAATAGCAGCTAATAATATCCCTCCCTCAAAAAAAGATAACACTTGATCATTTGCTAAAAATAAGTAAAGTAAGCCTGAAAAAAACACCATTGACGGCCAGTGCATAGTAAAAAAATCACGCTCCACATACAACGAGCCTAAAATAGCTGTAATCCCTAAAACTAATCCTATGTTAGCTATATTAGAGCCAATAACATTACCTAAGGATATGGAAGCATATCCGTCCATTGCTGCCTGTAAACTCACTAGCAATTCCGGAGCTGATGTTGCAAAAGACACCACCGTAAGCCCAATCACCATTTTAGAAATATTGAATTTAAAAGATAGTGCAACGGAAGATCGTACTAAAAACTCCCCTCCTACAACTAATAAAATTAGCCCGACAATAATAAAAAAAACACTCATAAATTCTTTTTTTCAAGAAGCAAATATAGAGAATTATACTCCAGTCTATGTCACCAATTACTAACTTAATACAGCACACATACAATTAACCTACTGATTTTAAAATATTACAAAAACTATTCTATAATTTTTTTCAAAAAAAGTTTGTCACACATTTTTACAATTTTCGTATATAAAATACAGAACCAAAAAAATTACTAAACCATGAAGAGATTATATATCATAGCTTTAAGTTTGGGTGTTTGTTACAGTGCTTTTGCAAATGAAACACTACAAGCAACTATTACTAGTTACACGCAAGTTACCACAGATGAAGTCATTGGAACTATTTCCAAAAATACTTCCGAAAAACAATTTGAAGATTTGATTGCTTATTTTAAAGAAAATGAAATCAAACTTGACATTTCCGAAGTTAATTATAATGATCAAGAAGAAATTACGGGAATCAAAATTTTACTCCAAAAAGGCAGTCAAAAAAGTAAATACGCCATGTCATCCAATGTTCCTATTGCTGATTTGGAATTAGGCAGTAAAAATGATTCATTATATATCACTACTAAAGGTAATTTACAATCGGATCGAATAAGTGCTATAATGGATGAATTTGAAAAAGCAAACGAATCCTTTGATTCATTTTTATCGGAACATCCCTTTTCTTTTTCTTTTAGTAGTGATCAATTAAGAGATCTATTAAATAATGCTGAATTTGACTTTGAAGAATTTGCCAATGGTTTTATTCACGAAGGTGAAGAAGTTAATAACCAATCTGAGCACACCAAATCACATAAAAAATCTAGAAATTCACTTCCTAAATTCAATTTTATAAACAATCCTAATATTAATAAACTCATTATTATTGACGGAGAAGAAACTGATTTTAACACCCTAAATAAACTCGCCAAATCGGATCAACTGGACGAAGTTGACAATTTGAAGCCCTCTACAGCTATTAGCCTTTATGGCAAAAAAGCTAAAGATGGCGCTATAATAGCAACTACTAAAAAATAAATACGTAAACCCGAATTAAACAAAATGGTAGCATATCAATTTTTTAAATATATGCTACCATTCCTATACTTTGTCTTTTTACCTGGGTGGGCTCAACACCCAAATAAAACAAAAGTTTTAACTGGCCAAATCACGAATACTGAATTTAATGTTTCGGGGATTCATATTACTAACCAAAACACCTCAAAAAATACAATCACAGACAACAAGGGGCAATTTGAAATTTTAGTAAACAAAAACGACTCTTTAATTTTTAATGGTATTAGCTATAAAAATAAACTGCTAGTTGTTAACGATTCTATTTACCGTCAAAATTATATTACAGTAAAACTAAAAGAACGCGTTACTGAACTAAAAGAGGTGACTATATTACCACACAATCTTTCTGGGAATTTAGAAAATGATCTATTAAAAATCCCTTTTCACCAACCTAGATCAGCTAAAGATATTGGTTTACCTGTTTACGAAGGCATTCAACAAGAACATATACCTACGCTATTAGAAACCTTTAATTACGGTTTAATTACCTCAATAAATTTAGAAGCTTTGCAAAAGCATATCAATGGGTACTACAAAAGGCTTAAAGGAAAACGCAAATGGGATAATGACACCAAATTAGCTGAAGATGTAATTTATTTTTACAAGAAAGATTTTTTATCAAATACCTACAACATCCCACCTGATCAAGTACTCACTTTTGTGTATTTTTGTATGTTAACTGATAAAAACTTTAGCTCAAATTTCAGAAATAAAAACCATGAACTCATTTTAAAAGTCTTTAAACAAAAAAGCCCGCAATTTTATAAATAAACCCCGACCACAAATCAGTGGCTACTTTTGTAAGAAATTTAGGTTTATTTTATAATTTTGCAAAAAAAAGATATGTACCAATTCCTTGCTAAAATTAACAAACTCCTCCTCCCTAGCTTTAGCAAACGTCAATTAGACCTTACGAAAGCTTCAAAATTTCAATTGGCCATTATTGGCTGGAGGGCTTTTGTAACTAAAAAAGCCATAAATCAATAAGTGAGTAAACTTTTAACAGGCACTTTTAATTCCTCTGCTCCTTTCAAAAAATCAAGTTCGATAATAAAGTTGCACTATAATCTAATATCACTTGCAATTTCCTAAAAAGATAAAATGAGGAATTTTATTTAATACAATTAACGAAAAGATACTTAGCATATATTTCGTTTCTTTTTTACAATTCATGCGTTAAATAATAATTCAACCCAGATTATGTAATAGAACTTTGTAATGAGACATGCAACCACAATAAAAACAAGTGCTTTCTCAATTTCAACATAGCACCGCTATGGTTAAATTGAAAAGTGCAACGAAGTGTTTGTTTTTGAAGTGGTTTCATGGTATAATACGATTTTAATATAAATATTTCGTATATTTAAGGATGCCAAAATCATCTACTCTAATAGTCAAAGAGAGTCTTTCAGAGCTCTAATCATTATTACGCAAACAAGATAATCCTAAAAATATTCTGCGTTTACAATCTCTTATCCACATAAAAGAAGCGCGTTTTAAAAAGCGCAGTGAATTAGCTTCTCATTTAGGTTATAATATTCGTTCTATGGAATTGTGGTTAAAAGATTATCGCGACAAGGGGTTAGCAGGACTTTTAATTCCAGTTAAAGAAAAACAAAAGCGTACCCGTCATGTGAATAAAGAAATTCATGAAGAATTAGAAAAAAGATTAAATGATCCTCGTTTAGGTTTTAGCAGTTATGTTGAAGCTCTTCAGTGGGTAAACAATACTTTTGAAACATCTATTCAGTATGCTACTTTACGCAATTATATGATTGAATTTTTTGGAACAAAAATCAAACAACCTCGCAAGTCTCATATTAAAAAATCAGAAGAAGCTAAAGTTGATTTTTTAAAACTTACCTGATTACCTGAATCAAGTTATACTTAGTCTAAATAGAGATAAATTTCCGTATGTGAATCTATATTTTCAAGATGAATCAAGATATAGAATGATGACCCATCTTGGGAGCATTATTGCGGCAAAAGGAGTACAACCTATTGTTAATTTCAAACAAGAATTTAAGAATACTTACCTATATGGTAGTTATTCTCCTATTGATGGGGATGCTTTTGTATATGAAATAGAACAAGTCAATTGTGAAGCGTTTGAAAAATATTTACATGCATTTTCGAAACATCAACCTAACGAATATAAAATTGTAGTAATTGATAATACAGGTTTTCATTCAACCAAAAATATTCATCTACCTGATAATATACACTTACTTCGAATACCTCCATATACTCCTGAACTAAACCCTTGTGAACAAGTATGGAAATATATAAAAGATAAGTATAAAAACATTTGTTTTGATTCAATAGAAAAAATCAAAGAATGGCTACACGAATTTACGAAAGGTATGGATCAAGAATTGATTAAATCAATTACTAGCAATCACCATTATATCAATGCTTTTATGCGGAAATATTAAATTAAAAGCGTATAATAGAATCTTTTCAATTTTTAATATATAAATAATAAAACCTTAAGTTTTAAAAGCTTTGAGGTTTTGTAATTTTAAAATTTCCGATAGAGGAATACAGTATATTTTCTCCCTGCTCCAGCTAACATTATGCTAGTGGCAACATACAGGATACGGATATACACCCCGATAGCCTGACTTGTGTTAGTATTCACTGATTAAACATACCAAAAAAGCAATACAAAACCGAAGCTCTTTAGAACTTCGGTTTATTTATAACTATTAAAAAATGTCATTTACAAAAGGTAATAAATATCAAAACCAATCGCGCTGACTTATGTTATTATCACTGGTTATAATTTTACAAAACGAATTGTTTTTCCTTGTTCGGTTTTAATAAAATATACTCCTGGGCCTACTGATAATTCAAATTCTATAAAAATCGAATTAGTTGAATTAGTTACACGAATAGGCACAAGCTTTCCTTCAACATCGGCAACTTGAACATCAACACTTGATGTTCCCTTTACTTCAATAAATTGATTTCCTGGATTAGGGTACACTATTATATCATTAGAGGCTATTTCCGTAGTTAATTGTTTGGCTCCAGATACTACCTGCCAGTCAAAAGTTTCCCAACCTTGATCCGAAGTTCCTTTAGCTCTTACCACTCCGTTATCTTCGGTCCAAGCTGCTTGTAACCATCTATTGGTATGTAAACTTTTTAATGCTACTTTGCCATTGCCCTTAGACCTCCATTCAAATTGCTCCCAAGCAAACTTTCCATTTCCATTTGGTCGTACCGATGCTTGAATATCCGTATTAGGCACTTGTACATATTTATTATTTGACAATGCTTTTAATGCAATACCTCCTCTGGGGTGTGATTCTACTCTAAATCTTTCCCAGCTTCTTGCTACAGGCCTATTGGCTATTAATCTATTATTTGCAGCTTCGGCGGTCACATAACCCCTATTGCCTCCTGTTTTTCGTAACGAAATCACTTGATTAATTGGTGCGCCATTATTTGAAGCATCATCTTTTAATTCATAAGTACGCACATAATCAATATACATCGTATTTATATTGCTATTAGACAAATCTGCTCTATTAGCAACACCTCCAAGCCAATTAGCCTCTTCTGTCCACAAATCCCACTGTATGAATTGATCTCTCGTGAAATTTCTTGTAGACTTTAAAGTACCTGCGTACTCACGATCTAAATAAAGATCTATTGTATTTTTATCTTTCCAGTGAGCACCAAAAATATGAAACTCTTCATTCCATTTTTTACCTTTCAATGGATTATTCGCTGAAAGATTTCTATTATCGAATGCATTTTGTCTATTTTCCACATCACCATTCTCAACCAAAAAATACTGAGATCCCATTTTCCATGGTTGATTAGGTTGACAACCACAAGAAGGTTTTGAATTATTTTCTATAATATCAATTTCATCTCTATCATTAGCATTACCATTATTCAACCAAAAAGTGTTATAGGCAGAAATATGGGCTGTTCGAATTCGGCTTTCTGTATACATAGGAAATTTTATCCCTGTCTTTGCTTGCACTCTACAAGATTCAAACCACCTTTCATTGTCGGCTTTACTTTTATCATCTGTAGCTCTAATCCACAAATTACCATCAGTTACGCCTGCATTTTTGGCTTTCATTGCAGTAGGATTGTGCCCACTAAAACCTGGGTAGTCCCAAAGTGATTTAAACCATTTGGTGTCATCAAATCCGTTATTAAATTCGTCAGATAATTTATCTACTTGTACCCATTTTTTTCCAGATGGAGCACCAGGCTGAGCCAATAATGCTGTTGATGCAAAAATGCTAAAAATGATTAATACTAAATACTTTGAGAGCTTTTTCATAAATTAGTTATTATTAAAGAATTGTTTAGTTTTTAGAAATTTACTATGACTTTATGAATTATAACGTTTTCGTAAAATTTCACGTAAATATACAATATTTTTTCTTTTTTGAAAGATTTTTCTTTCATAGCAACATTAATTTCATGATTTTAAATGAACCACTATGGACTTGAAGTCCATAGTTTCCTTTACGACTGAAAGTCATTCTAATATAAAACTTGAACCATCATCATTAGGCTTTCGATGGTGCTCTAAATATTCATTAACCATCTCATCTGTAATATTTCCAGTACTCCAACAACCATAACCTATACCCCAGAAATGACGACCCCAATAACGCTTATTTAACTCTGGAAACTCTTGTTGTAATTTCCTAGAACTTCTTCCTTTTAATTTCTTAACCAAATCACTTATCGATAATGAAGGTCGGCATTCAACATGCATATGGACATGGTTCGTTGAGACAACTCCCTTTAGAATATTGACATCCTCTGATTAACAAATCTGTATCAAAATTGTACGACAACGCTGCTTTATATCTCCTTGCAATACTGAATATCTGTATTTTGTGCTCCAAACTAAGTGAACTGTTAACCGACTTACGCTATGACCATTACTTCGTTGATAAGACATTATACGAAGATAAATTTTTAGAAGCTAAAAGCGAAATGCACTAAAGTACATAGTTTTAACTATTTTTAAGACCAATAAATGATGCAAAAACTCCTTGTAAAAGCTACCAAAATTCAGCTAGCAATAATAGACTGGAGATCTTTTATTACCAAAAAAGTCATAAATTAATAAGTGAGTAAACTTTTAACTGGTACTTTTAATTTCCCTGCTCCTTTTAAAAAAACAAGTTCAATAATAAAATTACACTGCACAATTTCACCTCCTAGACGTTCTACCAAATTACACACCGCTTTTGCCGTGCCACCTGTTGCTAAAACATCATCATGTATTAATACTTTATCGCCTTTATTAATACCATCAATATGAATTTGCAACGTATCATCTCCATACTCTAATGCATAAGCTTCCTCAATAGTAGCGCTGGGTAATTTTCCTTTTTTACGCACTGGCACCAAACCCGCCCTTAGCTTTTCAGCAAGTAATCCGCCAAAAAAGAAACCTCTGGCATCAATACACACTACCTTATCTATTGGTTGCGGTATTAATTTCACTAAACTCTCTGCGCAATAACGAAAGGCTTTAGGATCTCCTAACATTGGAGTAATATCCTTAAAAACAATACCTTGTTTAGGAAAGTCAGGAATATCACGAATGTAGGTTTCTAAATTCATAGCTTTATTTTATGTTTCTGTAAAAATATGCACAAAAATTGTTTTGTAAAACTAAAAAAAGAATCTATATTTGCACCCGCAATAGCAGCAAAGTTACAGCAAAATTATCAAAACGGCCTCGTAGCATAACTGAATAGTGCACTTGATTACGGCTCAAGAGGTTGCAGGTTTGAATCCTGCCGAGGTCACAAACAAAAAGAGTTAATTCATTTATTAATAATGAGTTAGCTCTTTTTTATTTTGTAAATATTCTTATTTGTAACAGATTTTGTAACAAAAATAATTCCATACCAACAAGAGACCCAATTCTTCGTTAACAATCTTTTTCTGACAAAATGACTTTAATAAATTTATTTTAAGAATGGTTTACTTAAGTCTTTTATCGAATTTAAATGTAGTTAATCCCCTACATATAAAAAAGATAAACAACTGAATGACAAGATGTCTACAATTAATAAAGGGCATTAATATTGCCATACCAACATCAATTGGAAACAAAAAAGCCCTTACCTCTGACCGAAAGGACTTTTTAAGTTTAGAGTGATCTTTATAGTAAAAGAGGGATCACCCTTTGTTTTAGTGGGGGCAAAAATAGTGCCTTTCTTCGATATACCAAAATTCTCTTTTCTCAGGCTTTAATTATCATTTTACTGCAACATGAAATGGTATAATTAAACTATTTTAATATGAACAATAATTACAAAAATGAGCTGAGTGAAATTTTAAATGAATTAGGAGATCATCTTGATATTTCTAAAGCAGAATACGACGCAGCTGTAAAAAGTTACGAAGCCGTAGGAGATTGGTTATCAAAACCCACTTCACCATTACATCAATTCAACCCAAAAATATTACCTCAAGGCTCTTTTATGTTAGGAACTATGATAAAACCTATCAATCAAGAAGATGACTTAGATGTTGATTTGGTCTGTAAACTTGAAAACAAACCTTACGATTGGACTCAAAAAGATTTAAAAAATGCCATAGGTAATCGCCTAAAAAATCATGACACTTATAATAGCATGATTGAAGACATAGATGGAGGGCAAAGATGTTGGACTCTAAAATATTCTGACAACTCAAACTACCATATGGACATACTACCTGCATTCGCTGACGAAAATTTTACAGTTTTTTTAAATGAATCTTTTAATAATTATCAAGATACGGATACAAAAAAAATAGCTATTAGAATTACCGATAAAGAATTAGATAATTATGATACAGAAATAGATACTGATTATTGGATGAAAAGTAATCCTTTTGGATACGCAAAATGGTTTATACAAAAAGCTACAATTTCTTCAACCAAAATGATGACTTTAAATGAAGCTGTTGACCCCCTAAGAGAATTTGAAAAAGAAAAGCCTCCGTTAAAAAGAGTAATTCAATTACTAAAGAGACATAGGGACATTATGTTTTCAGATAGCGCTTATGATATTGAAAACAAACCTATTTCTATAATAATAACTACTCTTGCCAGTCGAGCTTATGATAAAAGCGAAAATTTAATTGACGCATATATTAATATAGTAAGCAATATGAAATCATTCATAGAGGATAGAGTCAATATCAAAACTGGGAAAACAGAAAAGTGGGTTGTAAACCCTATTAATAATGAAGAAAATTTTGCTGACAAATGGACTATCACACCTCAAAAAGAAACATATTTTTACGAATGGCTTGACGAATTAGAAAAAGATCTTGAAAAAATAAGAAATAGTCATAATGTTGGTTTACATAATTTAAACGAATCGTTTACAAAGATGTATGGGAAAAACATATCTAACAATGCTTTTAAAAGTTATGGAAATAAAAAAAGGATTATTAGAGAAAATGGCAAATTAAGTATGTCAAAAGCTACTGGATTATTAGGAACTTCAGGCATCAAGATTAAAAATCATGAATTTAGAGGTTCTGTAAATGAGAAGTAAATATATGAAGATAAAAAGAGGGGAGGTTTCTAAATTGAATAAGAAAATTTCTCTTAAATCTCAAATAAAAAGAATAGCTGAAACCTTTCCAAATGCAGAATTTAAAAACAAAGACGGAAACTCTTTCCAGGTATTAATAAAATTACAACCAACTCCTCTTAGCAAATTTTATGAGATAAAAATTGATTATAGCATAATAAAAGGAATTGAAATTTATGTAATTAATGAAAAATTACAAATAGCCGAAAGACGTAATTCTTTACCTCATGTATATTCAACTGAAAAGCAAAAGCTTTGCTTATTTACTTATGCAAATAATGAATGGAATGATACAATGTCTATAAGCTCTACTATAATCCCTTGGACAAGTGAATGGCTATATTTCTATGAAATTTGGTTAATAAATGGGGATTGGCTTGGAGGAGGTCACGATGAATATATTAATGATAATAATACTAAATCAGAAAATGAGTAAGAAATTTAAAATATTGTCTATTGATGGAGGAGGTATTAAAGGAATCTTCCCTATAAAATTACTTATGCTGTTAGAAAGTGAATTAAAAAACAGAAATGATGGAAAGACCAAAATATATCAGCATTTTAATTTAATCACAGGAACATCCACAGGAGGCATTATTGCTTTAGCTCTCTCTTTAGGAATACCTGCACAAGAAATTTATAATATGTATTTAGATAACGCTAAAAGCATTTTTGGAAATAAGAGGCGGCTTATATTTGGTCAAATATTTAATTCATCTCACGATAGAAAGTTTTTAGAAAATTTGGTTAGGGAAAAATTCAAATCAATTAACAATGGTATTGACCCTTGCCTTAAAGATTGCAAAACAGACGTCTGTATCCCTATCTACGATTTGGTGAAGGGTAATCCAAGCGTACTAAAAACTCCTTATCACAAATCATTAAAAAGAGACTTACACATCCCTGCATATCAAGCTGCAATGGCTACTTCTGCTGCTCCTACCTACTTTGACCCATACACATCATCTTATACAGATTTCAATGGAATACATCAAGATTTTAGTAACAAAGTTGATGGCGGAGTTATGGCAAATAATCCAACATTAGTTGGTTTTATTGAAGCTATAAAAGCATTTAAAGTCGATATTTCTAACTTGGAAATACTTTCAATAGGCACAGGATATAAACGTTTTACAGATAATTCAACTCAAAAGTATAAAAGCTGGTTTACACGAATCATTGGAAATAAAAAACAATGGGGACTACATTATTGGATGTTTAAGAATAATAGAAAAAGACTAATTGAACTTTTTATGCAAAGCCAAGCACAACTCGTAGCTAATTACATCAGTCTTATGCATAAAGGTATAGATAAATCCGAAGAACAAAATCCAAATTTCGTCTACGATAGAATAGATGTTTTGCTTAATGAGGAAAACAATATTGAAATGGATGAATCTGATATTAACACTATTAAAAACTTTGCAGAACTTGCTTCTATTGATTATCAGGAAAATAGAACTAACATATTACAAAATCACTTTTATTAACTCCCATGAGACAATAGTTCATTATAATCTACTTCAAAAGCCTTAGCAAATTTCACAATAGTTGATAACCTCGGCTCTTGTAATCCTTTCTCGTATTTGCGAATATTCTCTCTATCAATTCCAACCAATGCACCTACATCCATTTGGGAGAGTTTTCTTTCTTTTCTGAGATTAAAAATCTTCTTCCCAAATAATTCTAAAGCTTCGTTTACCTCTTTCTTTTTAGTAGCCATATAATAAATATTGGCTTACAATTTGAATACTATTCCGTGATAACAAGGGATTGTTTACGCGGCAAAATGCTTATATTAGCTTCATAATTTTAAATATTAGCCTTTTATGAAAAAAATAATTACACTACTAACATCTTTATTATTCGTCAATTCAATTTATTCTCAAATTGCCCCTACAACAGGAAAAAAAATACTTGAAGTCAAGGAAAGTTATGATGGTGAATACTTTGAAAAAGTAAAGCAAGGAGACTTACCTTCTACTACCATTGAAGCAATGAAGAAAAAGTTCCCTAAGACTTTTATTAAATATGGTTTTACTGATATTACAATAAAAGAAGTTGGTAAAGTTGATTTCCCGTCAACCTCAACAAGTGCTAACAACTTTAAATTTCAAGCAAACCTAATAGATAATAAAACTGGAAACTTATATAAAGTCAGAATAGGTATGATGTCTTGGGCTCCAAAATATATTATCAAAGAAAGAATTAAGGAGGTCAAAAAGGAAAAAACTGTGGCTAAAGACTACTGCAATGAGATAAAGGTTATTAAAGATAAATTCGAGGACAAAACAACTTATTACTCGCCATCGGTTGGGAAAATTTCTTTAGGAAAATCTACAGGAGAAAAAGAAGATGGTAGCATATATATGTTCTTAGTAGCAAATAGTTCGCAATTCTCAACAAGTGAAAAAGGTTTAATTATTTTATTTGATGATGGTACTAAAATTTCAAAACCTAATGAATCTATAAGAGTTAAAATGGGTAAGGGAAAATACTTTGACTACAAAGCTACAATCAAACTTAACGATGAAGAAATTAAACTTTTTAAAGAAAAAATAGTTACTGATTTTAGGCTATACATTTATGACGAAGAAGTAAAAAACGGAAAGGATTTACAGGAATACATAAATTGTATGATAAAATAATATTACAATACAGAACAAAAACCACTTAAAATCAATACATTACAATAAATTAACTAAATATACAATATGACAAAAACAAGACTATTACTACTATCCATATTAGTAGCCTCTGTAACAAGCTGTACAAAAACTATAGAAAAAAATATGAATAGTGAGGACTTAAAGGAAGTTGCTAAGCTTATTACCGAACAATTTAAAAGTACACCTAAAAAAGGAAAATATGTAAATGATAATATGTCTACACTATTAAATTTTGTAGAATTAGGTAAAAAGATGGGTGCTCCAACGGATAAAATACCAACCTTTAAGGAAACCATAGAAGATTTGTCCAAAGATTATGATTCTATATCTGATGTAAAACTAAAAGCGAAGAAAAATAATGCTAAATTAAAGGGGTTTGTTGAACTCGTAGACGCTGAAACTGTATCAATAAGTAAATACAAAGGCTATTTAAAAATGAAACTAAAATTTAATAATGAGTTTGATAAGGATGTACTTTATGCCATTATTAACTATAAATATGTGAATGAATACGACACAACCTACTTTGACGAAAAATCAAAATTAACAGATAAGGTTGCTGATAATTTTAAGGGAGAGGTTGAGATTTCAACTAAAGAAGAATATAATGATATTGCAAATTTTATGTATACAAAGGTTCCTCAAGATACAATGAAAGAATTCCTATTAAAAGGAATGAAAGTATCTGTTACAGGTGTTGTATTTAAAGATAAATCAGAACTTACATACCAAGATGCTGATTGGGAATATTTTGACTAAAAAATTAAACCTATGTTTATTGGCTTGTTATATTATTGCAACAAGCCTTTTTTTTTAAGGAGAAATAAGCAGAAAAATAAATATTACAATGAATTTGTACATTTAAGTTACAACAACGATTAAAAAGGATTAATTTTCGGGTTTTGAGATTGATTTATGCTACTAAACAAGAATTTTACCAAATGAAAATTTAGCTAAGTTGCCTTGTGGAGGCTATTTAAGAAGAATATGATTTTTTCAGTAAAATAGTCTTTAAAAACCCACATACTAAAAACTAAATTTATCACAACCATCAAAAATTACTTAAAATCATTTCATATTTCAGACTTATTTCTTGAATAATTGAGCATAAAAAAATAATACAGATGCAATAACTTCATGACCAGTCGGCAATTACGAGATATGAGGTTTTATTTTGAAAATTCATCAGTAAAAATTTTTGTCAAAAATATTATAATTAAAAGGTCACCACTTTTCATCTCCAATTTTCACTTCAACTTCAAAATATGAATTTAATAAACTTGAAAATTCAGTTTTTAAGCTATCAAATCTACTTTCTGTTGTGCTTATACTATCGTGTCTTGTAATTAATAACATATCGGGAAACTTTCTTGCCACTCTTTTTGCACAAAAATCTAAAACACATTTTGCTTCCATTCTCTGCATCAATATTGGGAAATCTTTATAATTCTGACTCTTTCCTACATTTAGAATCTTCCATACCAAAGGAAACATAGCTTTAAAATCATTAACAGCTCTCACTCCAGTGGCTTTTGGGTTGATGTAAAGAGCATTTAACACTACCTTCTTTGCACATTTTCTTAAAGTTTCAAACTCATTTTCCTCTTGTAATACCTAGTATCCGCATCAAAAAAAGTTAAATAATCGGCAAGCCTCGTAAAATAACGATCACAAAGCTTTGCCGATCATATTGTTAGTAAAAGTTCTATCTATCAGCTAATTGACCAAAAACTTGGGTTCGAGGAGTTCAAAATCGACTCCCTTTTATTGTGATTTAATACGTTCTTATTTTCTATTGACCCTCCCTGGAGGAGAATGTGCCGAAGATATTACAGAACATTTTCGCAGAGAATTAGAACAAATAAAAGATTTTTCGGTTTGTTCAGCAGATACGCTATTGCGAATGCAAAAAGAATTAGCGACCACCAAACAAACCTATATTTCCTCGACAGCAGTTCAACACGATTTCAATATCAATATGAAGTTAAATGAACTGAGGATTGAACTTTTAATTCACTGCAAACAACTTTCCCCTAATAATCAAGACTATATTTTTGATTACGACAATCAATTTATACCCACAGCTAAATACGATTCAAAACGCAGTTACAAAAAAGCCGATGGATACTTTCCAGGAATTGCCACCATTGGGAATCACCCTGTTTATATTGAAAACAGAAATGGAAATAGTAATGTCAAATACAAGCAAGACCAAACCCTTCAACGCGCCTACAATACTCTTAAAAAATTTGGAATAAAACCCAAATATAGCCGTATGGATTGTGGCTCATTTGTTAAAACCGTTATTCCTGTAGTTGAAGCTAATAGTGAGTATTTCTTTATTCGAGTGCAGCGTTGCACCAGTCTTTACGGCACTATAAAAGAAATAACCCAATGGCAGGATGTTGAAATTGGCTTCAAGAACTATCAGATTGCATCAATACAATACGCCTCTTTCGGAGAAAAAAAGACCTACAGATATGTTTATAAGTAGAGAAAAAAGATCAACTACACAAGGCGATTTATTCACTGGAGACGATTTTTAATACAGAGCTATAATGACCAATGAAACCGAAATGACGGATTTTGAGGTTATTGAGTTTTATAATGCTCGCGGAGAAAGTGAACGTGTATTTGACCAAATGAACAATGATTTTCATTGGAAGAAAATGCCCTTTTCTTTTTTAGAACAAAACACCGTCTTTTTGATACTAACGGCAATATGCAGAAATATGTTTCAATTTTTGACAGACTACATTAGTAAAAAAGTAGATTTTATTAAGCCCAACTTCCGATTAAAAAAGGTTATCTATCGTTTTATGGTTGTACCATCAAAATGGATAAAACGCGCAAGGCAAGAGGTCTTAAAATTATTTACTAATAAACAATATCACCTCTTATTGTAATGAGAAACTTAATTCACAAGAACAATCTTGGGATAACTACGCTTTATTAAATTATTTAAATAACTAAAAATGAGATTGTTGAAAAATAAAAAAATAGATAGCTATTATTTTGCTCACGGAATTCCTAAAATAAGAATTGACAAATGTTTTTATTTACCAAAATAAAATAACCCTTAAAAATCTCGCTTGTAATCTAAAAATTAGGGGAAATAAAGCTATTAATAACTTAAACTAACAACAAAAAAAATGGCTGCGGATTTTAGGTAATATTAAATCTCCTTTCTCAACTCGTAAGTTTTACACAATACTTATTATTAACTTCCCATATTGTCCCATTCTCTAATAAGGAATTACCCACTTCCTCATATATCTTACCGCTTCTTACTAAATCTACAAAACTAAAAATATCAACAAAATCAATAGGTTCAAAGGTTTTTAGCAACATAATACATTTATTTATAATTGTATTAATGTTTATTTTATATAGTTCTTGGTTATAATATCCCTTACTATCATTATTTATTAGTCTATTAATTTTGTATTTGATTTTTTGTTTACCATTATGTTGTAAAAAGGGATAATTTTTAGCAGTTTTATCAATTCCAATAAAAACTTGGAGTAGCACAGTAAAAATAAACGGCTGAGAATTTTTTATATCGCATTCCTTTAATTTTTTACCCTCGTAAGAAACAAACTGTTTTAAATCACTTGGAAGATTTGTAAAACAAGTATGCAATCTATTGTCTTTTCCGTCTCGTGAAAATACAGCTTGATTTTCCATAAAGTTTTCAATAAGTCTTAACCTTTTTTTCTTTGGTTTCTAATCTTACCTCTTTCTTTTTCAGATAGTTTATCATTATCTACATATTCTACCTCAACAAAATCCTTAGCTTCAGAGCTATTAATCCTAAAATTATAATTATCCAACCATTTGGTTAAATATTCGGTAGTGCTTCGAGCCTCAATTTTTCTATTATTAATCATTTTGTCAGATTTTTTTACAAAATCCGTATCAATAAAATTATACTCTTTACAACCTATGCCCTTACTGTAATCAATATCTAATAAATATTCATTTTCAACTTTATAGCCTTTACATTGCTTTTCACAATCTTTAAAATTTCTATGGTTTTTAACCTTTATAAAGCCATTATGCTGCATCCATTCTATGTGTAAAGGGTATTTAAACTTATTTGTATTTAACTTCTTTAAAAGGCAAGAACAAAGCCTATTGAAATCATCTTTTTCAATACTATACTGATAATCTTTAAGTATTAATCCAAGCAAAAAAAATATTAAGTCCAAACTCATTACTTCGTGTATTAATTCATTCATTCCATAGTATGCATTAATTACTTTCTCATGTAACTGTTGAGGTATTAAAACGCTATTTCTCATAAAGCCTATGTCAATTTAATTAATGCCTTTTCAATTTCAGAACGTTTATAATACACTCTACCTCCTATACCATAAGAACTAAGAGTTCCTTCGCTCGTCCATTTACTTAGTGTACTTGTACTTATTTTTAAAAACTCAGCAGTTTCGGGTCTTGTAAGTAAAGTTTCTTGTAGTTTTTCAGTTAAATCCTGTTTTAACTTTTTAATTTGTTCTTTCAAACTTTGGTTAATCAATTCGAATAATTGATTTGGTGTAACCTGCACTAATTGTAATTCATTCATACTATTCTATTTTTAATTATTAATAGCACAAATAAAACTTGGGGTATTTGGGGTTAAAACTTAGTATGAAAAAAAATAGCACCCGTGAAGGTGCTATTTTACTGGTATTTTGAAATTTTTATTTGGGGAAATTGGGGGTCAGTAATTAATTTTGCTCTAATACTTGAAGTATTAGTCGAATTTGGCTTGTGTTTTTACTTGATTTTGCACTTTTAATCCTACCTATTCCATCAATATCTTTTTCTACTCCATTAAAAGTAAATCTATCTGCCCACCAACTGTTGTAAATGCTCTTTCTTTTGAAATTATTATGTTCAAAATACTCATAGAACTTACTTATTATAGTTCCATAATCAGTACCAATACCGTTAGTTAAGTTGATTTTACTTTTTTTGTAATTTCCAAATGATGTAAACACCTCAACAAACTTCTCTTTAGAGGTTTCCTTTCCAAGGAAAAAACAAAACTCATCATATAAGTTGTGTAATAACTCATAATTAAATGTTCCAAAAACGGTTTTTTTCAAATGGCTATTCACATTTAGTTTTTCGCCTAAAAATGGATAGACCTCAAAAGCATACTCCTTAAAGTCAATCAGTTTCTGTTTTAAATACTCATCATTAGATAGCTCGTTGCTCAATTCTGCAATTTTCCAAATATTACTTTCACGGGAATTAACACTTATTTTATCCCCCGTAGGTGTAACATAGTTTTCTATTCCACCAGTAGGCAGGTTCTCTCCTAAATAACTTAGTTTTTCGTTATAGTAAACAATGGCTCTATCTAAACGAGAAATCTTACCATTAAATTCCTCTATCAACATTGTTAGTTGCCGCTTTGCATCTTGTTTATCAGAAGTAGTATCGAACAAATTTTTAAAAAATTGTTTTGTATCATTAAAACCTTTATCAATTAACTTCTTGAAATATTTATACTGTATCTCTTCAACATATTCATCTCCCTCATATGAATAGTTTGGATTAAGCAAAAAGTCACGCTTTGCGTTTTTAGCTTTAATTTGTTCTTCTTTGAACTTCTTTACCTCTGGTAAGTCATTTAATTCGGGTAAATAACTTCTTATTAATTGCTCTTTAAAGCTTTTTAAATTAAAAATTACTTTCTCATTTATACTGACGCCTTTTCTATTTACCACCGATATTGGAGGTAAGTCATTATTTAACTGACTTATTCGATAGCTGATTTTCTCAAAAATAAAAGAATGCAATATGGTCTTGAAAACTCTTGCATTTTCAAGAGAACCAAGAGTTTCAAAATAAGCATCATCAACAATTATTTTTAGTTCTCTACAGTAAACTTCTATTAATTTTAAATCTTTTGAATCAACTAAAACTTCAATTTTTGGTTTAATTTTTAATGCAACCTCTTTCATCAATCAACTTTCTTTAATTTTATTTCCTCCTGCCTCTTTTTATGAAATTCATTAATGTTTTTATATGCTATTGAAATATTCTTATCATCTGTAGCATTAATGTAATTCCTTAACATTCTTTCAGTTGCATGACCAGTAACTCTCATAATATCACTTATTGGAATTTTACCGTAATAGTTTGTAGCAAAGGAGCGTCTAAATGTTCGAGTAGTCATCAATTTATATTTTGGATATAAACCTCTTACTAAACGTTTTTTATAATTACCATCCTCTAACTTCTCAGAAATAGTCAAGTCTCCTTTTACTAAACCTTTTAACCCCACTTTTAAACAAACTCTTTTTATTTGCCTATTTAAGCTAATATCGTCGTTTTCACTATACGAAGTATTAGGTAGACCATATTTGTTAGTTAAGTACTTTAATCTATCAGAATTAGTTATTTGAACCCATTTTTTTGTTTTACTGGTCTTAAATTCCCAGTATTCAATTCCGTCAATTGACCTTTTATAATTACTTTCATTTAGCTTATTAAAATCAGAAAATCTCAACCCAGTTTCACAGCCAATTAGAATACATTTTTGAGCTTCTTGTAATGAGTTATTATAGGAAAAATCAAATTGCTCAATTTTATCTAACTCATTAAAATTTAATGTGACAACAATTTTTTCTAAGTCCTTTTCTAATTCATTAGAGCTTGTGAATTTTAAATTTGATAATTGTTTGTGAACCTTAATAATATCTTCTGTATCATTAAAATAAACATACTCTATAGCTCTTTTCGTTCTTTTTAAATGGTTAATAGCTGTAGATAATCTATAACCCTCATCTATCGTAGCCCAAGATTTAAAAGAATCTATAAATTGTTGATTGAAATCGGAAATATTATAAATTTTAGAATTATATTTTTCAAATTTTTCTATCCAACAAAATGTAGTTTTAAACTTTTTTAATTCCCCTTCATTTGAAGCATATTTACTATATATGGTAGTTATTGCTTCTTTAAGTAAATTTCGCTTTAAATTAAGCTCTAATAATTCTTGTTGCTTTAATATTTTTTGATATTCGGTATTGGTATTTTTAACTCCTTCTATAACTGAATGGCTATCATTAATAGCTTGTTTAAGCCAATCTTTACTAATAACAGTACCATTTGCAGAATCTTTTTCAAATAATAAAATTAGTCTTTCTTTAAATTCAAGTAACTTAGTTTTATGCGCTTTTAAATTAGCATCTCCACTAAGCATTTCAATCTTTTTATGAGATTTTACAGGCTTACCTTTTTTATTTGTCTTATATATCCAGTATCTCTTCTCTGAAACAAAGGGTGTACGCATAA
>NZ_AFPB01000177.1 GCF_000218485.1 Aquimarina agarivorans | reverse complement strand
TAGTAATAAAAAAGATATATATGTATCCCTAACCAAGGATTATCACTTAAAACAATTATCAAACAAAACCTCTTGTCTGAAAATTTGATATTAGAAACAAAACATCAAAATTATTTAATGTTGACTAATTTAGTTTGAATTAAAAAAGTTATACTCGCTTTTGTTATTTTTACTAATCGTAGAATTCAATCAAAAAATGATTTTAATCAAAGTATAAACCCATTTATTTAATAGTTTATCAAATGATCACAAATAATAATTAACCAAAATACAAAACTAGCTTTGCTATCTGAAAATATAGTTATACATTTGCACCCCTGTTTTATACAGGAAAATGGAATGTTTAATAATCAGTAAAATTAATTAGTGTGGACACATTAAGTTACAAAACAGTATCTGCCAACAAAGCAACCGCTAACAAAACGTGGTTATTGGTAGACGCTGAAGGACAAACTTTAGGTCGCCTGTCTTCAAAAGTAGCTAAGCTATTAAGAGGAAAACACAAGCCTTGTTTTACACCGCATGCTGACTGTGGAGATAACGTAATAGTTATTAATGCAGAAAAAATTCAGCTTACGGGTAACAAATGGAGTGAGAAATCTTACATCCGTCACACAGGGTATCCAGGTGGACAAAGAAGCTTAACGGCTCAAGAATTATTCGGCAAAGGACCTGAACGCCTTGTTGAAAAAGCAGTAAAAGGAATGTTACCTAAAAACAAATTAGGTGCTGAACTTTTCAGAAATTTAAAAGTGGTTAACGGTGCTAGTCATAAATATGAAGCGCAACAGCCTAAAACTATTAACTTAAACGAATTTAAGTAATGGAAGTTATTCACAAAATTGGTCGTAGAAAGACCTCTGTTGCCCGCGTATATTTATCTGAAGGATCAGGTAAAGTAACCGTAAATAAGAAAGATTTAAGTGATTACTTAACTACAGCAACACTACAGTACAAAGTAAAACAGCCTTTCATTTTAACTGAAAATGAAGATAAATACGATGTAAAAGTAAATGTATACGGTGGTGGTATCACTGGACAAGCTGAAGCGATCCGTTTGGCAATTTCAAGAGCGTTATGCGAAATTGATGCTGAACACAGATTAGTGCTTAAACCAGAAGGTTTATTAACTAGAGATCCTCGTATGGTTGAACGTAAAAAATTCGGTCAAAAGAAAGCTCGAAAAAAATTCCAATTCTCGAAACGTTAAACACTTGGTGTTTTTACTATTTCGATTGGAAGTATTAAAAAATTTAAAAACATGTTGTCGTTACTTGTTACACTCTTTCAAGAGAAAACAAGATTTGGTTTAGCATCTAAACATCAAAAATTTGGTGTTGCTAATTTAAAGTAAACGGAACGTAAACTATTACAAAAATGGCAAACAACATTGAAGTAAAAGAATTACTAGACGCAGGTGTTCATTTTGGACATTTGACTAGAAGATGGGATCCAAACATGGCACCATATATTTATATGGAGCGCAATGGGATTCACATTATAAATTTATACAAAACAGCCGCAAAAATTGACGAAGCTTCTGAAGCTTTAAAAAAAATTGCTGCTTCAGGTAGAAAAATCCTTTTTGTTGCTACAAAAAAGCAAGCAAAAGAAATAGTAGCTGAAAAAGCTGCCAAAGCTAACCAGCCGTACATTACTGAAAGATGGCCTGGTGGAATGCTTACTAACTTTGTTACTATCCGTAAAGCTATTAAAAAAATGGCTACTATTGATAGAATGAAGAAGGATGGCACATTTAACACACTTTCTAAAAAAGAACGCTTACAAGTTGACCGTTTACGTGCTAAGTTGGAAAAAAACTTAGGATCAATTGTTGATATGACACGTTTACCAGGTGCGCTTTTTATTGTTGACATAACAAGAGAGCACATTGCGGTAAAAGAAGCTCAAAAATTAAACATTCCAATTTTTGCAATGGTAGATACCAACTCTGACCCACGTCAGGTTGATTATATTATTCCTGCAAATGATGATGCTTCTAAATCTATTGACAAAGTAATGGGATACGTAAGTGATGCCATTATTGAAGGTTTGAGTGAGCGTAAAGCTGCTAAAGAAAATAAAGCTGCCGATGCAAAAGCTGCTGCTCCAGCACCCGCTGCTGAAGCACCATCAACAGAAGAAGCAAAAGCTGAATAATTCAGTCCAAAGACTGTTTTTACAAAATTGAAACTTTCATGTTTCAGGTTAACTTTAGGTTAACATTACTAAAATAAGTCGTTTAGAAGGTTTCGTCGAATTCACTAAACGACTTATTTGTTTAAATTTAAACTCATAATTTAAAATACAATAGTTATGTCTAAAATAAGTGCTGCTGATGTAGGTAAGTTAAGAAAAACTACCGGAGCAGGTATGATGGATTGTAAAAAAGCCTTAGTTGAAGCTGAAGGCGATTTTGATAAAGCAATTGACATTTTACGTAAAAAAGGGCAAAAAATCGCTGAAAAAAGAGCGGATAGAGATTCTAGCGAAGGAGCAGTGGTTTCTAAAATTAACGCTGAATCGACAAGAGGCGTTGTACTTTCTTTGAACTGCGAAACTGATTTCGTTGCAAAAAATGACACTTACGTAACTATGGCTAATAAAATGGCTGACGTTGCCTTAGCCCATGACACAAAAGAATCTTTTTTGGCTGCAGAATATGACACAGGTATAACAGTTCAGGAAAAACTAATTGAACAGACAGGTGTTATTGGTGAAAAAATTGAAATAGGTGGTTACGAAATATTAGAAGCTCCTTTTGTTGGATCATACATCCATGGAAATAAAATTGGTGCTTTAGTAGGTTTGTCCACTCCTATTGAAGGAGCTGCCGAATTAGCTAAAAGTATATCAATGCAAGTAGCATCTATGGGTGCAACTACTTTATCTTACAAAGATTTTGACCCTGAATACGTTGCCTCTGAAACTGAAGCTCGTATTGCTGCTATTGAAAAAGATAATATTGAACTAGGTCGTTTAGGGAAAACTCTTAAAAATGTACCTTTATTTATCTCTCGCTCTCAATTAAATGATGAAATTTTAGCTAAAGCTGAAGAAACTATTAAAGAGGAATTGAAAGCAGAAGGTAAGCCGGAAAAAATATGGGATCGTATTTTACCTGGTAAATTAGAGCGTTTTATTTCAGATAACACGACTTTAGATCACGAAAAATGTCTTTTAGATCAACGTTTTATTATGGATGAATCTAAAAATGTTGCTGAATATGTTTCTACAAAAGGAGATGTTGAAGTAGTAAGTTTTAAAAGAATATCTTTAGTATAGTCAATTTTAAATTGATTTTATTGACATAAAAAATCCACTCAACCTGAGTGGATTTTTTTATATCTGTCTGTCAGACTTCCAATTGAGATTATACCTTTTCTGGAGTTAAATTTCTCATTTAAAATAGTTCTTCTTTTTTCGCTTTACACCTTAAAACAAAACTCCACTGTAGCTAAGGCTACATTTTAAGATTTCTTTCTTTCAAAAATAAAAAAACTTAATTTTTATTTGATTAATTTAAAATCAGAACTGGTATTTTACAATATTCAGCCAAAAATTTAGCTTATAATATGGTTTTTATTTCTAGCATTCTCCACGTTAAAAAAACATACTAACTTTATTGTTTTGCCCCTTGGCCAACAACAAAATAGAAATTAATTTATCCGTACTGAATTCATGCCAGTAAACGTATTATTTCTTAACAAATTTCTTTACAATAACATTATTATTTATTGTTGTTGCTATTAAAATATATAATCCCGACTCCATTTGAGCGACATTGATTGCTTTTTGCATTTCCTCTTCTTTATCAAGCAATAGCATTAATCTGCCATCAATATTATATATCGAAATTTGATTCACACTTACTTCATTTATTTTTAGTAATGAAAAAGAATCACCAACGGGATTTGGATCTATAGCCAAATCGATGACTGGTATACGAGTAATTGCTTCCTCTTTTTCATTAACTGTTATTGAAATTGACTTTTCTGTTACTACCTCGTTTACATCTGTAGCTACAATTTTTAAAACGTATGTGCCCGACTCTAAATTATCCAGCAACGGATCAATCCCTTCTTCCGCTCCCCACTCAAAAGGTGTTGCAGTTAATTGACGTATTAATTGATCATTCAAATACAAATCAACACTGGATAGTCCATCAACATCAGTTACTTCAGTAGCTACTTGTAAATTGGTTTCAAAATCAAAAGTATCCCCATCCGTTAAATTCAAAAAAGTTATTGTAGTTACCTCATCTTCCACAGGCACTTCTTCTTCCACTGGTTCTTCTTCAACCGGATCCTCCACTATAGGGGTTTCAGCAATTTTCACCACAATAGAAATAGACTTTTCACTAGTGTACCCTAAGGCATCAAGGCTAACTACTTTTAACTCATAATTACCAGCTTGCATATTTTGAAGTGGAAGATCATTACGATCCGCACCTCCCCATAGGTATGGAAAATCATCTTTACCAAGTAACACATCATTTAAAAATAATGAAACGCTTTCAAGCCCATTATCATCTTGCACAGTTACCCCAACTTCCAAGCTTACTCCAAAATCAAATTCTTGTCCATCAGTTATGGTATCAAACACAATATTAGTTTCACTATCAACTATTACTGGCTCATTTACCACAATTGTTATAGCTTCCTCTGCAATATTTCCTCTGTTGTCAGTGGCCACTATTTTTAAGGTATATGATCCAGCTAGCATGTTATTTAGTAAAGGCGCTTCATTTTCAGAAGTTCCCCATTGATAAGGAAATTCATCTACACCTAACAAAAAGTCATTCAAAAACAATTCCGCCGTAGCAATTCCATCTGTATCTAAAATAGTTGCATCAACCTGAATATCGACTCCTTCATCAAACTCATCACCATCTGTTAAATTGGTGAAATTAATAACCGTTGTATTCGTAATATTACAATCGTCATTTTCGGGCGCGCCTGCATCAATCCAAGCTTGAATTACCGCCATTTCAAAATCATCAATTGCGCCACCCACGCGTTCATTCATGCTAAGGCCTTGTATAGTTTCGCCACAGCCATCATAATTTGAAGTATTTATAATATTAGCAAGTGTTTTACCTGATAATATTTGATTCCCACATTTATTACCCCCTGATAAAAAACCTTGATACGTTTTTAAGTTTAAGCCACCAGCACCAGTTTCATTATGACATCCAGTACAATTATTTGTGGCTAAAATTTCACCAACTTGATCCCAACCACCAGTATCGCAATCATCATCATTATTTGAGACATAACCACTTGGTGCAGCTTCACAAACTTGAACGAATGTATTTTTATTACCCTTTCCATCGCCATCAGCATCAAGATAGAAAGTCAATTTTCCTGGACCATCACATACATCACATTCATCGACAACACCCTCGCAGGCATCCAAATCAACATTAAACTTAATTTCTGCAATAGAAACACAGTCCCCTCCATGGTTACTTTTTATTGTAAATAACACCTTTTTTACAAAGCCAAATTTCGTTAAATCAGGGCCTTCAAACCCTTCGTATTCTGATGACTCATCAGCTTTAGGCCATTCAAAAGGATCTTCATTTACTTGCTTCCATATAGTACCGTCCTTAGAAATATCAATAAAAACTTCTTTTGCCCCTTGAGTACTTTCGCCGTTTCTATTTGCATTCCAAATATGGATGTTTTCTATCCCAATAGGTTCTTCAAATTCATAAAGTATCCAATAAGAATCTTCTCGATCAGGATTAGGATTAGTTGTCATTCTGCAGGATTTCCAACTTTCCTTCCAGTAATTACCGCCATCATTACAGTCTTGGGCGTTAAGCGCATTTGAAGCACCTAAGAAACATCCCCAAATCAGTAATAATGAATATATTATTTTTCTTCTCATCAATTATTTTTTTAATATTGAGTGTCGATTTCGACTGTACTGTAAATGATCAGGATAAAAAGCCAAGTGGTGATCCACCAGATCTATAGTCCCAGAAATTTCCAATATTTGGCAAAATGTATTCCAAGTCAGAAGAAGAAGCCCCAAACCAAAGTGCTAATTCAGCAAAATACTCATCAGCAGATGTCGTTGGAATTAACCTTCCTCCACCCGTATCTAAAGGATTACCAACATATAATTCCGGATATTGTCCAAAAATATTTTTCCCTTTAACACTGCCACCAACTACTAATGAGTTTCCACCCCAAGCGTGATCAGTACCATCTCCGTTAGGCACCAATTTTCGTCCAAAATCTGACATTGTATATAGAGTCACACCGTTTGCAACGCCAATTTCTTCCAACGCTTTATAAAAAGCGCCTACAGCTTCATCGACATCTCCCATTTTTGATCCATGACTTTCTAAATTATCAGCATGACTATCAAATCCTCTTTCTGACACAAAAAAAGTTTGATTACGAACACTTAAAATATCCCTAGCTGCAATAGTCCTTGCCACCATTTGTAAATTTCGTCCCAATCTACTATCTGGAAATTCAGTGGTTATTGTTGTTCCTTTTACCAATGCCGCATCAAATTCAAAAGAATTATTTTTGGATCCTGACACCACGTCTGAATAAGCTTGCTTTAAAATATTTTGGTGTTTTACCTCCAAAATATCGTCCAAAGAAGCTCTTTTTAATTTTTCGTAAAAATTATCATTAGTTGCCCCTTTTATAAGTGTACTTCCGTTTTGAGTATTTTTAATAGCATAGGATTGCACCCTATTTCCCCTTTGAAAAGTATTTGTACCGCTTAAAGAAATACTCATGGACAAATTTTGATTACTGTTGTTTTGTTGCAACACATCAGCCATTCTTCCGCCCCAACCTACACTTTGATTAATCTCTCTTGGCAATGATGTTTGCCAACGATCTGCCTGATGCGAATGCGAAAATAAGCCAATAGGCAACTTTATTTTTCTTTTAAAATTATCAAGATCAGTTGGTTCTTGCAACACCCCGCAATTGGCTACAAAAGCCGCATTTCCATTTTCAAAAAGGCGTTGGATATTTTTTAATTGAGGATGTAGTCCAAACTTTTTACCATCAGTATTATTAGGGTTAATACCCAATAAATCAGCTTTTGGTATAGCCATATTTGTTCTAGCATCTTGATACTCCTTGTAAGGATCGTTATCCGTAGGCACTAGCATATTAAAACTATCGTTACCTCCAGCCAAATATACACAAACCAGCGCCTTGTAATCCATCATACTTGTTTTAGCAAATAATGATCTATTTGCTGCTGCTGCAGAACCCATTAGACCTAAGTTAGTAACTCCTGATAATAATGTTGTAGCACCCAAATGAGCACAACCTAAACCTAGGCTTTCGATAAAAGTTCTTCTCGAATGTTTTTTTTGTGTCATAAATGTTATAATTGAATCATATAATCAGGAGATATCATAATGTAATAAATGCAGTCATGCACCGCATCTACATCTGAATACCTGCTAATGTTGGTTTCGTTTTCTGTAATAGTTGTTTTTATTATTTCTCTCAGTTCTGGTGTTAGTTGCCCTCGGCACAATAATATATCTAAACGATCCAAAAGCTCATCAATACCAGAAGAATTATAAAGAGCTATTTCCTCCGAAAAATCAAGTATTGGCTTATCGCGATTATTTGGTTTTATAAATTTAGCTGCTCCTGTATAATTATTAAACGGCCTAACCTTTAAGGCATGCTCTATAGTATTAATATACGTTATTGAAGTAACGGTATTTAAAATTTGAAATTCAGGCGAAACTAAATTTTTAGGTCCTACACTCATTTCTTCAGCATAATCAAATTGAAAGAAGTTAAAGACAGATGGAGAGTCATTAAATCCTTGTAAAAAAGCTCCAGAATATTCTCTTCCATCATCTAAATAAAATTTCCCTGATGGTGTACTTACTTTAAAAGCTTTAAAAAGTGATATAAATCGCTCAAGTGGTTGTACTAATTTCCCATTGGTTGGTGTGTTAATGTAAGCACACTCTCTTGCTTCAGGATCTAATAATACTGCTTTTGTAACTGCTTCCAAATCGCCTCGTACTCCTTTTCCATTATTATTAAACACACGTGCTACTCTGGCGACATAAGGTTTTGACGGATTTGATTTAACAAGATGCTGAATTAATCTAATAGCTATAAAAGGACCTACATTTGGATGATTGAATAAAAAGTCAAGTGCTTGGTTAATATCTTGCATTCCTGTTTGCCCTGCTGGAATTGTTTTTCCTATAAACTTTTTTTCACCCTCAGAATGAAACTCATCAAACATTTTCATTGGGGCTGCCCAGTTTCTAAAAGGGAAACTTATATTAAAATTATCATTATTAGCTCCTGACAATTTCTTTGAACATGACAACCCTGTAAATACCTTTGCTAGCTCTGCCACATCATCAATATCATATGTAGGAATTGGCTTCCCCACACCATCTAATTTTGGCGTTCCATCAATATTCAATTCATTCACCCCAATGGTAAAAAGTTGCATAATCTCCCTTGCATAATTTTCATCAGGTAATGCGCCGGTTCTAGGATTAAATTTTCTATTTGTAAAATGACTCAAATAAGTACCCATAGCCATGCTCATGGTTACATTAAAAAGCATATCTCTGAAATTACCAAAAGCACCTTCATACAATAGATCATAGTACACCGCTTTGCTCCGGGTTCTGTTAAAAGAATTTTGCATAACATTCACCACAAATATTTGACTCCATGCAAAAGCCATACGCTGCCTTAACAAGTCGTTTTGTTTGAATGTCATTTCGTAAAATGTAAAATCAGTTATATTTCCAAAAAAACGCTTATCCTCTTGCAATTCATCAACGTCATTAGCGATATCGACATAGCGTTCCGACATGGTGATGTATGGAATTTTAATTTGATCGTCAATCCATTCTTCTGGTGTTTTTTCTTGCACAGCCAAAACATCTTCATAAACAATACCAAGTGATGCTTGTGCCAAAAACCGAGCTGATTCTTTTAATGTTAGCTTATCCAAAATACCTGACACGGTATTTTCAGCATCATTTTCAGGAGATGCTTCGTCATTTCCTGAGCTTGAAATAATGATCCCTTTGTTGTGACCTGCGCCATAAAAATCGTCATATAATTGAGCGAATCCCGTAAGTCCTGTAAATAAGGTTATTAAAAATGTAATAAACAATCTCATTGCTGAATTCTATAAAATTATGCTTTAAATAACATGTGAAAACACCTTAAAATTGCGAAATAACTGTTAAATATTGTTAAAAAGAGTATAATCCCACATTTGGATATCACATTTATCAAAATAGCGGTTGAATCGATTGATTTACCAGAAAAACGACACAAAAAAACCGCCTACAAAATAGACGGTTATTATTGATTTATAATTATTTATATTAATAATTTATACTGTTAATTTATTTTTCAATTAGTTCAAAATCATCAACTATTACACCTGAATTGTTTATCCCTTTTACAATAACGTAAATGAATTCTTTTTTCCCGCTATGAAACTTTAGTTTACTATAGGTCATTTCTCCGTTTGAAACCACTTTTTTCCCTATTGGATAGTTATAAATTTCAACCATAACACCAGCGCCATTTTCTCCTCCAATTTTCCAACTTAACTCATAAGTTTTACTTGGTGTCACACTAATTTTTTGTATTACCGTGGCTTCATTTTCTAATTTTAATGCGTAGACATCTCCTTCATTTTCTTCAATATTTGCACTAATAGTAGCACCTTTGGTCCAGTACCAATTCGTTAATGTGGGATCGTTAAACGAACCATTTTTAAGTAAGCCCGAATCTTCTTGTGCTGCAATAGGCCTATACGTTCTTACGTAGTCCACCAAATAATCTCTGGATGAATCTGCCAATTCACGATCAGTTGCAACATTACCTGCATTTGATCTCCAATCATGATCCTCTAAATCAATTATCATGTATGAATCACGATCCATACCTAAGCCTTCTGGGTCATTTATCCCTTCTTTACGCAACTCATGAACGATTTTCCCATCGTAATAAAAATCAATCGTAAAAGGATCTTTCCAATATGCTCCAAATCGGTGCCAATCTTCGCGCCACGGTTTTTCATTAGGAAGCGTATGGTGGTGTTGTTTATTCAAATCCTCAATAATCGCGTTTCCTTCTTCCTCGCGTACAAATACATGGTAATTTGTTGATGGTCTAGCGGCAAACCATCTATGATCGTCTCGATCACTACCATAAATTTCTAATACATCAATTTCCCTTTTATCATCGGGACTTAGAAACCAAAAATTAGATGAAAGTACATGATTAGCCACTTTAGCTCTAACCTCAGAATAAATAGGATATTTTATTTGTTTTTTGGAAGTAATTACACCACAATTTACTTTATTGGTTCCTGACTTTCGGGAAGCCATTACCTTTAAATTTCCATTTTTTACATTCGTATTTTTTGCCTCCCAGTAGGTTAATCCAGGACCTGTCCATGCATTAAAGTAAGTATCTTTCCATTTTTTTTTAAATTGCGCCCCCTTACCTGAATAATTAAATTCATCCGAATGCGTGGGCACAACTTCCCAATCCAAAGTCACTGGAGGATTCCCTACCGAGTTGGGCAATACGCAATTTCCATTTTTATAGGCCCCTGTTATAGGCGACGCAGCTCCACTTCGGGTTGTTTCATAGGTTTTTCCAATATCTTTACCCTTGGACTTGTTGACCTGCGCCAACACGCAACTTGTTAATAAAGACAAACATCCAAAAATTGATAATACTTTTTTATTCATAATTTATATGTTTAAACCACTCTATACGAATTACGAATAGAGCCCATAACTCACTTTACATTGCTGAATAATTACCTTTAACTCCATTCAAAAATTACTTTAATTTTCAAAAATTTACTAAAAGAATAATTATTTGATTTTTTTTAGTTTAAATGAATCAATTAAAATATTTGTTTTACTTATATTTTCAGCTGTAACGTAAATTACTTTATTATTCTCAGAATTAAACGAAAGGGTTTCATACGTCCACCCTTCGTTAGATTCTACCTTTTCTTCATCAATAGTATAAACCCCAACTAAAGCTTTTCCTCCTGCTCCTTTTACCTTGTATGAAAGTTTATATAATGTATTTTTTTCAACTTCAACTTCTTGAATAATTTTAGCCCCTGTGCCAGCTAAATTGACTGAAAAAACTTCACCTCCATTATCATTCAAATCAGCACTTATTTTCACTTTTTTATTCCAATACCATTGGTTTAAATCGGGTTCATCAAAAGAACCATTTTGAATCAAACCGCCTTGTGATCTAAAACTACGAGTTGGTCTGTAAGTTCTAACATAATCTACTAAATATTTATTTTTAGCAGGATTGCTTAACTCCTCATCCGTTGGAAAAAAACCTTGATTTGATCGCCAATCATGGTCTTCGAGATCTATAATCAAAAATGAATCTCTATCCATTCCTAAACCCTCAGGGTCATTTACTTTTTCCTTTCTCAATTTTCGTACCACTTTTCCATCATAATAAAAATCGACGGTAAAAGGATCTATCCAATGAGCTCCAAAACGATGCCAACCTTCGCGATAAGGCTCATCATTTGGTAACGTATGATGGTTTTGATCATTCAAATCTTCAAGAATATGATTTCCATTATCTCTTACAAAAACATGATAATTAGTCGAAGGTCGAGCGGCAAACCATTTATGATCCTCTCTATCACTACCATAAATCTCTAATACATCAATTTCTCTTTTATCATCAGGACTTAAAAACCAAAAATTAGAAGACAATACTTGATTCGCAACTTTAGCTTTTACTTCTGAATAAATAGGGTATTTAATTTGCTTTTTAGAAGAAATTACTCCGCAATACACTTTATCTGTATCTGTTTTTCTTGAAGCCTTTAGCTCCAAATTACCTCCTATAACATTCGTATTTTGAGGATTCCATTCTGTTAAACCAGGACCCAACCATTCATTAAAATAAGTATCATTCCATTTTTTATAAAACTCAGCATTCTTACCCGTGTAATTAAACTCATCAGTCAAATCATCTATTACCTCCCATGTTCCTTTAAAAGGCGGCACCCCTAAATATGAAGTGATCTTAAAACCTCCTTTAGTAAAATCATTAGTAATTGGAGAGCCTCCAACAATTAATAAACTTACACTTGCTTTTGTTTTACTTTCTGTTTTTTTCTTTTTTCCATCTTCAGTATTGGCATAACTAAAGTTGAAAACAAAAAAAGATCCCCAAATTGCTAATACACTTTTCTTTACAAATGATCTCATTAAACTCTTTTTTGTCTTTTTTATAGAAAATTAAACTTAAAATTTCATTTTATCAAAACTGTCTCCCTATTAAGGTAAAACTTTTGCACTTAACAAAAATACATTTTTGTGTAGGCCAATTTAATGTATCCGACTTATCAATGATATACCTTAAATAAAGAAGCAAATATAATATTTAACAAAGCACTAAATAAACACAAAACACAAAAAAACACTCTAACGATATTGGACCCAAAAAGGCTTTCCAAAAAATTAAAAATTAGACCCAAAAATTCACCCATATCAAATAGAGAATATGTTTATATTTGTACAACCTTTCTAAAATACAGCATGAAATATAAAAGAATACTACTAAAACTTTCGGGTGAAGCGCTAATGGGAAATTTACAATACGGTATTGATCCCGCCCGATTGGCAGAATACGCTAAACAAGTCAAAGAAATTACTGATAAAGGTGTTCAAGTTGCCATAGTAATTGGTGGTGGTAATATTTTTAGAGGTGTTGCTGGTGCTAGCAAAGGCATGGATCGCGTACAAGGTGATCATATGGGAATGCTTGCTACCGTTATTAATGGGCTTGCTTTACAAGGTGCTTTGGAAGACGAAGGCGTTGATACCCGTCTACAATCAGCTATTGAAATAAATGAAGTAGCCGAACCTTTTATAAGACGAAGAGCCATGCGTCACCTTGAAAAAGGACGTGTAGTAATTTTTGGTGGAGGCACAGGTAATCCTTACTTTACAACAGATTCAGCTGCCGTTTTACGCGCTATTGAAATTAAAGCTGATGTCATACTAAAAGGCACCCGTGTAGATGGTATTTATACCGCTGATCCTGAAAAAGATAAATCAGCTACCAAATATGATACTATTAGTTTTGAAGAGGTGCTAAAAAAAGGACTGAAAGTAATGGATACCACTGCTTTTACTTTAAGTCAGGAAAATGAATTGCCAATTATTGTATTTGACATGAATACAAAAGGAAATTTATTAAAATTAATTTCTGGAGAAAATGTTGGAACTACAGTAAACGTATAATCGTAAAAACAAATGACATTTGTGATTTGACTTATTCAACTCAATCACAAATAAAACATATAATAATCTGATTGTAAAATGACTGAAGAAATAAATTTTATATTAGACAGTACCAAAGAATCCATGGGCAATGCATTAAAGCATTTGGAAAAACAGTTTTCAAATATTAGAGCCGGAAAGGCATCCCCTGCCATGCTAGGTAGTGTAACTGTAGATTATTACGGATCGCAAACCCCTTTATCACAAGTAGGAAACGTAAATACGCCTGATGCGCGAACTATCACCATTCAGCCTTATGAAAAATCAATGATTCAAGAAATTGAAAAAGGAATCATGATGGCTAATTTGGGATTTAACCCCATGAATAATGGCGAAAGTGTTATCATTAGCGTTCCTCCCCTTACGGAAGAAAGAAGGCGCGAATTAGTAAAGCAAGCAAAAGCGGAAGCGGAAGATGCTAAAGTCGGCGTTCGAAATGATCGAAAAAGTGCGAACAACGAAATAAAAAAATTGGAAAAAGACGGCCTCTCCGAAGATGTTGCTAAAAATGCTGAAGTAGATGTTCAGGAGCTTACTAATAGTCATATCAGTAAAATTGACGATTTACTTTCCTTAAAGGAAAAAGAAATAATGACGGTTTAATTCCCCGTAATCATTATCAAAAAAGCAACGGACTAATCCGTTGCTTTTTTATATTATTTTAAATACCCCAAAAAAATTAAATGAGTGCTTTAAAAAAAAACATAAATTATTTTTGGAATGGTCTTGCTAAAGCCATTTTAAATAACCGAATTATTGTGGCACTCATCATTATTTTTGCCACTATTGGATTAATAAGTCAATGGGGAAATATTCAATTTTCGTTTACCGAAACAAATTTATTACCCGATGACCATCCAGTAAATATTGAATACAATAAATTCTTTGAAAAATTTGGCGAAGAAGGTGTGGTTATTGTAATGGCAGTGAAAGATTCCACCATTTTTGAAAAAAATAAATTCAATAGCTGGGTAAAACTTAACGAAAAACTACAAACGTATGATGAAGTTGATTTTGTTGTTTCCTTTTCGGAAATTAAAGAACTTACAAAAACGGAAGATCCCAAATCATTTACATTAACGCCCGTTTCAAATACTAAGGTTTTTACCGAAGCCGACATTGCCAAATACAGACAAAAACTTTTTAATGAGCTGCCTTTTTACGAAGGTTTAATTTACAGCAGCTCAAAAAAAAACCATACAATCTGCGCTATACATCAAACAAGATATTGTAAATACCAGAACACGAAGAGATTTTATACTAAAAAAACTTAATCCTGTATTAGAGCAATTTGAAAAAGATAATAATATTGATTTGAAAATTTCTGGTATGCCCTACATACGTACCATGAATTCTCAGAATATTTTTGAAGAAATGAAGCTATTCTTGGGAGCCGCATTACTAGTCACCTCCCTACTCTTCTTTTTCTTTTTTAGATCCGCAAGAGCCACTTTAATTTCCGTTATTACTGTAGTTATTGGTGTAATTTGGGCTTTTGGTTTTATTGGGCTATTTCACTTTCAAATTACCGTGTTAACCGCTATTATTCCTCCTTTAGTCATTGTCATTGGAATTCCAAATTGTATTTTTTAATTAATAAATACCAACAAGAAATTAAAAAAGAGGTCAATAAAAACGAAGCTTTAATTCAAATGATTAGTAAAGTGGGCTATGCCACTTTAATGACTAATGTTACTACAGCCGCTGGTTTTGCTACATTCATATTAACCTCTAGCGAGTTACTGGTTCAATTTGGAATGGTATCCTCTATTTGCATATTGGGGCTATTCATTTTATGCATTTTAGTAATTCCATTATTATATAGTATTATGTCGTTGCCAAATGACCGCCATTTAAAACACTTGGAAAAACGCTGGGTAGATGGTTTTGTCAATTGGATGGTAAACATTGTCACTTACAAAAGAAAGTATGTCTATCTCACTACACTCGTCATACTCATATTAAGCATTGTGGGCATGAATAAAATCAAAGTTTCAGGCAGTTTGTTGGAGGAAATGTCTCAAGAGCTTCAATTTTTTCATGATATCAAATTTTTTGAAAATGAATTTGATGGAATTATGCCACTAGAAATTCTTATCAACACAAAAAAACCTAAGGGCGTACTTAAATTAAGTACACTAAAACGTATTGAAAAACTAAATACTGAAATTGAAAAATTCCCAGAATTATCACCTACTAAATCCGTTGTTAATATTGTAAAATTTGCAAAACAAGCTTTTTACAACGGCGACCCCAAGTTTTACTCTTTACCGACAAGGCAAGAACGAAATTTTATGCTCCCCTACGCTAAATCGCTTGAAGAAAACAAGAGTATGCTTTCCTCCTATGTTGATTCAACTGGTCAATATGCGCGTGTTTCTACTTACATGAAGGACGTAGGCACCGAAAAGATGGAAGAAATTGAAGCTACCTTGCACCCTGTAATTGAAAAAATTTTCCCAAAGGATCATTACAACGTATCTTTTACTGGCAGGGCACTCATTTTTCAAAAAGGAACTGGTTATTTGGTAAATAATTTAGTACAATCGCTTTTAATAGCTATTGTACTAATTATTTTAATTATGGGCTACATGTTTGGATCCGTTCGTATGATTTTAATCTCACTTATCCCAAACTTATTACCATTACTCATTACGGGTGGACTTATGGGTTATTTTGGAGTACCCATAAAACCGTCAACTATATTAGTTTTTAGTATTGCATTTGGTATTTCAGTGGACGATACGATTCACTTTTTAGCCAAATACCGACAGGAATTACTCACTTCAAACCGAAATGCAACTGCAGCTACCTTTTCCGCCATACGCGAAACTGGCGTAAGTATGTTTTACACCTCTACCGTTTTATTTTTCGGCTTTGCCGTATTTTTAATTTCGAGTTTTGGTGGCACAAAGGCTTTAGGCGGACTCATTTCAGCTACCTTACTATTTGCAATGCTTTGTAATTTAGTATTATTACCAGCATTACTTTTGGGTTTAAATAGCAAAAAAACTAATACTAAAATTTAACATGACATTGTATTTTTTTTAGCGATTAATTATAAGCTTTAAATAGCAACTTGTAACTAAGTTTACGCAACTAATAATGCCATACGATAACTAAAAAAAATTAGGCATTATATTATAAATATTGCACACCTATACTTATATAATTCATTATTTACTTAAGGTTACCTCAGGTAATCTATGTATTTTTATTTAAATATTCCAATTGGTAATTCAAATTTGGAAATACTCTTTTTTAGATTACTAGCAAATTAATTATGAAGCATTTAAAAATAACAGCTGTTTTAAAAGAAGAAAAACTTTTGCAAGAAATATGCGTAAACGGATGGGTTCGTTCATTCAGAAATAATCGCTTTATTGCTCTTAATGATGGTTCAACACTAAATAATTTACAATGTGTTATTGAAGATAACACAATTGATACTGAAATTAGCAACCGAATTCACACTGGCGCATCACTAACAATAAAAGGAGTACTTAAAGAGAGTGAAGGCAGAGGGCAACGTGTTGAATTAATTGCCACCACTATAGATATTGAAGGTGACGCCAACCCCGAAGAGGTAAAAACAACCATACTATCTCCTAAAAAACATAGTCTGGAACTTTTACGGGAACAAGCGCATTTACGCATTCGTACCAATACTTTTGGTGCCATTATGCGTGTACGATCCAAACTTTCATTTGCGGTACATCAATATTTTCAGGAACGTGACTTTTTTTACGTACACACTCCAATAATTACATCTAGTGATGCTGAGGGTGCTGGAGAAACTTTTAAAGTAACCCATTTAAATTTGGACGATTTGCCTGTTGGCGAAGATGGAGCTACAGATTACAAAAAGGATTTTTTTGGCAAAGAAACCAACCTTACGGTTTCCGGTCAGTTAGAAGGGGAAACCTACGCTATGGGACTTGGTAATATTTACACATTTGGACCTACGTTTAGAGCCGAAAATTCAAATACTTCCAGGCATTTGGCTGAATTTTGGATGATTGAACCCGAAATGGCATTCTGTAATTTAGATCAAAATATGGATGTTGCCGAAGAATTCATAAAGTATGTAATTAAATACGTGTTGGACAACTGCGGTGATGATTTAGCTTTTCTGGAAAAACGTTTACTGGATGAAGAAAAACAAAAACCTTTGGAACAACGAAGTGAAATGCCCCTTCGCGAAAAGCTTAAATTTATTTTAAACAATAATTTTAAACGAGTAAGTTATAGTGAGGCTATAGAAATACTTAAAGATTCCAAACCAAATAAAAAGAAAAAGTTCAAGTTCCCTGTAAATGAATGGGGGGTTGATTTACAAAGTGAACATGAACGCTATTTGGTTGAAAAACACTTTAAATGCCCAGTCATCTTATTTAATTATCCTGCAAAAATTAAAGCGTTTTATATGCGTTTGAATGAAGATGGGAATACCGTAAGAGCTATGGATATTCTTTTCCCAGGCATTGGTGAAATTGTTGGCGGTTCGCAGCGAGAAGAACGCCTAGATGTTTTGAAAGAAAAAATGGATGAACTGGGTGTAAGTCAAGAAGAGTTGTACTGGTATTTAGATACCCGACGCTATGGTAGCTGTACCCACAGTGGTTTTGGGTTAGGGTTTGAACGTTTGGTTCTTTTTGTAACTGGAATGACTAATGTACGTGATGTAATTCCTTATCCGAGAACACCAATGAATGCAGAATTTTAATTTAGCACTTATCCTATTGAAGTAAATGAAAAAAATCGCTGTTTTTTGTGGCTCAAGTGAAGGCTCAGACACTATTTTTATGGAGCAAGCTAGTTTGCTGGGTCAAACTTTAGCATTAAAAGGAATTGGTCTAGTTTACGGAGGTGCAAATATTGGCCTTATGGGTGCAGTTGCCGATGGAGCATTATCTCAAAAAGGTAACGTAACTGGAGTACTACCCTATTTTCTAAAATCAAAAGAAATTGCTCACCAACACCTTAATCAGCTTATTTTAGTTGATAACATGCACGAAAGAAAAGCCAAAATGGCTACCTTGTCCGATGGTATAATTACGTTGCCTGGTGGTTTTGGAACTATGGAAGAATTATTTGAAATGCTCACTTGGGCGTCTCTTGGTCTTCATAACAAACCGATTGGTATATTAAACAGTAATGACTTTTACGACTCATTGATTAGTTTAATGAATACTATGGTTGACAAAAAGTTTTTAAAAGCCGAAATAATATCATAATTAGTAATTCAGTGGATGAGTTACTTCACAATATGCAGAAATTAAATAGTATTTATTCATAAATTTAAAACTAATTATTAAAAAAGCAAGGTCGCTATTTTTTATAAGTAAATAAAAAATTATCTTTAAAACATATATAAATTATTAGTAAGAAATCAATTTAAATGTTAAAGCAACAGTTCAATTTAAAATTATCACAAAAGCTTTCGCCACAACAAATTCAGTTAATGAAACTGATACAATTACCCACACAAGCTTTTGAACAACGCTTAAAACAAGAAATTGAAGAGAATCCAGCACTAGACACTGGTAAAGAAAAAACTGAAAATCCTGACGATGAATTTTCAAATGAAAATCAAGAGGAGGAATATGCTAATGATGATACCAATGATATTGAAATTAATATCGACGAGTATTTAAGTGATGATGAAATTCCGAATTACCGTTTACAAGCCAATAATTATAGCGCTGATGATGATGACAAATCTGTACCGTATGCAAGTGGCACCTCGTTTAATCAGCATTTAAAGTCACAACTAAATACGTACCGCTTAAGCGAAAATGACTATCAAATTGCCGTATTTTTAATTGGCAGTATAGATGAAAGTGGCTATATCCGTCGTTCATTAGATGATATTGCTGATGATTTAGCATTTACGCAAAACATCTACACCGATAAAACTCAGGTTGAAAAAGTATTAATGCTAGTCCACCAACTAGATCCTGCAGGAGTGGGTGCCCGAAATTTACAGGAGTGTTTACACATTCAGTTGCAGCGTAAAGGGTTGAATCCAACTATGGTTTTAGCGCAGCGGATTATTGAACATTCTTTTGAGCATTTTACCAAAAAACATTATAAAAAGTTACTTTCAAAATACAGCGTTTCCGAAGAACAACTTAAGGATGCTATTGAAGAAATTGAGCATCTAAACCCCAAACCAGGCGGTAGTTTTGCTGGGAACACCAGAATTGTGGAGCATGTAGTACCTGATTTCACCATTCGAATTGTTGAAGGTGAATTAGAACTTAGTTTAAACGGAAGAAATGCTCCTGAACTTCATGTTTCTGGTGCGTATAATGATATGCTTCGTGGGTATAAGGAAACTAAAAAGAAAACAAAATCACAAAAAGATGCTGTTCAGTTTATAAAGCAAAAGTTAGATGCCGCAAAATGGTTTATTGAAGCAGTAAAACAGCGTCAACAAACACTTATGATTACCATGAGTGCCATTATGCACTATCAAAAAGATTATTTTTTATCTGGCGATGAACGTCATTTGAAACCTATGATTTTAAAAGATATTGCCGATGAAATTGAAATGGATGTCAGTACTATTTCGCGCGTTGCAAACAGTAAATATGTTGACACACCTTATGGCACAAAATTGATTAAAGAATTCTTTTCTGAGTCCATGACTAACGATCAAGGAGAAGAAGTTTCCACAAGAGAAATCAAAAAAATTCTAGAAATTACAATAGAAAACGAAGACAAAAGAAAACCTTTAACAGACGAAAAATTAGCCGCGATTTTGAAAGAAAAAGGGTATCCTATTGCACGAAGAACCGTTGCCAAATACCGAGAACAGTTGGACATGCCAGTGGCCCGTTTAAGAAAAAAGATATAGTTTTCAAACACCTAGCTTTTTGTTGTTTTATTGTAGCGGCTATTGATTAAAGTAACTAGTTTTGTTGGTACTATTTTACTAAGCCTATAATGAATACTATTACTTATATGGATTCACCGAATTAAAACGCGCCTTCAGAAATTCTACATCAGCATAAAAAGAACCGTAACACATGTTATGCTTATTTTTTCTGATTTGTATAATTCCTAAACCCATCATTTTTCTTTAAAGTAAATTCAAACAGGAAATGATATAATTAAAGAAGCTTCTTCCTTGTGCTAATAAAAAAAAGCCGAAACTATGAATATATAGTTTCGGCTTTTTTGCTATTTAATATAAAGTAAGTAATTTACTACTTCAACTTCTTTTTTACTGCTACCTCTTGGAAGGCTTCGATAATATCACCTTCTTTAATATCATTATAGTTTTTAATTTGCATACCACAATCATATCCTTTTGCAACTTCTTTAACATCATCTTTAAAACGTTTCAAAGCAGCCAACTCTCCAGTGTAGATCACTACACTTTCTCGTATTAAGCGGATTTGATTATTTCTAAAGATTTTACCTGTAAGCACCATACAACCAGCAATAGTTCCAATTTTTGAAATCTTAAATGTCTGGCGGATTTCTGCAGTTCCCGTAATTTCTTCCTTCATTTCTGGCGAAAGCATTCCTTCCATAGCATCTTTCAAGTCATTGATTGCATCATAAATGATTGAGTACATTCTGATATCAATTTCTTCCTTATCTGCTACCATCCTGGCATTACCAGCAGGCCTCACATTAAATCCAATAATAATGGCATCAGATGCTGAAGCTAGTAATACATCACTTTCCGTAATTGCTCCAACCGCTTTATGTATGATATTTACATGAATTTCATCAGTAGATAATTTTTGGAACGAATCAGTTAATGCCTCAACAGATCCATCAACATCACCTTTAAGAATAATATTAAGCTCCTTAAAGTCCCCTAATGCTATACGACGTCCGATTTCATCTAGTGTAATATGACGTTGTGTACGTACAGATTGTTCACGGTGTAATTGCGCTCTTTTGGATGCTATATCTTTTGCTTCTCTTTCATCATCCATTACATTAAACTTGTCACCTGCTTGCGGTGCACCATCTAATCCTAACACAGATACTGGGGTTGAAGGACCTGCTTGCTCTACACGATTGCCGCGTTCATCCTGCATTGCCTTAACTTTACCGCTATTTTTACCTGCCAGGATATAATCTCCAACTTTTAACGTTCCCGACTGTACTAATACTGTAGATACATATCCGCGTCCTTTATCCAAAAAGGCCTCTACAACGGTACCCGTAGCTGTCCTATCAGGATTAGCTTTCAACTCTAATAATTCAGCTTCAAGTAATACTTTTTCTAACAATTCATTAACACCTAAACCTGTTTTAGCTGAAATATCATGAGACTGTATTTTACCTCCCCATTCTTCAACCAATAAATTCATGGCTGCTAGCTTTGTTTTAATATTATCTGGATTTGCAGTTTCCTTATCTACCTTATTAATTGCAAAAATAATTGGAACACCAGCCGCTTGTGCGTGGCTAATCGCTTCCTTGGTTTGTGGCATGATATCATCATCCGCCGCAATCACAATAATTGCAATATCCGTAACTTGCGCTCCACGTGCACGCATTGCCGTAAAGGCTTCGTGACCAGGAGTATCTAAAAAGGCTATTTTTTGACCACTTTCTAATTGCACGCCATAGGCTCCAATGTGTTGGGTAATACCTCCACTTTCACCTGCAATTACATTTTCCTTTCGGATGTAATCCAAAAGCGATGTTTTACCGTGATCCACATGTCCCATCACTGTAACTATTGGCGCTCTTTCCGTTAAATCTTCAGGTGCATCTACAACCTCTTCAATTGCTTGCTCAATATCAGCTGTTACAAAGTCAACTGTATATCCAAATTCATCCGCAACAATAGTTAAAGTTTCTGCATCTAAACGCTGATTCATCGTAACCATCATACCAAGGGACATACAGGCCGAAATAATTTGAGTAACACTCACATCCATCATGGTAGCCACCTCACTTGCAGTAACAAACTCAGTAACCTTAATTACTTTACTTTCAGCTGCTTGAGCCGCCTGATCTTCTTCAGTTTTTTGACGGTGTTGGTCACGCTTATCTCTACGATATTTGGCACCTTTACCTTTACCTGATTTCCCCTGAAGTTTTTCAAGAGTTTCACGCACTTGTTTTTGCACTTCTTCCTCGGTAGGCTCTGCTTTTACAATTGGAGCACGTTTCCCTCGGGGTTGAAATTTACCTCTGTTATTTCCTCGGTTTCCACCGCCACCTTGGTTTTGGTTTGGACCTTTACTTATCCGTTTACGTTTACGCTTGTTAGCATCATTTGATGCATTTTTATCATCCTTCTTCTTTTCAGGCTTTTTAAATTGAGATAAATCAATTTTTTGACCAGTAAAGTTAGGCCCATCAAGTTTTTTATACTGTGTTTTTACCTTTTCTGACGGAGCATCACCCACCTCAGCGTGCTTAGGTGCTTTTGCTGCTGGTGGAGTTTGTTTAGCAACAGGCGCTGCTTTTGCTTTAACCTCATCAATTTTATTTACCTTTGGCTTTGATGACTTTTCATTAGCTATTGGTGCCTGTCCTGTTATTTTTATCCCTTGTTTTTTAGGTCGATTCGAAACAACCTCAGGAGTATCTGGTGCTTTTTTTGCAGGCTCTTTTGGAGGAGTAGCTGGCACCTCTTCTTTTTTTACAACAGGAGCTGCCTCTTCTTTTGGCGCAACAGGTTCGGGCTTTGAACTTGTGTTTGCTGGCACTTCCTGTTTCGGCTTATTTAACTCAATTTTACCTACTTGCTTAGGTCCATCAAGTTTCGCTTTAGCTTTAACAACCTCGTTGGATTGCGCTTTTTTACGCCTTTCCTCCTGCTCCGTTTCAATTTGAATACGGATTGCCTCTTTTTCCTTACGCTTTTCCTCTCCCTTTTCCTTAGAGGCCACCTTTTTTGATTTATCCCCCTGAAATTCATCAGTAAGTAACTGATAAATTTCCGCAGAAATTTTGGTAGTAGGTCGCGCTTCAATTTCGTGACCTTTTGTACTTAAAAAGTCCACAGCCCTGTCTAACGAAATATTAAATTCGCGCAAAACCTTGTTTAATCTCATGTTGTTAACTCCAGCCATAAATGCCTATTCTATTCTGTATCTAATGTACTACTATTATAAGGTATTTTTTGTTATTTAATCGTCAAATTCCGACTTTAAAATACGCATTACCTCATTTACGGTTTCTTCTTCTAAATCTGTTCTTTTTACAAGATCAGCCACATCCTGTTCCAGAACACTTTTAGCAGTATCCAAACCTATTTTTGAAAATTCTTCAATAATCCATGCATCTATTTCATCTGAGAATTCAGTTAATTCTACATCTTCTTCAACACCTTCTCTAAACACATCTATTTCATAACCCGTAAGCATTCCTGCCAAACGGATATTATGCCCTCCACGTCCTATTGCTCTGGACACCTCTTCGGGCTTAAGCATTACCTCAGCTCGTTTTCCTTCTTCGTTAATTTTAACTGAAGTCACTTTTGCCGGACTCAATGCTCTTGTGATATACAACTGTACGTTATTTGTATAGTTAATCACATCAATATTTTCGTTTCCTAATTCCCGAACAATGCCATGAATACGTGACCCTTTGACACCAACACACGCCCCAACGGGATCAATACGATCATCGTAAGTATCTACGGCTACTTTTGCTTTTTCGCCTGGCGCACGCACTACGTTTTTAATAGTTATCAATCCATCAAAAACTTCTGGTATTTCCGATTCAAATAATTTTTCTAAAAATGCAGGTGCCGTTCTTGACATGATAATTGATGGCTTGTTTCCTTTAAGCTCTACTTTTTCAATTACTCCCCTTACATTTTCACCTTTGCGGAAAAAATCCGATGGTATTTGTTTTTCTTTGGGTAAAATTACTTCATTCCCATCATCATCTAATAAGATTACCGCTCTATGACGAATATGATGAACTTCCGCCGTATACATTTCGCCTTCCAACTCTTTAAATTGCTTGTAAAGATTGGTATTATCATGTTCATGAATTTTAGCAATCAAATTTTGACGTAACGCCAAAATTGAACGACGTCCTAAATCCAACAGCTTCACCTCTTCGGAAACATCCTCACCTACTTCAAAGTCTGGTTCAATTTTACGTGCTTCAGAAATTGAAATCTCCTGATTTTCATCTTCAACCTCTCCATCATCAACTACAATACGGTTACGCCAAATTTCCAAATCACCTTTATCTGGGTTTACAATGATATCAAAATTATCGTCGGACCCATATTTCTTCTTAAGGGCGCTTCTAAAAGTTTCCTCCAGAATTGACATTAACGTTACTCGGTCGATAGACTTATCGTCCTTAAACTCCGAAAACGAGTCTATTAGCGCAATGTTTTCCATACTCAGTATTAATTAAATTTTATGACTACATGTGCTTTTTTCACTTCTCCGAAAGGAATAACCTGCGTTTTTTGAACTGTTACTTTACCTTTACCTACTGGTTTTGGCTCTCTGGCTTTCCATTGAAGTGTAAAATCATCTGCTGTTGTAGCTATAAGTTCACCTTCTATTTCTTCTTTTTCTGTTGTCACTTTTAAAGTTCTACCCACATTTTTAGCGTATTGCCTTATATGAACCAAACCTTCTGTAACTCCTGCTGACATCACTTGAAGAGAAAAATCTTCTTCATCACGATCTAAATTATGTTCAATAGCTCTGCTTACATCAATACAATCTTCAACATTAATTCCATTATCCCCATCAAGTATTACCTGAATAATATTAGCTCCAGTAATTTGAAAACTAATTAGAAACAATTCTGGTTTATCAGCTAAAGCGTCGTCTAGCAAGCTCTTTACTTTTTGTTTGAACATTTTTTAGTATAAAAAGAGGGGACTTTCCGTCCCCTCACCCTTGTTATTTCATTTTCAACAGTGCAAATATAGCTAATTATATTCAATAAATAAAAAGCTTGAAAATTTGATTAATTTTTCTTAAATTGTTGAATACATTTAATTAAAAATCAAACAGTTATGAAAAATATTTTAGTACCCACTGATTTTTCACCAAATGCACATAATGCATTATCTGTTGCTGCGCAACTTGCCAGAAAAAACGATAGCACTATTCATTTACTTCATTTACTGGAACTTCCTTCACATATTGACGATCCCATTGTAGGCTCCAATGGCAACTTCCCCGAGGCTATTTTATTTATGAAAAGCATTCACTCTAAATTTAAGCAACTTATTGACTCACCATTACTTAAAGGCCTTAAAACCCATGAAGATGTCAATACCCAACCCATCCCTCAGGGAATTTTAAAAAGTTGTAATAATAACGAAATCGATTTCATTATTGTTGGCTCACATGGCAAAGAAGCTTTTTCTGATTTATTTGTAGGCTCAAATACTGAAAAAATTGTGAGAACATCAAGCACTCCTGTTTTGGTGGTCAAAGAACCTACTGACATTAGTACCGTAAAAAATATTGTATTTGCCTGCAATTTTAAAAATGAAGAAATACCCACTCTTAATGCATTACATAATTTTGCAGAAGAAATAAATGCTCAAATACATTTATTATACGTAAACACTCCCAGAAATTTTAAAACCACACATGCTATTGAAGAAGAAATGAAAGCCTTTTTAACCAAGTCTACATTTAAAAAAGACAGTTTGCATATTTATAACGACACTTCTGTAGAAAGAGGCGTACTAAATTTTAGTAATGACATTAAAGCTGATTTAATTTGTGTTGATGTACACGAACGTAAAGGGCTATCTCATTTTATTAATGGTAGCATTAGCGAGGATTTGATAAATCACACTCAAATTCCAATTCTTACTTACAAACTAAAAGCGTAAATAACACATGATTTAAAACTTACTCTAAAAAGTAGCACAAACAACCTCATTAAACACAAACTAAAAAGGAGCTTTCAATTATTTGAAAGCTCCTTTGTTGGTCTACTAGGGCTCGAACCTAGACTCTTCTGTACCAAAAACAGACGTGTTGCCAGTTACACCATAGACCAGTGTTTTTAACACGGGTGCAAATATAAAACTTATTTACCTTTTAGCAAATTTTGAGATCAAAAAAATTGTGTTTTTTTTATTTTTTTTCTGTTAGATTTTGATAATAGCTCAGCTTAAATGATAATCACACTTAATATCAACGCAATAGATGTTATTTACCAACAGCGTCTTCAGTTTTAAAAACGAGTGATAATAGGATATACATTAGAATAGTCAATGTTATTCCAAGGTATCTAAAAATAATAATCAGTAACACTGATGACAATAATAATAAATAACGCACCCAATTTTCTTTAAAAGTATATGTTTTAAACTTCAACGCAAAAAGCCTCACTTCTGCGTTAAGCAAATAACAACTTAGCAGTGTAACAGCAAATAATATCCATATATTTCCTAGTAAAGTTTGCACTACTGGAATAGATTGATACACATTGATTAAACTGATACTAATAATTAGTAAAGTATTAGCTGGTGTTGGCAAGCCAATAAAAGAACTTGTTTGTCGCGAATCAATATTGAAATTAGCTAATCGATAGCAAGAAGCTAAGGTGATTAAAAAACCTAAAAAAGGCACCCACTCAATAACATTCCAACCAATTGTTTCTATAGGAAAGGAATCATTTATTTCTTTAGATTGTAACATTAACTGAAACATAAACATACCAGGCACCACGCCACTAGTCACCATGTCTGCCAATGAATCTAACTGCAAACCCAACGCACTGTTTGCATTAAATAAACGTGCAAAAAAACCATCAAAAAAATCAAAAAAAATACCCAACGCAGTAAATAAGGCCGCTAATGGCAATCTATTTACACAAGCAAAGTACACCGCAAGGCAACCTGAAAATAAATTTAATAAGGTGATGATATTAGGAATCTGTTTTTTTAACGACATATAATTGAAGGGTATTTACCAGCGTATTACATTTCTAATACAATAAGGAATTGTAAATAAAGTTTAATATATTACAAAAATGTAACATCTTTGCAAAAAATCAGCTTTTGAGAAACATATTTTTTTTAATATTATTAATTGGTATGTTATTACCGGTTAAATCTCAAACTCGTAAATATTCTAACGAGTTTTTAAATATTGGTGTTGATGCTGCAGCATTTGGGAAATCAAATGCAGTTATAGCCTCAACAAATGATGTTAATTCTGGATATTGGAATCCTGCGGGACTTATACATATTAAAGACAAACAACTATCTTTAATGCACGCCTCTTACTTTGCTAATATTGCCAATTATGATTATGCAGCTTTTGCTACCCCAATTGATGACAAAAGTACTTTGGCTTTATCAATTATTCGATTTGGGGTTGATGACATTTTGGATACCAGAGCTTTAATTACCGCTGGTGGCGAAATTACACCTTTTGAAAATTTACCAAGATTTTCTACTGCTGACTACGCCTTTACGCTTTCGTACGCACGTAAACCTTTTAACAAAAATTTCAGTTATGGCGTTAATGCAAAAGTTATTCGCAGGGTGATCGGCGATTTTGCTACCGCTTGGGGATTTGGACTTGATGCTGGATTACAACTTATCAGTAAAAATAAGAAGTGGACATGGGGTATCATGATTCGTGATCTGACTACCACATACAATTCATGGCAAATTGAAGATGGTATTTTTGATAATGATTTAGGGGATGACCCTCAGGATAGTGGCTCAGTAAACGCTCTTAACCAACAAGAAGCTCCTGAAACTACCGAAATTACGTTACCAAGCGTACGTATTGGACTAAATAAAAACTTTACTATTACCAAAGACGTTTCGCTAGATTTTGAGGCAGATGGTAATTTTCGCTTCGCACAAACAAATGACGTAATTAGCAATAACTCCTTTAGCATCGCTCCTGCTTTTGGTTTTGAAGCCAATTTTAAAAAACTCATCTTTTTACGTGGAGGCGTTGGAAATTTTCAAAAAGTAAAACAGTTTGATAATACCAACGAATTAGGATTTCAACCTAATTTTGGGGTTGGTTTTCATTATAAAGGAGTTTCAGTAGACTATGCGCTTACAGATATTGGTGATCAAAGTGCTTCGCTTTATTCAAATGTGTTTTCTTTAAGAATTGATTGGAACCTTTTTAGGTAATTGGTTGATGGTTTGGATTTTTTTGGATTCTCCAAAAAAATCTTTAATTAAAATTTACTGTTCCTAATTTAAAATCGCACTATTAATAATTCCTAGTTTAACAATTAACGCTTAGTTTTACCAAAAAATTAGAGATTTTGATAAATTTTGTTTCTGTTGAAAATGTTTCCAAGGCATTTGGAGCGCGTGTACTGTTTGAAAATATTTCGTTTGGAATCAATGAAGGTCAAAAAATAGGCTTTGTTGCAAAAAATGGTACTGGAAAAACTTCTTTGCTGAATATTATTACCAAAAGTGACCCTTCGGATACTGGTCAAGTAGTATATCGTAAAGGTATTAAAGTGGCCTTTTTACCTCAAGAACCTAATTTGGATCCACTTTTAACCATTGAAGAAACTATTTTCACTGGAGATAACGACAGCCTAAAAGCTATTGAACAGTACGAAAAAGCCATGCTCTATCCTGAAGATGCTGAAGCTTTTCAAGCCGCTTTTGACCGAATGGATCAAGCACAGGCCTGGGATTTTGAAACACAATACAAACAAATACTTTCTAAACTTAAGTTAGAAAATTTATCCCTAAAAGTACAATCACTCTCTGGGGGACAACGCAAACGTTTGGCTCTTGCCAACGTATTATTAAGTAAGCCTGAATTGGTTTTTTTAGATGAGCCCACCAACCATTTGGATTTGGAAATGATTGAATGGCTGGAAGAGTACTTTGCTAAAGAAAAAATTACGCTTTTTATGATTACACATGATCGTTACTTTTTAGAAAATGTGTGTAATGAAATTGTTGAACTAGATCAAGGTAAATTGTATAGCTATAAAGGGAATTATGCTTATTATTTAGAAAAAAAGGAACAACGTTTGACTGCTGAGGCTACCGAACTCAGCAAAGCCAAACACTTATATAAAAAAGAATTGGATTGGATGCGACGCCAACCTAAAGCACGTACCACCAAATCCAAATCGCGAATTGATGATTTTTTTGAAATTAAGAAAAAGGCACACCAACGCCGAGCAGACCATCAAGTAACTCTTGAGATCAATATGGAGCGCTTAGGTAGTAAAATTATTGAATTTCATAAAGTTTCCAAAAGTTACGATGACCTGGTGATTACTGACAAGTTTGATTACGTATTTCAACGCGGTGAGCGTATTGGTATTATTGGAAAAAATGGTACTGGAAAATCCTCTTTTTTAAATTTACTTACAGGTACCGAGCTTCCGGACAGTGGAAAAGTGATTACTGGAGAAACTATTAAAATTGGCTATTACACCCAAAAAGGGATAAAAGTAAAAGAAGGGCAAAAGGTAATTGATGTTATTCGAGAATTTGGCGATTACATTCCCCTAAAAAAAGGAAGACAAATTTCCGCTGGACAATTATTGGAACAATTTCTGTTTGACAGAAAAAAACAACATGATTTTGTTGAAAAATTAAGCGGTGGAGAACGCAAACGCCTGTACCTATGTACCGTTTTAATCCAAAACCCTAACTTTTTAATACTGGATGAACCAACTAACGATTTGGATATTGTTACGCTAAATGTGCTGGAAAGTTTTCTTTTAGATTTCCCTGGTTGCTTGGCTGTAGTTTCTCACGATCGTTATTTTATGGATAAAATTGTCGACCACCTCTTTGTTTTTGAAGGAAAGGGGATCATTCAAGATTTCCCTGGCAACTATTCAGATTATCGTGCTTATGAAAGTAGCCCCAAAACTAAAAAGGAGCCTATTAAGGATGATACTCCCCTGAATAAGCAAGATAAAAATTCTTGGAAAAAAGAGCAAAAAAACACTTCATTATCATTTAATGAACAAAAAGAATACAATAAAATTGAACGTGAACTAAAAAAATTGGAACTACAAAAAAAAGAAATAGAACAACAGTTTGCCATCGAAAATTTTGAAGGCGAAGCATTAGTTGAAAAATCCAAAGAGCTAGGAAAAATAACCGATACTATTGAAGAAAAAGAAATGCGATGGATGGAATTGGCTGAAAAAATGGAAGAATAACGTTGTTGATTGATAATTTACAAAATGAGTGTTTTCTTTAAAAAGTCGTATTGGTCATTTTTGCTTAAATCAACAAATGCCCATGGAGTACACTCTCCCTTTGTTTATGACCTGGTAACCCGCTGTTTTTATAAAAAAAGAAGTAAAAAAAACTATCCAACAAATTTAATTAACAAGCTACCAAAAACGCTTCGCGCCAAGCATATTTACCTCCTTTATGATTTTATTGACTATTTTTCTCCCAATCAAATAACTACCAACTGCAAAGCCCCTCACCCATTATTATCAATTACTACTATTTTAAAAAAAGATCAAAACACTCAAGCTAATTCAGCAGATTTAATTTATATTTTTCAAACCAAAAATAAAATTGACCCCATCAAAAATTTAATGCCTAATGATGTTTTAATTGTAGAAGCTCCTTATAAAACACCTGCTATATGGGATATGATAAAAAAAGAAAACTTTGCGCAAGTAATTGTTGACACTTATTATTTTGGTTTTATTTTTAACAGAAAACAACAAGCCAAAGAAGAATTTTACATACGTTTGTGATATACTTAATAACTTCCAAAAAAGAGTAAAATACTTTAAAACATACAATTAGCTTAAAATATAATAATGAAAATATATACAAAAACAGGTGACGAAGGGTTTACTAGCTTATACGGAGGCAAACGAGTACCTAAAAACAATGATAGTATAGACGCTTATGGCACCATTGATGAATTGAATTCATTTATTGGATTACTTAGGGATCAGGACATCGCCGATATATACAAAAAATTTCTGACGCAAATTCAGATAGAGTTATTTTGCATTGGTTCCATTTTAGCCACGCCCAGCAAAAACGAAAAAAAGAACTTAAATGTTCAAAAAATAACCGCTGATGAAATTGAAGTTTTAGAGCATGAAATTGATCGTATGGATGCCACGTTAGAATCAATGACACATTTCATTTTACCCGGAGGACATCCAACCGTGTCATATTGTCACGTAGCAAGAGCTATTTGCAGGCGTGCAGAGCGTTTAGCGTATACGCTACATCATTTTGAACCGTTAGATAAAGAAGTTTTAATGTATTTAAACAGGCTTTCGGACTATCTTTTTGTACTGGCACGAAAGTTGACAAAAGAACTAGTAGTTGAGGAAATCAAATGGATTCCTAAAAAAAAATGAGAAGCTATATTGCTCAACAACAAGTTCTTATAAATTTTTAATTAAAAAAATAAGTTTTTACTTGCATTTGTTTCTTAAAAATTTATTTTTGCAAAAAAAATCACAGACACATGTATTGGACACTAGAACTAGCATCTTATTTAAGCGATGCTCCTTGGCCAGCAACTAAAGATGAGCTAATTGATTACGCCATTAGAACGGGAGCACCACTGGAAGTTGTAGAAAATCTACAGGCAATTGAAGATGAGGGTGATTCATACGATTCCATTGAAGAAATTTGGTCGGACTATCCAACTGATGAAGACTATCTCTGGAATGAGGATGAATACTAGTCTTTATCTTAAATAAAACAACATAAAAAGTCTCGATTGAGGCTTTTTTTTTGCGTAAATTACGCCATAAAAACAATATCAGTTTTCAACTTACGTTGGGACTAATCAAACTTATACTTTAATATCAATTTCAAAATATTTTAGGTAAGTTTCTTTTAATAAAATAAACATGGGAATTTTAGATTCTGTACTTAAAGTATTTGTCGGTGACAAATCAAAAAAGGACGTTAAGGCTATTCAGCCAATTGTAGATAAAATAAAAAAAGCTGAAGCTTCACTAACATCCATTACCAATGATGAACTTAGAGCAAAAACAGCTACTTTTAAAAAGATCATTACTGACGCAAAAGCCGATATCGTTGCCCAAATTGATGAATTAAAAGTCAAAGCCGATACCACTGCTGATATTGATGTAAGGGAAGATATTTACACTGAAATAGACTCGCTTGAAACCAAAGCTTTAGAAATTACCGATAAAACGCTTAACGAAATTTTACCTGATGCCTTTGCCGTTGTTAAGGAAACTGCGCGTCGTTTTACCGAAAATGAAAGTATTGCCGTAACAGCCTCAGCATACGACCGTGAATTATCTGCCACTAAAGAATATGTTACTTTAACTGATACTACTGCAAACTGGGCAACTAACTGGAACGCTGCTGGTACAGAAGTAACTTGGAACATGATTCATTATGATGTTCAATTAATTGGTGGAGTAGCATTACACAATGGAAATATTGCTGAAATGCAAACTGGTGAAGGTAAAACTCTTGTAGCCACCTTACCCGTTTACTTGAATGCGCTTACTGGTAATGGTGTACATTTGGTCACCGTAAATGATTACTTAGCGCGTCGAGATAGCGAGTGGATGGCTCCCTTATTTCAATTTCACGGATTGACTATTGATTGTATTGATAATCACAGACCAAATTCAGAAGCCCGAAGAAATGCTTACAATTCAGATATAGTTTACGGCACCAATAACGAGTTTGGTTTTGATTATTTAAGGGATAACATGTCTCATGCGCCTGAAGATTTGGTGCAACGCAAACACAATTATGCCATTGTGGATGAGGTAGATTCCGTTCTTATTGATGATGCGCGTACTCCATTAATTATATCGGGTCCTGTTCCAAAAGGCGATGTCCATGAATACGAAATGCTTAAACCACGTATCGCAAACGTGGTAAACATCCAGCAAAAGTTTTTAACGGGTGTATTGGCCGAAGCTAAAAAGCTGATTAAAGAAGGAAACACTAAAGATGGTGGCTTTAAATTACTGCAAGCCTACCGTGGTATTCCCAAAAACAAAGCATTAATTAAATATTTAAGTGAAGAAGGTGTAAAGCAATTACTTCAGAAAACCGAAAATCAATACATGCAGGATAATAATAGGGATATGCACCTTATTGATGCTGATTTGTATTACGTTATTGAAGAAAAAAACAACCAAATTGACCTTACCGATAAAGGCGTCACCCATATTTCAAAAGAAGAAGATGCTAACTTTTTTATTTTACCAGAAATTGCTGTTGAAATTTCAAAAATTGAAGAGCTAGGCTTAAACGCAGAAGAAGAAGCTGCTAAAAAAGAAGAACTTTTCCGCGATTACAGCGTTAAAAGTGAACGCATTCATACTATAACACAATTATTAAAAGCATACTCACTTTTTGAAAAAGATGTTGAGTACGTTGTTATGGACAACAAGGTTAAAATTGTGGACGAGCAAACGGGTCGTATTATGGACGGTCGCCGTTTTTCTGATGGATTACACCAAGCGCTTGAAGCTAAAGAAAATGTAAAAATTGAAGATGCCACGCAAACTTTAGCTACCGTAACGCTTCAAAATTATTTCCGTATGTACCACAAATTATCTGGTATGACGGGTACAGCAGTTACCGAAGCTGGGGAATTTTGGGAAATTTACAAATTGGATGTTATTGAAATTCCAACTAACAGGCCAATTGCTAGAGATGATAAACAAGATTTAATTTATAAAACGAAACGCGAAAAGTACAACGCCGTAATTGAAGATGTTGTAAAAATAGCTCAAGCAGGCCGACCAGTACTTATTGGTACTACTTCCGTAGAAATTTCGGAATTATTAAGTCGAATGCTTACCATGAGTAAAGTACAGCACAATGTATTGAATGCTAAATTACACCAAAAAGAAGCTGACATTGTTGCTGAAGCTGGTAAAGCTGGTATTGTAACCATTGCCACAAACATGGCGGGTCGTGGTACGGATATTAAGTTATCAAAAGAAGTTTTAGCCGCTGGTGGTTTGGCTATTATTGGTACAGAGCGTCATGATTCCAGACGTGTAGACCGACAATTGCGTGGTCGTGCTGGGCGTCAAGGAGACGTGGGTAGCTCCCAATTTTACGTTTCATTGGAAGATAATTTAATGCGTTTATTTGGTTCGGAAAGAATTGCCAAATTGATGGACAAAATGAATATTGAAGAAGGCGAAGTTTTACAAGCCAAAATGCTTTCTAATTCCATTGAACGTGCCCAGAAAAAAGTAGAGGAAAATAACTTTGGTACGCGTAAACACTTATTAGAGTATGATGATGTAATGAATGCGCAACGTGAAGTAGTTTATAAACGCAGGCGCCATGCTCTTTATGGTGAACGTTTAAAAGTGGATATTGCTAACATGCTTTATGAACTTTCCGAAACCGTAGCACAAGGTAATAGTATGTCGCAAGACTTTAAAAACTTTGAATTTGAATTGATTCGTTATTTTGCCATGCCTAGCCCTGTTACTGAGCAAGAGTTTGTTTCGCTTAACGCAGAAAAACTAACTGGAAAGGTATATCAAGCGGCATTAAAGCATTACGAAAGTAAAATGGAGCATACTTCTTCCGAAGTTTACCGAGTGATTAAACAGATTTACGAAGACCCTAATAATCAGTTTGAACGTATTGGCGTTCCTTTTTCTGACGGAAAAAAATCTTTAAACGTTGGTACCAATTTACAAAAGGCTTACGATAGCGAAGGCAAACAAATTATAGCTGACTTCGAAAAAAACATCACGCTAGCACTAATTGACGATGCCTGGAAAACGCATTTACGTAAAATGGACGAACTAAAGCAAAGTGTACGTTTGGCTGTACATGAGCAAAAAGATCCTTTATTGATTTATAAATTTGAAGCTTTTGAATTGTTTAAAGGAATGCTTCAGGGGTTAAACAAAGATGTGATTTCTTTCTTATTTAAAGCGGAATTACCTTCGGCCAATCCTGATCAAGTTCAGGCAGCGGAACAGCGCCAGCAGCAGGAAATGCATACGGAAAAAGAAGAAATTCAAAACCTTGAAGAACGTACCAATCAAAATAGAGCCATTGCCAATGCACGGCATCAACAGCAACAAGCCACCCCAGTTGAAACGGTAGTGAGAGAGGAACCAAAAATTGGACGTAATGATAAAATTATGATTAAAAATCCAATGACTGGCGAAACTAAAACATTAAAATTTAAACAAGCCATTCCATTATTGGAAAAAGGATGGACAGTGGTACAAAAAGCTTAAATTAAAATCTTGATTAATATCTTTCGTAGGTATACCTAAACAAGAAAAACAAGTTTTGATCTTTTAACTCACTGAGTTAATTGAATTAACAAAACAAAATTTTTTCGCTTAAAGGTTGAAATTACTTAAATGTAATTTCAACCTTTTTTTTATACTTTTTATCTTACTTTTTTTTAATCGCTTTTAGATTACAGAATGAAAATCAAATAATTGAAGAAACAGGTGTATTTAATTAATTATCCACTTTATACAAAATATTCAAAATTTAATATAAATTTTGAATATTTTGATAAAAATTATACTACTAAATTCACAAATGTTAAAATTTTGAATAAATTCCTACGAAAATGTTTTTTATATATATTTGTAATATTATTAGTATAACAATTCATTAAAAACGCTCACATTATGAAATTAAAATCACTATTATTCGCTCTCGCGATAAGTATCACCTCTACAATATTTTCTCAAAGAAATGATAGAGGATTAAATTTTGGTAACACACCTTTACCAAGTAATCTTAGGGGGTTTGCCTCATGGGATTTAATCACTGGCCTTTCAGATGATTTTAACCACAATAATAAAAACAGTGCAAAATTCAGAGACGTTTGGGCACAAAGCTATTTACCTGACCCAGGATTCAGAGGACCAGGATCAACCGTTTGGCAAGGAGGTAATTTAGTAGAAGTAAGAAACGGTAGAATGGAAGTTAGAGCACGCCCAGGTTCAGGAGGTTTGGTAAATTGCGGTATTGTAAGTTCAAAAAGAACAATACGGTATCCTGTTTATATGGAAGCACGTATAAAAGTTTCAAATATTCGAAATTCTTCAAACTTTTGGATGCTCAACAAGTGTGATAATGAAGAAATTGATGTATTAGAATGTTACGGTGGTGATCCAGATGAATTTTACTCCAAACAAATGTCTACCAACTTCCATTTATGGCACCGTAGAGGTGGACAATCTCATGGAGGCGCACAAACTACTACGAATTGTGGTGGTCGGGATTTGACTGACTTTACCTATCAAACATTTTTCCGCACCAGTAACAATGATTTTTGGAGAAACCAATTTCATACCTTTGGAGTATATTGGGCAAGCCCAACACAATTGGAATTTTATATAGATGGTGTACCTAGATTTGATGGTCAGCATTTTGTTTCTGGACGTGTAGCTAGTGGATTAAACGGTAGTTTTGCAAATGCTCGAATGCAATGTCCAAATGCTGCTGTTTTAAATTGTACTACTGAGGCACTATTAAGAAATGTACAAGGACAAAGCGGAGGTGGAGTTCCTTATCCAAACAGAGAATTTAATGATCCTACTCATATTATAATTGACACAGAGGCACATGCTGGTCGACCTGTTGAATCAGTTGGAAACTTGAACAATAACAATAAAAACGTTATGTTAGTTGACTGGGTTAGAGTATACAGACCAACTATTGGTGGTGGAGGTCCAACACCACCTCCACCACCACCAAACAATGGAGGTGGTAACGCTGGAGATGGAGCTCCAATAGGTAGTATTATTTCGTTAAGAAAAACTGGAGGTGATCGTAAATTTGTGTCCGCAGTAACTGAACTATCTAACGATTTGTATGCTAATCAAAATCGCGTTTTTGGTAATCGTCAAAAATTTAGAGTTGACAGACACCGCTCAGGAGTAGTAGCTTTATATTCATTATCGGCTCGTAAATATGTGCAATCAAATAGAAACAATCAAAATGTAATATTAAGAGCAAGAGGGAATAGCGACCGAAATTGGGAACGTTTTGAATGGAGGAATGTTGGTAATAACAGAGTTGCCTTCAGAAGCGTTCAGGCTAACAGATGGGTGCAAGCGGCTTGGAATCGAGATAATGCTCCTTTATTCCCTAAGGGTGCAGCTCCAAGAGGATGGGAAACATTTGAATGGAGAAGAGAAAGCGGAGCTAAAGTTTTAGATGATGCCTTAACTTCAGAAACAATAGCATATCCAAACCCCATACTTGGAGGTAACGACGTTATTATTGAAGGAATAAATCAAGGTGATACTATTATTTTGAGAAATAGTTCAGGAGCTGAAATTTCAACTACTACAGCGTCAGGAACTACTGAAAATATTAGTACTAATAATTTGGCTAGTGGAATTTATTTCATTCAAATTAATAACACCAAAACTTTAAAATTAATTGTAGATTAACGTCTGGAAATTTTAAATCTTAGTTTTAAAAAAAATCGCTTAGAAAGTTTTTTCTAAGCGATTTTTTTGTTTTATGAAAAATTGTTTAAGAGCAACTACATAGGATTAAAACCATCTGGGTAGTAGTTTTTTCATTTTTAACGTGATACGTTTTCCAAACAAAAACATACCATTCCGTTGCTCAAACAAAAAAGTTTTTTGCTCTAAAAGATTTATAGAGTATCAAAAACTTTATTTTAACAAGTATTTATAAATTTTTTATTGATTTAATAATAGATTTAAACAAAAATTACACAAATGGATGAGCTCACCACAGTTATAGTTACCTTAAAGCAATTATATATTGAAAATAGGCGTCAATTAAAATTTTATGAAATGTTGGGAGATCATTGTCAGCACATGAATCTTAAAACAATAATAAAAACAAATAGTGATCAAAAGTTAGACAATATAGAAGCTATTATTCATATGTTGAACGGATTCACTAAAACCAATTATAAAAATTTAGACGATTCTATTCATGTATCAATGGAATACACCAATAAGTTAAATTCAACTAATTTTTATTCTATCTTATTAATAATGATTGAACATGAACAAAATCTTATTAATGATTATTTATATGCTATTTCAATTTTAAATGACAAAGGAACGGTGTACAAAAGTTTACTGAATCAGTTGGAATCTATAAATAAAAATGTATACACTCTTCAAAACTTAATGATGCACAAACAGTAAGGTTTGCGATATTTTTTATCTGCTAATCCAAAATATTCAGAATGATTGCTTTAAACATTGTCAAGCATCAATACTTCAATTTCTGACAATAGTAAATAGTAACAGAAAACTTTGCTCTAATTTTAAATTATGTGCTTATAATATTAACTAATCTTTTTATTTGAGCATTTAAATATATTAGATTTTTATTCTATCGAATCAAAATTGAAAATAAATGGTATTTTTTGAATTAGCCTTATGCTTAATGCAGGCAACATAACCACAAGCGTTAATACTAATTTTTTTGAGTAGTTTTAGAAATAACAACAATTAAAAACTACCGACAAAATAGTCATTTGCATTTAATTAATTAAATTCGCAAAAATGTAGTTTAAGCGAATTTGGATTGTTTACAAAGTTTATATTCCAAAGGCATTTTTAGCTAAAAATTAAAATTAGACACCATTTACATGACCAAAGCATTAACTATTGTTATACCAGTGTATAATGAACAAGATAATTTAGTTCGGGTACACAAGGAATTACAGACTTACATTAATGTAGCAAAAGTACCTACGCAAGTACTTTTTGTAAATGATGGCTCAAAAGACAAAAGCCAACAGATGATAGAAGAAATTTGTGCTTCGTTTTCAAATTTCAATTATATTTTTTTTGATAAAAATTATGGATTAAGCGCAGCGTTAAAAGCTGGCTTTGATCATGTGCAAACCACATTAACAGGCTACATTGATGCCGATTTGCAAACAGACCCAAAAGAATTTGATTTGCTTTTGGAATATATTGACGCTAATGATCTTGTTACGGGGGTAAGAGCAGCCCGAAAGGATTCTATAGTAAAAAACACATCGTCAAAAATTGCAAACGGGATCCGTCGTGCCTTTACAAACGACGGTATGGACGACACGGGATGCCCCCTAAAAATTATAAAAACAGACTATGCAAAACGAATTCCTATGTTTAAGGGATTGCATCGTTTTTTACCTGCCATGATTTTGTTACAAAACGGAAAAGTAAAGCAAGTACCTGTGAGTCATTTTGAACGTATTGCAGGTACAGCAAATTTTGGAGTTTGGAACAGACTTTTAGGTCCCTTAATGGATTGCTTTGCTTATTTGTGGATGAAAAAAAAGTATATTAATTATACTGTGGCAAAAAAAGGATGAGTAACCAGCTAATAATACTCATAGGCTTTGTTGCGCAGCTTTTATTTTCTGGCCGCTCAGTGTTGCAATGGATTCTTTCCGAAAGGCATAAAAAAGTACTCACTCCCATTTTGTTTTGGAAGCTGAGTTTAATTGCCTCCTTTTTACTATTTATCTATGGATATTTACGCGATGATTTTGCCATTATGCTAGGTCAGTCTATTACCTATTTTATATACATACGCAATATTCAGCTACAAAAGCAGTGGCATTTAATTCCCAAAGTAATACAGTGGTTTCTTTATGCGTTTCCTGCAATCATTTTATTTATTGGTTACAACAATTCTGTTTATGACCGAGAATCTTTGTTTCAAAACGAAGACATTCCATTATGGCTGTTGTTGTTAGGAGTAATTGCACAAATAATATTTTCATTACGCTTTGTATACCAATGGTTTTATTCCGAAAGGAGAAAAAAATCCTCACTACCTATGGGTTTTTGGCTACTGAGTCTTTCTGGGTCACTATTGATTTTAATATATGGAATTTTTCGGAAAGATGTAGTACTACTCTTTGGTCATTCATTGGGAACAGTAATGTACGCTCGTAATATGTTAATTTTAAAAAAACAATGAAAATAGAGATAGAAAAATATCCATATCTTACAATAATACTATTTTGGTTAGGAATTTTTTGTATGCATTTGGGTGCGCTTGATCCTAACATTATGGAAGCACGAAATTTTGTAACTGCTAGAGAAATGCTCACTGATGGCAATTGGCTACTGACCACAATGGACGGGTTGCCTAGGTACGAAAAACCACCATTACCCACATGGATTGTTGCTTTTTTTGGGAAAATTTTTGGACTTGAAAATATTATATGGTTGCGCCTTCCTTCGGCATTAATTACTTTGATTGCAATGATTGTTTGTTTTGAATTTTCAAAAAAACTGACAAAACGCAAGACTTATTCATTAATTACCACACTTGTATTTGGTACATCATTTATGATAATTTTTGCAGGTCGTAATGGGACTTGGGATATTTTTGCACACAGTTTTATTCTTATAGCTGTATATTACTTGTTTCAGTTTTTCGAATCAAGCAATCAGTATTATAAATCAGCGTTAATGGCTGGCTTATTTATTGGTTTATCATTTATGAGTAAAGGACCCGTTTCACATTATTCTTTACTCCTCCCCTTTTTAATAGCCTACGGAATAGTATATAAATATAAAAATTTCGGTAAAAAATGGATGCCTTTAATTGCCATACTCCTATTGGGAGTTGTATTATCATCATGGTGGGCATATTACATTTATACTTACGACACTACGGATGCTACACGTATTGCTGAAAAAGAATCTGGCCGATGGGTTGGGTACGAAGTAAAACCTATTTACTATTACTGGAGCTTCTTTATGCAGTCCGGAGTATGGACAATTCTTGCCTTTGTATCGTTAATTTATCCCTATTTAAAAACCCGAGTATTCGATAAAAAAGTGTATAAACTAGTATTTTTATGGACCGTTGCTTCAGTAGTATTGCTGTCATTAATTCCTACTAAAAAATCTCGTTATCTATTACCAGTTTTGTTTCCATTGGCATTTACAGCAGGGTTTTACATCGAATATCTTTATCGCGCGTTTAATTCTAAAATTTCAAAGTGGGAAAAATTCCCTGTATACTTTAATTATGTATTAATCATTATTATAGGATTACTATTTCCTGCAGGAGCTTACTTGTTTTTTGGCGAAAAGCTTGAGGGATACTATTTTAATTACATACTAACTTCAGTACTATTATTTGGAACAAGTTGTTTTATTTGGTATTGCCTTTCAAAATATAACTTTCCAAAAGTATTTTATGCCACCATCGCCTTTATTTTTTTTATAATAAGTGCAGGATTTCCACTTGCAAATGCTATTATGGGAAATCCCAATTATAATTCAATTTCTAAAATTACAAACAGTTCAATTCCTGTTTACAGGTTAGAAGGGATCACTCCAGAAATGCTTTGGGATTATGGTAAGAAAACAAACCGTATTTCAGAGCAAGAATTACTTTCGATTGGCCCAAACCAGAAAATTGGTGTGCTTACTCATTTTTCTAACACAAAAGATAAGTTAAAATTTTTGGATGATGGATTTACTATTAAGTTTGTTGAAACTTTTGATCTAAATGCAGTAGACAGTACCAAACGAGGTTATAAATCTCGATTGAAAACAGATTTTTACACAGTAACCAAAGAACGATAAAATACCATCAGCGTTTTCAAGTGAGTCATAATCGATTGTATTTATCTTGATTTTTTATAAAAAGATTGCAGACTAATACCGTTTCCAACGTTAAATATTCCCCTTAAAATCATGATATGTACAACACTATCATTTTTAGTAATATTTATGGTTTTAAAACTAAAGCTACTGTAAGATATTTTTTAACTTGATTAAAATTACAGTTTTACCAACATTTAATAACGTTTATATTAATTTTTTAACTAGTGCATTTAACAGATTTTAAAAGCGAGCTACTTTACAGTATATTAATACTAATTTTTATAATAATCGCGCAAGTACTGACAAAGCGAGCTGTTAAGCAGTTCAGTTTTGTAAAAGCAATTGACGCCAACCGGAGAAAAATTGTGCTTACCCTTTCTTACTTCATATTTTATTTTTTTGCTGCTACACTACTTTCCTTAATCTGGGGTATTGAATTTAAACAACTTGCAGTATTTATTTCTTCAATTTTAGCAATTTTAGGAGTTGGTTTTTTTGCACAATGGTCCATATTATCAAATTTAACAGCCAGTGTTATTTTATTTTTCCATCATCCAGTCAGGATTGGAGATGATATACATATCATCGATAAAGACTATAACTGGAAAGGTAAGGTTAAGGACATTACAGGTTTTTATTTTTTTATCCAGTTGGAAAATGGTGATGATATCAGTTTACCAAATTCTTTAGTCATCCAAAAAGGAATACAAATTATAGAAAATAAAAAAGCAAATACCTCCAATTCCGAGTTATATGAAGAAAAAGCATTATGAGCTTTCATTAGCATTCCAAACAAGGGCTGCTGCACCTAAAATTACCAGATTTTAGTATACAAGTTCCGAAATTAACAATTTGACCCTTCCCTGTAAGCTCCGCTTTGAAAATAGAAAAGCAGAAAAATAATTTATATCTATACAAAGATATTTATCTAGCATAAAGCAAAACAATCAATGAGGCAATTTATCTCTTAAAATACCATATAAATAGGTACCAAGCAATGCGCCAACGATTACAATACCAATGCCTAAATAACCCGCCCCTAAAAGAGTAAACATAGGTCCTGGACAAGCTCCTGCTAGAGCCCATCCCAAACCAAAAATGATGCCTCCAAATAAATAGCGTTTAATTCCCTTTTGTTTATCTTCAATATAAATAGCGGATCCATCAAGCGTGTTTATATTTTTTTTCTTAATCCATTGTATCATTAAAATCCCTATAATCAAAGCAGAGCCAATGATCCCGTACATATGAAAAGCATCAAAACGAAACATTTCATAAACCCTAAACCAAGAAGCTGCCTCTGATTTAAACATGGTGATACCAAACAGGATACCAATTCCTAAGTAACTAAGTGTTTTCATACTAAAAAATTAAAGGGAACAACAAATGGGTCATAATTAAACCTCCAACAAAAAAACCCGCTACAGCGATTAAAGAAGCTAATTGAAGATTACTTAACCCCGATATAGCGTGCCCAGAGGTACATCCACCCGCATACCTAGCTCCAAAACCAACTAAAAGACCGCCTAGCAATAGTACTGCGAGTGATCTATAAGAAATGTCTGATAAATCGAATAATAGGTTTGGAACGTAAGTTTTTCCAGCATCAGAAAACCCAAGTGCCTGTAAACTATCTATAGTTTTTTCAGAAATATCTACACTTTGATCTGTAGTTAAAAAATTAGAAGCAATAGCTCCACCTATTATAGCACCGATCACTACAATCAAGTTCCATTTTTGAGTTTTCCAATCAAAATTAAAAAACGATGTGTTGTTTCCTGCCCCACATATAGTACAAAGCGTTCTCAGGTTAGAAGACATTCCAAAGGTTTTACCTACTTTTAACAAGAGAAACATCACTAAGGCTAGTATAGGCCCACTTACATACCATGCCCATGAGTTGTAAATCAAATCCATTTTATTTTTTTTCAAAGAAATATTTTTATGGTATTATTTCAAGTAACTTAGGTTACATAAGCTATATTTTAGGAAGAAATCCTCCTATATTTTTCATGTAATATTGATAATTTTCAAAAAAAGAAATCAGTCGTTTCTAAATAAATTTGAAGCTAAAAAAGGGTCTTTTTACAAACCCTTTTTTAGTATAAGAAATAGAGATTTAGGCTTCTTTTACTTTACATGTTTTAAGTCCAAAAATGGTATATAAAGGACAAAAGCTAATCAAACTTGTTAAAACAAATACTCCTGCTAAAATAATAAGTATTATTCCTAATGTTCCAGGTATAATTCCTTTCCAATATAAGCCTCCAATTATAGCTGCAATAATTATCCTAATTATTCGATCAGCATTACCCATGTTCTTTTTCATGATAAATAAATTTTAATATGTTTAAATTTTCTCAATTAACCATACTGCAAGTGTAATAATAGCTAAACAAGTAATGCATACTAACACAAGCTTTTGGTACATTTTCATATTTCAAATTTAAGCATGCCTTATAATCATTCATGTGACAAATGTTACAACTGATAAAAAATAAATAGTTTAATTAGATTTAGAAAGCTAAGTAAACTACCTCGGAGCAAGCCCACGAGGCATTCTTTTGAAACAAGCTTTCAATTTTGAGGCAAGCCTCGGGGTATTATACCCTTTGGCAGTGCCAATAAATCATAAAAGTTTGATACTACCCTGTTGCAGTCTTACTAAACCTTCATGCTCTAATTTTTTTAGTAATCTAGAAATAACTTCTCTTGATGAACCTAAATCATCGGCAATTTGTTGATGAGTGGCCTGAACTGAATTATTCCCTTTTATAGCTACTGCTTTTTTTAGATATTCCATAAGGCGTGTATCCTTATTAGAGAATGTTAATACTTTAATGACATTGATGAGCTCTAAAAATTTATGGCTGAATAATTCATATATAAACTCATTCCATTTAGGATATTTCTGAGCAATTTTTATGGCTTTATCTGTTGGAATCACTACAACTTTCGCATCTTCTTCGATAATAGCTTTTACATTACTAGCTTTGTTTCTGTTCATAAGAGTTACGGAAGTTATACAACTTTCGCCGGGCTTTATGTAATAAAGTAAGACTTCATGCCCATTTTCATCTTCTTTATAAACTTTAGCAAGGCCTTGAACTAATAGCGGTATCACCTTTACATAAGACCCTTCTTTTAAAAATACAGTACCTTTTTCTAGGTGTACAATAGAACTAATACTTGCTATTTCTTTTGTTAAGTCAGGCATCGTAGCCAATTGAGGAAAATTAGTTTGTATTGCTGTTTCTATCATTTTATTATTTTTTGATCTTTTCTCCAAGCATTGTGACCAATCTTTATTGTAAGTGCCCATACTAACTTTTTCATGTACAATTTATTTTGTGGTTGAAGGACATACATAATTTGTCGTTTCGATTTCAGATTCTTTGATTGCTTTAAATCCTCCTTTAACATCTACTAGATTATGAATGCCACGACTTTTTAAAATTGAAGCTGCGATCATACTTCGGTATCCACCAGCACAATGAATGTAAAACGTTTTCTCTTTAGGGAAATCTTCTAGAAAGTCATTAATTTGACTTAAAGGAGTATGTTTTGCTGATGGTATTCTTTCCGATAAAAACTCACCTTTTTTTCTAACATCAAAAATTGCAAGTTGGTTTGGCATTAAAGATTTTAACTGATCAGCACTACAGCCATATACTACATCATATCCTTTTCCACTTTGTTGCCAAGCAGAGAAACCTCCATCTAAATATCCTAACGTATTATCGAAACCTACACGCGATAATCTTGTTACCGCTTCTTCTTCTCGACCTTCGTCTGTTATTAGTAAAATCGGGTGTTGCACATCTCCAATAAGTGCTCCTGCCCAAGGTGCAAAACTACCATCGAGGCCAATAAATATTGAATTAGGAATATGTCCTTTAGCAAATTCATCTTGGTGTCTAACATCCAAAATTAGAGCTCCACTTTCATTAGCTAATTGTTCAAAAGCTTCAGGTGATAATGCTTTGGTACCTGTTTCTAATACTTCACTAATATCTTTATAGCCTTCTTTATTTAATTTTACATTGGCAGGAAAATAAACAGGTGGCGGTAATAGACCATCGGTAACTTCTTCTATGAATTCATCTTTAGTCATATCTGAACGTAAGGCATAATTGACTTCCTTTTGCTCACCGATGGTACCAACCGTTTCTTTACTTAAATTTTTACCACATGCAGATCCGGCCCCATGTGCTGGGTATACCAAAACATTATCATTTAAAGTCATTATTTTGTTACGCAAACTATCGTACAATATCCCCGCAAGCTCTTCTTGTGTTATATCTGCTCCTTTTTGTGCTAAGTCGGGTCTGCCAACATCTCCTAGAAACAAGGTATCTCCACTAAATAAAGCATGATCTTGCCCTTGAGCATCTTTTAAAAGGTAACAAGTACTTTCCATGGTATGCCCTGGAGTATGTATAGCAGTAATGCTTATGTCACCAAGTTGAAACTCTTGACCATCTTTTGCAATTATAGCATCAAAACTCGTCTCTGCATTTGGGCCGTAGATAATTGGTGCCCCTGTTTCCTTTGCTAGTGTAATATGGCCACTTACAAAGTCGGCATGAAAATGTGTTTCAAAAATATATTTTATACGTGCATTTCTTTCTTTCGCTTTTTCTAAATAAGGAATAACTTCCCTTAAAGGATCGATAATAGCAACTTCTCCTTTACTTTCGATATAGTATGCTCCTTGAGCTAAACATCCTGTATAAATTTGTTCTATTTTCATAATTAATTCTTTTTATTAGATTGCAAACTAATTTTACTTTGAAGATCTGTTTGTAATTTCTTTTTGGTTAAAAATTCATAGGCCGCAAGGGTATCAATGAATAAGTTATCACAGCCTATTTCATTTAATAACCCTGTTTTGTTGAATATATCTCTAATCGGACCTATAGCACTAGACACTACAAGCCTAACACCTTTGTTTTTCAGCTCTTTGATTAGACTTTTTAACATATATACCCCAGAGCTATCGATATAACTTATACTTTCAGCATTCAATACAATAGTATCAATTGTGTATTGTTGTTGTTCTAATGTTTTTAGAATTTGTTTTCTGAAAAAAGCAGCATTACCGAAATAAATTTGCGCATCGAAGCGTAAAATAAGTATCGAATTATGGGTGTCAATTTGTTCTGAAAATCGAGTTATATTTTTAAAATACGGTGTTCCTTTTACATTGCCTAAAACAGCAATATGAGGCTTAGAAGTTCTATAAACCATTAATAATAAAGAAAGAAGTACACCAAATAATAAGCCTTGTTTAATTCCCATAAAAAGGGAAAAAATAAAAGAGACTAACAATACTAGAAATTCATCTTTCCTATTTTTAAACAACTCTATGGCATAGTTAAAATTTAACAATCCTAGTACAGAAACAATAATAATCGCTCCTAGTATAGCCTTGGGCAAATAGTAAAAAAGAGGTGTTAGAAAAACAAGTACTATAGCGACTGTAAAAGCACTAATTAATGATGCTATTTTTGAATTCGCTCCTGAGTCATCATTTACAATAGTTCTTGATAAACCTCCTGTTACTGGATAGGATTGAAAGAAAGCGCCTATGATATTTAAAAAGCCAAGTGCTATTAACTCTTGATTAGGCTTAAGTTCATTTTCTTCGTGTTTGGCTTCAATAACTTTTGCTATTGAAATAGCTTCAGTATATGAAATTATAGCGAGGGTGATTGCTATTGGTATTAACTTTAAAACTAATTCATATGATAATTGAGGATATTGAAAAGAAGGTAAGCCACTAGGTATATGTCCTATAATTGAAATTCCCAACTCCTTAAGATTTAAAAAGTATGAAACTAGTAGTCCTAAAACCACTATAATTATGGGCGATGGGATGTTTTTATTCATTTTTTTAAATAAAACTAACAACAACAGCGTTCCGAAACCTAAAAGAAAGGTCGGCAAGTGGATTGATTCCCAAAAAGTATTAAAATTTAATAGCCTAAGATTATTACTATTATCTATACGATATGTGCCCAGAATATACTTTAGCTGACTGAATCCAATAGTAATAGCAGCTGCTAATGTAAAACCAGAAATCACTGGTTTTGATAAAAAATTGACTAAAAAACCTAATTTAAATATTCCAAGTAAAAAATGGATACTCCCTACGAGTAGCGCTAATAAAATGGCTGCTTGCACATACAAAGTTGTATCAAGATTTAGAGCGCCAAGACCAGCTGCTACTATCAAAGAATCCAAAGCTACAGGACCAACAGCTAATCGTTTTGAACTTCCCAAAAAGAAATATATAATTTGCGGAAATATGGCTGCATATAATCCATAAACTACAGGTAATCCTGCAATTATTGCATAAGCCATACCCTGCGGAATCAATAAAATTCCAACAGTAATACCTGCAACTATATCTCCTTTTAAATTTGACTTAGGATAGGTCGTTAACCAATTAAAATATGTTGTAAAAGATTTCACGATTAGTATTAAATAATAATCAAAACTAATATGAAGTTTCTTCTTTTACAGTAACATGAGTTACATAAGCTATTCCTTTAACAATTCAATACTATTTCTTGAAATCTTAATAGCATCTTCTTTTTCTAAAACCTTTAAAAGTCTAGAAATAACAACTCTGGAAGAGTGTAGATCAAAAGCTATCTCTTGATGAGTTGCTTGTAAAGTTGTATTTCCTGTAACTTTAGCTTTTTCTTTTAAGTAATCTAACAAACGTTCGTCCATTTTTTTTGAAGGCAACAGCATCTATGGCTGTTAGCATTTCCATTAGCCTCCCGTGATAGCTATTCAGTACAAAATTACGCCAACTTTTATATCTCACTAACCACTGTTCCATTTTTTCTACAGGGATCATAATGAGTTTTGTAGGTGTTTCTGTGACCGCTTTTATTTCACTTTTTGTATCTCTCAAACAACAATTAAGTGTCATAGCACAAGTATCTCCTTTTTCTAAAAAGTAAAGCAAAAGTTCTTCCCCGTCCTCATCGTTTCTCAGTATCTTTATAACTCCATTTAAAAGTAGCGGCATTGATTTGATATACTGACCCACTCGCATCAACTCAACCCCTTCTGAAACTTCTTTTATTACTCCAATTTTTGAAATTTCTATAAGAAGCTCCTTTTCTAAAAGGTAATCATATTGTTGCTCTAATTCTGGTATAATCATTTTGAGGTGTTTGATTTTTTATAAGATACAAAGAAATTTATCCAAATTATTTTTGATAAAGAATACAATAATGGATAAAATAAAATTACGGATAGCACAATAGCCAAAAATAATGTCATTGGAGAAGCATCAGGCAAAAATAGAAGTTGTAATACCCAAACAGATATTCCTAAAGCAACACCTAGTGCATAAGAAACATACATAGCACCATAGAAAAATCCTGTTTCTATTTCATATTTTAAATTACAATGAGAGCATTTTTTTTTGACCTTTCCCATTTTAGAGAATTGGTAAACCTTGCCTTCTAAAAAATCTCCTTCGTGACATCGAGGACATTTGAATTTTAATATGCTATATAATTTCTTTAAAAATGTCATCTTTTTTATTTCAAATGTACTTTTAGAAATAATAACATTCTGTAACTCTAGTTACATAAAAAAGAAAAGAGTGGCCTAAAAGACCACTCTTTATAAAAGTAGAAAAAAAACCTAGATTAATTATTTTCAGTAACACATCGTACACCTGCGTTACCAGGCTCCATCATTATCATTTCTCCTGGAGCATTAGAATTTTCTGTGAATACCCAAACAGCATCATTTGTAGACATTAGCGCACAATTATTATTGATAACCTGAGTTCAATTATTAAAAACATGATTTAAAGCATGTTAAAGACTCCTACAAGGTTTTGAAACCTTGTAGGCTTTTAAATTATCTAAATTTTATATCTACAAGGTCCTAAAGACCTTGCGGAATACAATAATTAATTTTAAAACAAATAATAATCAGTGCTTTATGATAAAAATATTAATCGAACTCAGGTTAAAAGTAAATTGTAAACCAGTTGGTTACTTATACTTTTTTTTTAAAGAATTTATTTGAGAAAAAACGTAGAACAGTTCAGTAGCAATTTGCAGACTTCTTTCATTGTATTTTTCTGCTTGTTGCGGTGTATTATCAAATGCTTTTGGGTCTTCAAAGGTTATTGGAATACGTTTTTCTGCACCTGCAATGAAAGGACAACCACCATCAGCCTGTGAGCAAGTCATAATAGCTGCAAATTCAGATTTTGGGTTAAAATCGTCATCTAACTTTTTTGAAAACCCGATGACTGGATGTTCATTGTCAGCATATTTAATGCTGTAAATTGGGTTTTCGTTTTTTGAAATGGGTTTTATTTGAAAACCTGAGTTCTTCAAAGTTTCTACAACCATAGGGAAAAGTGCTGTTGCCTCTGTTCCTCCTGAATAACAAAACACGTTTTTAATATTAAAGTAATTAGCCATAGTTTGAGCCCAAACTTGCGATAAATGACTTCTTCGTGAATTGTGAGTACAAATGAAATTGATACGGATTTCTTTGTTTTCAGAAACTTTTGACTGAATAAAATCCACTAGCGGTTGTAAAACTTCTTTACGCTCGCTTGTAATTGTTTGAGGATTTAATCCTTTAATTACATTTTCTATTTCTGAAAACAGAATTGGTTTTGTTGTTATCATTTTTATAAGATTTATTCATTTAGCAACATCCAGAACCTGGTGCACAACTCTTTGTTGATTGTGTTTGTAATTCAGCTATTTTCACTTTTTGTTTTTCTTGTGGAATGCCACATTGGTCTTTAGCCAAACAGTCGGTTTGTTTGTTGGTTAGCAAGAAATGATGCCCGTCAAAATCAAGTCCGAACTTTCCAATGGTATCTGCTTGATATTCTACTTCGATTTCTAAATTGTCAATTCCCAAAACCTTTTCAGAAAGCTCGATGATGCTCAACAGTTTTTCTGGGTGCAGTCTGTGGTCATAGTCGTCTGCATTCCAAAGCTGAAAGTTTACAACTTCTTCGTTTCTTACCGTTCCACCACAATCAATAAAATGTTTGGTGATTTTACCGACCTCTGTAACGTGAAAATGGCTTGGTACCAATTCTCCGTTTGGTAACTGAAAACCTATAGTTTTTAATTTCGCTAATTCTGATTTTACTTGTGATAATTTCATAATTATATTTGTTTATTGCGATTATACGATTAATGGATTCAAATTTTTTTAACAATAATCTTCTGTATTAGCGCTATCTTGATTTAAAAATTGAAACATAACATCTTTCATCTTTGCCCAATTTTCGGTGTCAATACAATAGCACACGCTTGTTCCTTCAACATTACCTTTAATTAGTCCTAAGTTTCGTAACTCTTTTAAATGCTGAGAGATTGTAGGTTGTGCCAAACCAATTTCATCTACCAAATTACCACAGTAACAGGAATCCATCTTAAATAATTGCTCTAATATGGCTACTCGCGCCGGATGCGCAAACACTTTGGCAAATAGGGCAACTTCGTTTTGAATATCTGTAAAAATTTCTGATTTGGTTAACCCCATTACTTACTATATTAATTCATTGCAATTTTACGATTAATATGTTACTATTCCAAAAAAATAGCTGTACTTAATTGCAGTAAACTTAACAATCATCTACAAAACATTTGTAGATATGAATAAAGAGCGAATCAGAGAAAATGAAATTGCCGTAAAAGCAATTAAAGAGATTGATAAAAAACTAGACCGATTAGAAGAAAGATTCGTTTTTGAAGAAATTAATAGTGACCAATACAAAAGATTCAAAGGTAGACTCGAATCTGAAAAGGTCGAAAAAGAAAATTTATTATCATCTTCTGAGTTTAATAGTTCGAACCTTAAAAAAGCAATAGAAAGAGCTTTAAAAATAGCTCTTAACCTACCTAAAAGTAGAGTTTAGGAGATATTGAAACCAAAAGAAAAATTCATTATATGCTATTTCCTGAAGGTTTGGGGTATGACTTCGAAAACGACCGAGTTCGAACTTTTCGAGTAAACTCAATTTTCAACGTAATCAGCAGTATTTCAGACAAAAAAAGAGTCAAAAAAAAGCGAAATCAACACTATAAAAGTGAAGATTCCGCTTTGGTGACCGCGGAGGGATTCGAACCCCCAACCCTCAGAGCCGAAATCTGATATTCTATCCAGTTGAACTACGCAGCCTTTGTTAGTTACCAGTTACCAGTTACCAGTTACCAGTTACCAGTTACCAGTTAAATAAAAACAGACTCTTGACTTCTTTATTGTTTCTTTACTTATATTTTTTAATAACTACTTACTCAAAACCGACAACTCAAAAACAAACTACGATGATAATTTCGCTTTTACTATAGTCGAAATGGTTTTTCCATCGGCTTTACCTGCCAATTTACCTGAAACTTGACCCATTACTTTACCCATATCCTTCATGCCTTCTGCTCCAGTAGCGGCTATTACTTCTTCTACTACTTTTGCTACTTCTTCTTCGCTTAATTGTGCAGGTAAAAATTTAGAGATCACTTCGGCTTGTGCTAATTCAAGTTCCGCTAAGTCTTCACGGCCTTGTTCTGTAAAAATAACAGCGCTATCCTTACGTTGTTTTACTAACTTCTGTAAAATTTTTAGCTCCTGATCTTCAGTTAATTCTTCCTTTGACCCCGTTTCTGTTTGTGCTAATAATATAGCGGATTTTACTGCACGTAATGATGCTAAAGCATTTTGGTCTTTAGCCTTCATTGCTTCTTTCATGGCAGTCATGATATCTTTAGATAAACTCATATTCTTTTAAGTATTAAGTAGTCAAGTACAAAGTACTCAGACTTTTCTTTGTATTATTTTATTGAAACCATTGGCTACAAAACTCACTGTAATGGAGGTTTAATCTACATTGTCATGAAGAAATGAATTGTTTCTTCGCAATTGCAAATCATCATTACTATCTGTGCTTAAGGTAGTACGTGATATAACTCCTGAATCTTTCTTTTTATCTAAGTCCAAACCCGCTCTTTTGTAAGCTGGCTGCTTTTCAATATCATCAATATTTGAAGCATTTGACCTAAATTTATAGTTAAAATCCTTCATGTGCGCACGTCTTTCCGATGCTCTTGAGCGTAACACTTCTGAAATTGGTTGATCCAACGGGTCACCTCCTGATCCTACCTCTTTTGTGGCTATTTCAGGAGCTGATGAACCAACTGTTTTCTTTTCAAAAGTAACACCTTGATCATCTTCATCAGCAACGGCTACCTCTTCAGGCTCTTCCTCCAATTGGTAACGCACCACAGGGCTATCTATACTAGTTTCTGTTGCCACCACCTGACCAGCAACTGTTTCCTCATTAATTTCTGCTGACTTAATTTCTATTTCATCATTTACTTCGATGTCTTTGGTAGCCTCCGGTGTAGTTAAATCAAACGTGAACGTCATTTGCTCACTTTCTTCTTCATTTACAGGATCAACCACTTCAATATCTTTTACCTCAATTTCATTAATGATCTGTTGGGTATTAATAATTACAAAATCATCATTTGCCACTTTTTCCGTAAAACCACTTACTTCCTCAGGAGTTACTACATTTATGTTTTTTATGTATTCCGTTGTCGGCATCAATAAACTCTCTTTTATAGGAGTTTCCTCTACAGCCTCAAACAAATCATGCACTATAATTTCAGGCTTTTCTTCCTCTTTAGGTACCTCTACTACTCTTGGTTTTTTGGGAGTAGCGAGTTCAGGTGCTGTTTTTTTCGAAGGTAATTCAGCGGCACTCGTATTTACTGATGATAATTGCTGTTCTGCTTTCTGGTCTTCGCTAAGCGAATGAATAATTTTTCTGGTTTCCGTATTTACAATATCGTCTTGCTGTTCGGCATCAAAACCCGTAGCTATTACCGTAACTGAAATTGAATCATCCAAGGTTTCGTCATCTCCTACCCCCATAATAATATTAGCGCCATAGCCTGCTTCACTTTGGATATGATCATTAATTTCGCCAATTTCATCAATAGTAATTTCTTCTTTCCCAGAAACAATTAATAACAATACATTTTTAGCTCCTGTAATTTTATTATCGTTTAATAGTGGAGAATCTAAAGCTTTTACAATAGCATCATTTGCACGCTGCGCACCAGAAGCATTTGCCGAACCCATAATTGCCGTTCCACTGTTGCTCAATACTGTTTTCGCATCGCGCAAGTCAATATTTTGAGTGTAGTGGTGTGTAATTACCTCAGCAATTCCTCTTGAAGCTGTTGCCAACACCTCATCAGCTTTAGAGAATCCTGCTTTAAACCCTAAATTTCCGTATACTTCACGAAGTTTGTTATTATTAATAACTATAAGAGAATCTACTTCGCTACGTAATTTTTCAACACCTGCCTGGGCTTGTTGATTACGCATACGGCCTTCAAACTGAAAGGGAACAGTTACAATACCAACCGTAAGAATATTAAGTTCGCGCGCCATTTTAGCAATAATTGGTGCCGCACCCGTACCCGTACCGCCCCCCATACCTGCTGTAATAAATACCATTTTGGTATTTACACCTAACATGCTCACTATATCCTCGTAGCTTTCTAAGGCTGCCTGCTCACCAATTTCAGGATTAGCACCTGCGCCTAAACCTTCGGTTAAGGAAACCCCTAACTGAATTTTATTTGGAATACTACTATTCTCCAAAGCTTGAGAATCAGTATTACAAATAACAAAGTCTACCCCTTTAATTCCTTGTTGAAACATATGATTGATAGCATTGCTACCTCCACCACCTACACCAATCACTTTAATTACATTGGATTGGTTTTTAGGCATGTCAAAAGAAATGTTTGCTAACCCGTCTTGAGTACTCATATTTTTTCTTCTTGTGTTGTAATCAGTATTGAAAAAAATCAACTCTGATTGTTATCTATCCCTTTAATTCTCTTACTATTTCGTTTCTCCTTTCAGCTTTGGACAAGTCTCAGTTTATTCAGCGTTATCCAAAAACTCTTTAAATTTGTCTGCCCAACGCTCAAGCATTCCTTTTTTAGGTGCTGATATTGGTCTTGATGGCGCTTGCGGTTCTTCTATTTCATTTTCATCAGCAATTTCAGATGCTTTGGCAGTTTCTTTTTCCAGTGATTGTTCCACCTCATCATCCACTTTTGTTTCTTCTTCCAATCGCTTTTTAGCTTCCAAATTATCCATGACCAAACCTACAGCCGTTGCATATAATGGACTAGTAGTTTCAGGATCGCTATCACCAGCCAAATGCTCATTTGGATAACCAATACGCGTATCCATACCCGTAATGTATTCCACCAATTGCTTTAAATGCTTTAGCTGCGCTCCACCTCCAGTTAATACTATCCCTGCAATAAGCTGTTTTTTGGTACTTTCGTGCCCGTAATTTTTAACTTCTTGAAAAACTAATTCAATAATTTCTACTACGCGCGCATGAATTATTTTGGATAAGTTTTTTAGTGAAATTTCCTTAGGTTCGCGTCCACGCAATCCTGGAATACTTACTATTTCATTATCCTTATTTTCACCAGGCCACGCAGATCCAAATTTTACTTTTAATAATTCCGCTTGCTTTTCAATAATGGAACACCCTTCCTTGATATCCTCAGTAACTACATTCCCACCAAAAGGAATTACTGCGGTATGACGAATAATACCATCTTTAAAAATGGCCAGATCAGTAGTTCCACCACCAATATCAATTAATGCAACACCTGCTTCCTTTTCCTCCTGACTCAAAACGGCATTTGCTGAAGCTAAAGGCTCCAGTGTTATACCTGATAATTGCAAGCCTGAACTTTTTACGCAACGTCCAATATTTCGAATGGAAGTTATTTGCCCCACCACTACATGAAAATTAGCTTCCAATCGACCGCCATACATCCCAATCGGTTCATTTATTTCGGCCTGACCGTCAACTTTATATTCTTGCGGCAGTACGTGTAAAATCTCTTCGCCAGGAAGCATCACTAGTTTGTGCACCTGATTGCATAAATTTTCAATATCAGCGCCATCAATTACCTCTTCCGAATCATTGCGGACTATATAATCACTATGTTGCAAACTACGAATATGCTGCCCAGCTATACCCACAGTAACATCTTCAATTTTAATTCCGGCAGCACTCTCAGATTCTTGTATGGCTTGTTGTATGGACTGTATTGTTTGCGTAATATTGTTAACTACACCTCGGTGCACCCCCAAACTTTTGGACTTGCCAATACCTAACACCTCCATTTTCCCATACTCATTGTAACGACCAACCATAGCAACTATTTTGGTTGTTCCAATGTCTAAGCCTACTGCAATATTCTGCTGTTCCATTATTAAATTTTTGTACAAATTACTTGGTTAGTAATGCCTAGATCAACTAATGCATACATTTCAAACAATTTATCTTTTTGAGCCTTTGCATAAAAGGCTTTAAGGTTTTTAAATTTTAAATCTAAATTTGAAATATCTCCAATACGTACTGAAAAATCATGATTTCTCACACGTAAGCTGTAGTTATTATCTGACAAGCAATTAATTCCTACCACTGATTTTTCTAAAAAATAATCTTCCTTAATTTTTTCAAGAAGCACTAATAAATCATTTTTATGCTTTGGCGCAAAATAATATACCAAAGGTACCCTCACAGAGTTATTTTGTGACAGCGGCATCAATTTACCGCTGGTGTCAATATATTTTGGTTCAGAACCATAAATTCTTGCCACAGGCACTCGCTGCGCCACCTGAGCGCTAATACGTCCATTTACAGCAACATAAACCTCCGCATTATCAACATAAATTTCATTTTCAATTAATTGTTCTCGTTCATTCAAAACTAAAACTTCTTTTGTAGGAATGCTATCGTTTTTTGCTTTTTGTATCAACAGTTTATTAACGAAATCTTCCGACAAAAAAAGTCGTTGATCCCCAATAAATTCCACTTTATCTTGTACTAATTTTCTTTGATAATTCCTTTCTTTAGCAAACACAAACAATCCGACTAAAACGATTAATGCCACTACAATTCCGATGGGATACTTAATTTTTTTCATGACAATAATGCTGTTTTAAGTTTAAAAACTTCGGCACCAATATCTCCTGCCCCTATGGTTACAATGACATCTGCATCACTTTCTTTAACCTCATTTGCCAATGCTTCTTTTTTTACTAATTTTTTATTCTCATTAGCCACCAAGGACAATAACCATTCCGAAGTAATCCCTTCCATAGGCAACTCCCGTGCAGGATAAATGTCCATAAGTAAAAGCGCATCAAATTGACTTAAACTTCGTCCAAACTCATTAGCAAAATCTTTTGTTCTACTAAATAAATGAGGCTGAAAAATGGCTAACACCTTTTTGTTCGGATGCATTTGCCTTACTGCTTGATGCAAAGCATCAATTTCTGTTGGGTGATGCGCATAATCATCAATAAAAACCAAATCTGGTGTTTTTATTTGGTAACTAAAACGACGTTGCACCCCTTTGAAAGATTGTAAAGCCTTTGCTAAGTTATCGGTCGGGGAACCAAATTTTAAAGCCATAGCAAAGGCTGTTATTGCATTAGTCAAGTTATGAAAACCTGGTAGGCTTACATGCAAATTTTTAATAGTTTGTGTTGGGGTTTTTAAATCAAACACATAACTCCCATTGTCTATTTTTATATTTTGAGCCGCATAATCAGCATCATTATTAATACCAACGGTTACCCCTTCCATTGGCAAGCCTTTTACTACTAGTAACTCATTTTTGGTTAGTGACGCAAATTCTTTAAATGAATCCGTAAGTGCTTCATGTGCCCCATAAATATCCAAATGATCTGCATCCATTGATGTAATTGCCGAAATGTTTGGAAATAACTGCAAAAAAGAACGATCAAATTCATCTGCCTCTACCACAACCACCTCATTACCGCTACTAATATAATTTGACTGGTAATTTTCGCTTATTCCACCTAAAAAAGCGGTTACTTTTTCACCCGATGCATATAATAAATGTGCTAAAATTGTTGATGTAGTTGTTTTTCCATGTGTTCCAGCTACTGCTAACGTAAACGTATCTTTGGTTATAAAACCAAGCACTTTAGCCCGCTTATGTACTTGAAATTCGTTATTTTGAAAGTACACCAACTGCTCATGTTTCGCTGGTACTGCCGGTGTGTACACAATTAAAGTGGACGAACATTCTAAAAAACAGTCAGCCACTTCACTAACTGACTCATTAAATGTAACATCAACCCCCAAATCAATTAAAGCAGTGGTTATTTCAGTAGGTGTTTTATCATACCCTCCAACTTTTTTGCCAATGCTCACAAAATAACGCGCAATAGCACTCATACCGATACCACCAATACCAATAAAATAAACGTTCTTTATGTTTTCTAACCCTTTCAACTAGTCCTTAATTAATTCTTCAATTTCAGCAACAATATCTTTTGTAGCCTCTGGTTTTGCTAAACTTTTAAAGTTTACACTTAGCTTTTCAATAAGTTTGCTATCATTCAAAAGCATTACTATCGTGTTTTCAAATTCTGTTGCTAATACGTCCTGCTTTAGCATAAATGCAGCCTCAGCATTTACAATAGCCTGAGCATTTTTGGTTTGATGATCTTCTGCCACATAAGGCGAAGGAATAAATAATACTGGCTTACCAACTACCGCTAGCTCAGAAACTGAACTTGCTCCTGCTCTTGAAATTATACAATTAGCCAAGCTATACGCCAAATCCATCCGATCAATATAGGCTACAACTTTTAAAGTATCAGTAGCCAAATGTTTAAAGCGCTCAAAATACAACTCACCACACTGCCACAGTACCTGTACATTATTCGCTTTAAAAAAGTCAACTTTTGCAGCTATTAACTCATTAATTGCCTTTGCTCCTAAACTCCCTCCCAATACTAATATGGTTTTTGTAGCTTCTTTCAATCCAAAATAGTGTGCCGCTTCCGCAGAAGAAATACGTTCATTTAAAATATCCCTACGTATAGGGTTTCCGGTTAACACTACTTTTTCTTTCGAAAAAAATCGTTCAAGACCAGGATAGGCTACACATATTTTTTTGGCATTACCTGCCAATAACTTATTTGTAATTCCAGGGAACGAATTTTGTTCCTGAATTAAGGTTGGCACATTCATCCAACCTGCCATTTTTAATAATGCCGCACTGGCAAATCCTCCCGTGCCAATAGCAATTGTCGGTTGTTGTTTTTTTATAATACGAAAAGACCTCCATAAGCTGCTCAACAATTTAAATGGGAGCAACAAATTTTTAAGCGACAATTTTCTTTGAATTCCACTAATCCACAATCCTTCTATAGCATAACCTGCTTTAGGCACTTTTTGCATTTCCATACGATCACTAGCACCTACAAACAAAAAATTGGCATCAGGATATTTCTCTTTTAACGCATCCGCAATAGCGATTGCCGGATAAATATGCCCGCCAGTTCCACCTCCTGATATTACAAATGATTTTTTATTCATAGTGTTTCACTCAATATATCTAAAGGGTTTTCTTCGCCCATTTCCTTTTCCTCAATGGGTGCAGATTTAACGCTTACACTAATTACAATACCTAGCGCTAAACACGTCATCCAAATAGAGGTTCCTCCGCTACTCACTAATGGTAATGTTTGTCCGGTTACAGGAAATAATTCTACTGCAACCGCCATATTAATTAATGCCTGAAAAACAATTGGCAATCCAACACCTAGCACTAATAATTTTCCAAAAATGTCCTGACATTTATGAGATATAATGATTAAACGTGCCAACACCAGTAAATAAGCAAACATAATCCCTACTGCACCAACAATCCCAAACTCTTCCACCACAATAGCATAAATAAAGTCGGATGAAGATTGGGGTAAAAAGTTCTTTTGAACGCTTTTCCCCGGACCTTTACCTACTAACCCTCCTGTAGCTATAGCAATTTTAGCACGCTCAATTTGGTAATTATCTTTACTATTTTCGCTGTCATCCATAAAGTTTTCAATACGACTCTTCCACGTATCTACTCTATTTGAAAAAGCACCAGGAAACGCCTTAGCTGCCAACACAAACAAAGTCAAAAACAATAATCCTGTAGCAAAAATAATTGACAGATACTTTAAGGGATATCCTCCAATAAATACTAACATAATCACCATTGAAAAAATAATTGCCGCTGTTGAAAAGTTTGCAGGTAAAATACAGGCCACCACCAACAAAACAGGCAACCAAAGTGGTAATATCGTTGCTTTAAAAGTATACGTTTTAGACGCAATTTTTGCTAAATATCGTGCTACAAAACTCAACAAAACTACCGATGCCAGTGTACTGGTTTGAAATGTGACTCCAACCACCGGAATGCGAATCCACCTACTTGCATTTGCCCCTCCAATAGTAGTTCCCTGCGCAATAGTTACAATTAATAAAATGATAGCAATAGGCAACATTATTATGGAAAGCCCTTTAAAGTAATTGTATGGTATTTTGTGTACACCATAAACTATTAAAAAGCCTAAGCCTAAATGCACCGCATGCTTAATTAAATACTTAAACGTATCTCCATTTCCATATAAATAAGCTAAATTACTACTGGCACTATATACAGGCATAAATGAAAATAATGCTAACAGACCTGCCAAAGCCCAAAGCACCTTATCTCCTTGTATGTTTAATAAAGCCTGTTTCATTTTTTATAATTTATGTACTGCTGCTTTAAATTGATTACCACGGTCTTCGTAATTTTTAAACAAATCAAAACTTGCACAGCATGGTGATAACAATACCGTATCGTTTCGATCCGCTAAAGCATGTGAAATTTTAACCGCTTCTTGCATTGACTGTGTTTCAACTATAGTATCCACACAATTTCCAAAAGAGCCTACGATACGACTGTTATCCACTCCAAGGCAAACAATCGCTTTTACCTTTTCGTTAACAAGTTTGTATAATTCGCTGTAATCATTTCCTTTATCCACTCCTCCAACTATCCAAACTACTGGCGTTTTTACTGCCTCTAAAGCAAAATAAGCAGCATTAACATTTGTTGCTTTGGAATCATTTATGTATTGCACATTATTCACTTTCAACACCGTTTCTAAACGGTGAGAAACTCCTTGAAAATTTGTTAAGCTTTCGCGAATAGTTTGCTTTCTGATACCTACTAGTCTCGCTGACATGGCCGCTGCCATAGCGTTTTTGGTATTATGTTTACCTTTTAAAGAAAGACTACTTTCTGAAACTATAATTTCCTGCTCGTTGTTCATATTTATTACTATATGCTTGTTTTTTATAAAAGCACCATTTTCCAATTCTTTTTCCATCGAGAAAGGAAAACATTGTGCTTTAGGCTTATTATTTTTTATATAATTTTTAATTTCTTTATCGTCCGCATCGTAAATGAAATAATCCGTATCCGTTTGATTTTTTATCAATCGAAATTTTGATGCTATGTACTTGCTGTAGTCATAGTTATAGCGATCTAAATGATCTGGTGATAAATTAAGTAGTACTGCTATATGCGGAGTAAACTCATTGATCCCATCCAGTTGAAAGCTACTTAACTCCAACACAAAAGTTTCAGTAACATCTTCCAAAACTGCTTTAGCAAAGCTATCGCCAATATTTCCTGCCATGGTTACTCCCTTACTTCCTGAAGAAAGTACGTGTCCCGTAAGCATCGTGGTGGTGGTTTTTCCATTACTTCCTGTAATACCGATTACGTTAGCATTTGTGTATTTTGCAGCAAATTCAATTTCAGATATAACCGGAATTCCTTTTAATTTTATTTTTTTTACAATAGCAGCATCATCATGAATCCCTGGACTCTTAACAACTACATCAGCTCCTAAAATTAAAATTTCAGTATGTTTTTCAGCCTCAAAGGCCAATCCGCCTTTTTTTAAAGCTTCCACATATTTAGCTGCTATTTTCCCAAAATCAGACACAAAAACAGCATAGCCCTTAGCTTTAGCTAAAAGTGCCGCACCTACACCACTCTCGCCTGCCCCAAGAACCACTAGTTTTTTCATGCCAATTTGGTTAATCATAACTATTAATTTTTACCTCAGTTTTAAAGTAACTATGGTTAGGATTGCTAATAATATTCCAACAATCCAAAAACGAGCTACAATTTTACTTTCGTGAATTCCTTTCTTTTGATAATGATGGTGTAAAGGTGACATGAGAAACACCCGCCTTCCTTGTCCAAACTTCTTTCTAGTATATTTAAAATAAGATACTTGGATAATTACCGAAAGTGTTTCTACAAAGAACACACCGCACAACAAAGGGATTAATAATTCCTTACGCACTGCAATGGCAATTACTGCTATAATTCCACCGATGGTTAAACTACCAGTATCCCCCATAAATACCTGTGCTGGATAAGTATTGTACCACAAAAAGCCCACCAATGCGCCTGCAAAGGCTGCAATAAAAATGGTCATTTCACCAGTATGGGGTATGTACATTACATTTAAATAATCTGAAAAAATGATATTTCCTGAAATCCATGCAAACACTCCCAAAACAACAACCATTATTGCCGATGAACCTGCCGCTAGACCGTCAATTCCGTCAGTTAAGTTTGCTCCGTTTGAAACCGCAGTTACAATTACAATAACCACGGGTATAAAAAATAACCACGCATATTTTTTTAGTCCTGGGCTGATCCAAGCCAATACCTGAGCGTACTCAAATTCATTATTTTTAAGAAAAGGAATGGTCGTTTTTGTGGATTTTATTTCTGGCTGAAACTCAGAAACACCATTCCCTGAAGCTCTTATTTGCGCTATAACCTCTGGTGCTTTTTCTTCTTTTATGGTTACATCCTTGTGAAAATACATTACTAAACCAACAAAAATTCCTAATCCAACCTGTCCGATAACCTTAAACTTACCTGCTAAACCATCTTTATTTTCTTTTTATTTTTAGATAATCATCAGTGAAACCAATTGCCCCCATCCACACTGTAGTTACTATAAGTAAAATGATATAAATATTGCCTAGTTTGGCGAACAGTAGCACAGGGATTAAGGTGGCTAAAATGATAATAACACCTCCCATAGTTGGTGTTCCTGCTTTTTCACTTTGACCTTCAAGACCCAAATCCCGAATACTTTCGCCCATTTGCTTTTTTTGCAAAAAACTAATAATGCGCTTCCCGTAAGTGACAGAAACCAATAATGAAAGTAGTACTGCCATAGCAGCTCTAAAGGTTAAAAAACCAAATAGACTGGCTCCAGGAAACTGGAAATTTTGCTCTAAATAATCAAATAAATAGTATAACATTAGCCCATTAGTTTTAAATAGTGACCCACCAATTCCATATCATTGAATGGTGTTTTTTTACCTTTTATATCTTGATAATTTTCATGCCCTTTACCTGCAATCAGGATAATATCGTTTGGACTTGCCATACTTACCGCTGTTTTGATAGCCTGTTCCCTGTTTTGAATGGTTAGGGTTTTTTTAAAATCTTGAGGCTCTACACCTTCTGTCATTTGTTCCAATATCTCCTGAGGATCTTCAAAACGCGGATTATCATCAGTAAAAATGACTTTATCACTCAATTGTGCCGCAATTGACCCCATTAAAGGCCGCTTTAATTTGTCTCGATCGCCTCCGCAACCCACTACAGTTATTAAAGTTTCATTCCGTGTTCTTATGGAATTAATTGTTAGCAATACATTTTTAAGTGCATCTGGCGTATGCGCAAAATCAACAATTGCTGTAATTTTAGTATCAGAAATAACATATTCGAACCTTCCATTTACACTTTCTAAATTGCTTAAAAGTTGTAAAATTTCTAAAGATTCCAACCCAAGCATTTCTGCGCAAGCGTACACCGCTACTAAATTATATGCATTGAAATCCCCTATCAATTTGCTCCAAAATTCCTTATCATTTATTTTTAAAAGCAATCCTTGAAAACTACTTTCAAGCACGTTACCCCGATAGTCTGCAAAAGATTTTAAAGCGTAAGTGTATTTTTTTGCTTTTGTATTTTGAAGCATCACTGCTCCATTTTTATCATCGTTATTTGTTAATGCAAATGCATTTTTAGGTAATTGGTCAAAAAAAGATTTTTTGACATCACGATATTCCTTGAATGTTTTGTGGTAATCTAAGTGATCGTGAGATAAATTGGTGAAAATACCGCCAGCAAATTCCAATCCTAAAGTTCTTTTTTGATGAATACCATGGGAACTTACTTCCATAAAGCAATACGTAACACCTTGGGATACCATATCAGCCAGGTGTTTTTGTAATTGCAAAGCATCTGGTGTGGTATGGGTAGCTGGAATTTCTTTAGAATGAATACATACTTTTACCGTAGAAAGTAACCCTACTTTGTACCCTGCATTTTTAAACAACTTAAATAACAAACTGGTTACGGTAGTTTTGCCATTTGTACCAGTTACTCCTACTAATTGAAGTTTTGAAGATGGCGTTTCGTAATAATTACTTGCCATAATAGCCAATGCTTCTTGCGAATCTGACACTTTTATGTAAGTAACTCCATTGATAATTTGCTCAGGAAAAGCTTCACAAACCACCACTAACGCCCCTTGATTAATTGCTTTTTTTATAAACTGATGGCCATCAACTTGCCCTCCTTTAATAGCAAAAAAGACATCATTTAAGGCTACCAAACGAGAATCAAACTGCAATGTATTTACGCTTACATGCGTATTTCCAAGTACAGCTTCAATAGCTACTTTGTACAATATGTTTGTTAAACTACTCAAGATAAAATGATACTTATTTGTTTACGATTCCCTATTTTTTCTCCTTCGGGAATGGATTGTTTTTTAATTTTTCCTTCGCCTGACACTTTTACATTGAGCCCCAAATTTTCCAGTAATGGTAATGCATCCATTAAGCGCATCCCTTTTACGTTAGGCATTATTGTTTTGTACTTCTGCGAAAGCGTATAAAAATTAGTATACCCTGCGTCGCCTTTTTCAATAGATTCCAAGCTTACCAGATCAACAATCGGGGTTGCCCTGTAAATTTTTTCAGCGATTTTTTTAAAAACAGGTGCTGCAACAATATTTCCATAAAATCCTATTTCTTTTTTTGGTTCATGCACCACAACTATACACGAGTATTTTGGCTTGTCAGCAGGAAAATAACCTACAAATGATGAGATATACTGCAAATGCTTTTTACCTTTTCCGTAATTTTTTTGACACGTTCCTGTTTTTCCTGCAAAAGGCATATAAGCTGATTTAATATTTTTAGCCGTTCCGCGCTCCACCACTTTTTCCATCATATCCTTTACTACAGCTACCGTTTGCTGGGAGCACAATACTGGGTTAATTACCTCCTTACCAAATTGTTCCTCAACAGCATCCCAAGCGCGGACTTGTTTTATAAATTGTGGTTTTACCATTTCTCCATTATTGGCAATAGCATTATAAAATGTGAGTGTTTGTAAAGGGGTTAATGAAATTCCGTACCCAAAAGCCATCCAAGGCAGCGTTGTTCCGTACCAGTTTTTATCACCAGGGTAAGGAAACATTGGTTTCCCTTCCCCTTTTATAGGTAAGCCCAGTGTTTTATTTAATCCCATGTTGTAAAAACGATTCAACAATTTTTTTGGGCTTTTTTTATAGTGGTTGTTTACAATTTTGGCAAAAGCAGTATTTGATGATAATTCAAACGCCTTTGCTGCAGAAATTTTACCGTATCCTCCCCAGTGGGAATCGTACACCGTGCGATCATAAAATTTAACGCGTCCATTTTCCGTATCCACCACGTAACTGGAATCAATAGCTTTATCCTCCAACAATGCGACCATGGACATCAGCTTAAATGTTGATCCAGGTTCATGCGATTCCCCAACTGCGTAATTTAGACGCTCGTAATATTTACCTTTTAAGGTACGTGCTAGGTTTGAAATGGCTTTAATTTCACCCGTTTTAGTCTCCATTACCACAACACAACCATGGTGTGCCTTAAATTTTTCCAATTGTTCCAATAATGCATGGTGTGCAATATCCTGAACATTTACATCAATAGTTGACACCACATCGTACCCATCCTGAGGTTCCACTTCATTATTATCGGAAACAGGTTTCCATTGCCCTTTTGATATTTTTTGTTTTAAACGCTTTCCTGCTTTACCACGCAAATAAGGACCGTAAGCACCTTCAAGCCCAACTCGTGTGTAATATCCATTTTCGTCCTGGCGTTCATAACCGACCGTGCGTTCAGCAATTTTACCAATAGGATGCTCCCTTATGGTGCGCTGTTCAATAATTAATCCTCCTTTGTTAGCTCCTAATTTTAAAATTGGAAATTTTTTGACCCGCATGTAACGTGAGTACCCTACGTTGCGACAAAGAAGCAAATACCTATTTTTATTTGCACGGGCTTTATTTAATTTTTTTGAGTAATAAGCAGTAGACTTACCAAACTCTTTAGACATGGCTTTTGCCAGGTTTTGAATTTCTTTTTGAAAGGTTTCCTGTTTTACCGTTACTGCATCAAAACGGATATCATATTTAGGTACTGAAGTTGCTAATAAATTATAATTAGCATCATAAAGGTTTCCGCGGTTAGCAGGAATTACAAAATCTTTAAAAACTCGCTTGCGTGCAATTTCACGGTACTTTTCGCCTTCAATTACTTGGATTTTAAACAAATTAAACAATACAAAACCAGCAAAAAGCAACATACAACCTGCCACTAAATATGATCTGTTCGATATGTTTTTGATTGTTGTTTCCAAATTTTTAGCTTACTCTTTAACTATTAATTTTATGGGTGGTTCTTTTTTTAAGTTGACTCCTATTTCCTGAAGTTTTTTTTTAATTTGCGATTCCATTTTTAATTTCATTAATCGCGATCTTCCATCTACAAACCGAGTCCGATATTCCTTTACCTCGCTGTTTTTTTGAGCTATTTGATGAATTTTTCGCTCTGCACTGTGTGAACTGGCGATCATAATTAAAGCCAATAGCGACAAAAACAAGAGCATTACCCAGTTTTTTGCTGAATCGTCAGACAATAAAAGCCGTCCTTTTAATATATCATAAAGCTTATCCTTCATTAATCTTCGATCCGTTCAGCTATTCTTAATTTAGCGCTACGCGCTCTGTTATTTTTAGCAATTTCATTAGCATCTGGCACTATTAAACCTCCAACCTTTTTAAATGGTACGGACATTTTTCCAAACAAATCCTTTTCAGGTTCTCCTTCAAACAAGCCGTTTCTTATAAATCGTTTTACTAAGCGATCTTCTAATGAATGATAGGATATTAAACTCAACCTACCTCCTGGAGCCAACAACTCTTTAGTTTGTCCCAAAAATTCCTTAAGCACAGCAATTTCCTGATTTACTTCAATTCGAATTGCTTGATATACCTGCGCCAAAATTTTATGTTCCTTTCTTTTAATCATGCATGGCGCTAAAACTGCCTTTAGTTGCTCACTTGTTTTTACAGAACCAGTTCCTCTTGCCTCAACAATCAAACGTGCCATTTTAGCCGCATTCCTCAATTCGCCATATTCAGACAATACTTGCTTCAATGCCAACTCTTCATAATTATTAATCACCTCATTGGCTGAAAGAGTTGCCGTTTGATCCATACGCATATCTAACTCCGCCTCAAAACGCGTTGAAAAACCGCGATCTGCTACATCAAACTGATGTGAAGACACCCCAAAATCTCCCAAAATACCGTCCACTTTTTTTACACCATAAAACCGTAAAAAGCGTTTGATAAACCTAAAATTATGCGGCACAAGTTGAAATCTTTCATCATCCAAAGCGTTTTTATGCGCATCCTGATCTTGATCAAAACCAAATAATTTTCCATCAGTACCCAAACGAGAAAGTATTTCTTTTGAATGCCCTCCTCCGCCAAACGTAACGTCCACATAAACTCCATTGGGTTTAATTACCAAACCATCAACAGTTGCATTTAACAATACGGGTATGTGATACTTATTATCCATCTATTTCTTCATCAAATCCCATTACTTCTTCCGCTAAATCAGCAAAATCATCTGCTGTTTCGTCAATAGCTTTTTCGTAACGTGTTTTATCCCAAATTTCAATTATGTTAATTGCCGATGACAACACTAACTCTTTTTTTATCCCCGCAAAAGCGACCAAATCCTTAGGAATTAAAATTCGCCCAGTGGCATCCACCTCAATTTCCTTTACGCCTGCTGTAAACCGGCGAATAAAATCATTATTCTTCTTTTTAAATCTATTTAACTTATTCAACTTTTGCATAAGCACATCCCATTCCTTTTTAGGATATAACTCCACACAGGGTTGAAACACTGATCTTTTTAGCACAAACCCATCTGATAACACACTATCCAACTGCTTTTTGAATGCAGATGGTAGCATTAAACGGCCTTTAGCATCCGCCTTACATTCGTATGTACCAATTAAGTTTACCACTATTTACCTAGAATTAGTCAAAGATATTGAAAATAATACCACATTTTACCACAATATACCACATTGTTGATAAGTTTTTCCTATTTTAGAAGAAAATCAAATACTGCTATTTACAAATCTTGAGCTAGCCATTTCAAATTACTAGTAATAACATTATCAAAAAAAAGTAGCCGAAAAACAAAAAAAAGTAGGAAAAGAGTTCTCTAAAAAAATTCTTTTTCTGTTTGTTAAAATATTATATTTGCGTTTTAGTCACGCCAAAGCATTAATGAACGAAAACTTAATAAAAGAAGGAAAATTTATATACGCGAGTTCTGGAGAAGGAACACCTATAGTTGTCCTCCACGGGCTTATGGGAGGTTTAAGTAATTTTGAAGGAATGTTCTCTCACTTCCCTAAACATGGTTACCGTGTGATTATACCCGAACTTCCTATTTATAAACTTCCACTGATTAAGACTAGTGTGGGCAACCTAGCTAAGTTTTTGAAGGAATTTTTGGACTACCTAGGATATTCTAAAGTTACGCTGGTAGGAAATTCACTTGGTGGTCATATTGCGCTGGTATTTCAAAAAATGTACCCGGAGTTGGTAGAAGGTATTGTGTTAACTGGAAGCTCAGGTTTGTATGAAAGCGGTATGGGTGAGAGTTATCCAAAGCGTGGAGACTACGAATATATAAAACAAAAGGCTCAGGATGTTTTTTACAAACCTGAAACAGCTACTAAAGAAATGGTGGATGAAGTATACAATACCGTAAATGACCGTTATAAACTTGTAAGAACAATAGCCATTGCAAAAAGTGCTATTAGACATAATATGGCTAAAGATTTGCCAAAAATAAAAGTTCCTGCATGTATTATTTGGGGCAAAAATGATGTCGTTACTCCTCCGGATGTAGCTGAAGACTTTAATAGACTTATTCCTAATTCCACACTTTACTGGATTGATGAATGTGGTCATGCTGCCATGATGGAACATCCTGAAACATTTAATAAATACCTCCACGAGTGGCTTATTAAAGAAAACATTTAAAACACTTTAGTGTGAAAATTTCAAGTGCAGATTTTGTAATTAGCAATAGTGATGTTGCCAAATGCCCTGGTGACACCTTACCCGAATATGCGTTTATAGGACGTTCAAATGTGGGAAAATCTTCGCTAATCAATGCCCTAATGGGGAGAAAAAGTTTAGCTAAAACTTCTGGAAGACCAGGAAAAACACAGCTTATTAATCATTTTTTAGTCAACAAAAATTGGTTTTTAGTAGATTTACCTGGATATGGATACGCCAGAACTTCAAAAAGCACAAAAAAAACATTTCAAAAGTTTATCACTAATTATTTTAAAGAACGGAAACAATTAGTAAGTGCATTTGTATTGGTGGACTGCCGGCACGAGCCTCAAAAAATTGATTTGGCTTTTATGGAATGGCTTGCTAACAACCAAGTTCCTTTTTTTATAATTTTTACCAAAGCAGATAAACTTACCATAAATACTTTACCTAAACATATTGAAAATTACAAAAGTAAAATGCTAGAGTTTTGGGAAGAAATGCCTCCATATTTTATAACTTCTTCAACATCCAAACAAGGTTGTGAAGAAGTATTGACTCATATAGATCAATTAAATCAAGATTTTTTTAAGGAAACAAGCTTAAAATAATGTATCAAAAAACAGCCAGTACAATTTGCATAATTTGTCACTTACGTTTGCTGAAATACAATACTCGTTTCATTTTCCACCCTTTGTAGTATTCCTCACAATAAACCAACTTTAAAATTAAAATAGTTTACCCTACCAATGTCTTAAAATACCACTCTCGCGTATTTAGGAATTGTTTTCCCTTAATTAAAATTTTATCTTTCTCCTAGTAAAAATGCCTCTTTTAGGTACATAATACATGTTTGATTTATGATTTAAACAACCCAAGATTAAACAGCAATTTTTCAACTGAATATCAAATGAAAGACATACGATTACAAGGAGACGAATTCCATATTTCTACTGATAAATCTAAATTAGACATTGATGCTATTCATGAGTTTTTATCTACTCAAGCTTATTGGTGTTTAAATATTCCTAAAAATAAAGTAAAAATTTCCATAGAAAATTCCTTGTGTTTTGGTCTTTACAACAAGGATAAACAAATTGGTTTTGCAAGAATCATCACAGATTTTTCGACAATAGCGTATTTAGGTGATGTTTATATTTTAAAGGAATATAGAGGAAAAGGGCTATCAAAATGGCTTTTAGAAACCATAATAAATTTCCCAAAACTTCAAGGATTAAGACGTTGGATTTTACTTACTGGGGATGCTCATGAATTATATCGAAAATATGGCTGGACTGACTTAGCCGATTCAAATAATTGGATGGAACTCCATAATAAAAATATTTATTCAAAATAGCAGCTGAATTATATAATAGTTTTTCAAAACGCCCGCCTAATCATTAAGCAAACGATAAAATGTTATTAACTGACCTTGGGCTAGTTATGTGAAAGCAAATTAAAAGGTAACTGCTATCGTTAAAAGCATTCCCTTTTATGTATTTTCTTGACAGAAGAACAGCTTTATGTATAATTATAGTATGATGTAATATCACTCAAAAGTGACACCCTAGTATTTTGTACTACAAAAACCACACATTAGCACTAAAGCTACCTAGGTAATAAAAAGTAACTTTTTAATAGCAAAAACTCAATGATTATGAATTACAATAATTTAATGAAAAAAATATCATTTTAATAACTAAATTCTTAGATAAACCAAATTCTTTTCATCGCAAAAAAATGTATTTTATCGTTTAAAAATGCATTTAATCTAGCAGGTATAGATTTTTCTTATACAATTTGCTATTCGTAGTAGCTTTATAAATATCATTGCATCAGTTAAATACGACCATTATGAAAAAAATATTACTCGCAGTACTATGTTTACTTTCTCTTTCTTTGATACAGGCGCAAGAGATGAACCCGAATCAAATGATAAACATTGCAGGAAAACAACGAATGTTATCACAAAAAATGGCAAAAGCTTATTTGATGTACGCCATGGGCTATAACAATGCCGGAGTTAAAAAAGATTTATCTATTTCCAAAATTATTTTCCAACGAAATATTGAAACACTGGCTACTAATTCTGCAACTGTCTTCGATTCAAAAGTAAAAAGTTTTGTCAATAATGAAATAAGCAATTGGATGAAATTTAAAAAACTGCTTGATCTACCAATTAACAAGGACAATGCTAAAAAGGTATTGGAAAGCGCAAATAAATTATTGGCATCTGCACAAGCTGTAGTTAGCAGTATGCAGGAGGGTACTATTAATGTAGCTAAATATTCTAGCTCAAAAGAAACTCTAGCTACAATAAACTTGTCTGGAAAACAACGGATGCTTTCGCAAAGAGCTTGTATGTATTACGTAGCTGCCAAACTTTTTGATGATAAAAAAAATTATCAAATGTTAAGTGCTTTATTTTATAATATTGATGATGCGCTAATAAAATTACTTAACAGCGAATTAAACACTCCTGATATTGACGAAGCTATTGGTGAAGCACTCTTGACCTTCGAATTTTTAAGAGCTAAAAGGGAGCACTTTTTAAATGGAAAGGTATCTCCTGAACTAGTGTTTGAAGCCACAAACAAATTAACTAAACAATTTGATAAAGTAACCCACAGCTATAGTGAGTTAAATTAATTATTCCCTTTAAAATTGTTTGCGCTGCAGGTTTAAACTAAAATATTTATGAAGAAAAACTACCTTTTTATTGCCTTGTTATTTGTCAGTACTCTTATGGTATCTGCCAATATCACTCCTAATCAGATGATTAATATAGCTGGAAAGCAACGTATGCTTTCACAAAAATTAGCTAAAGTATATCTGATGAAGGCTTATGGGGCTAACTTACCTGAATTAAATAAAGAATTAAAAATTGGTAAAATTATTTTTGAAAATAATATAAAAACACTAAGCATTAATGCTCAAAAAATGTTTTCTGATCAAGTACGTTCAAAAATAAATAAGGAAATTGTTACTTGGGAAAATTTTAAAATTTATTTAGAAAAACCTGTTAACGAAGTTTTCATTACTAAAATATTAGAATTATCAAATAAATTACTTACCGATACGGATGAAGTTGTTAAATCCCTGCAAAACGAATCTTTTATGCTCAGTGATTTCAAAATTTCAGATGAAGTATTACAAACTATTGATCTTTCAGGCAAACAACGAATGCTGTCTCAGCGCTTATGCGTCTATTTTATAGCCAAAAAGCTATTTTTAAAACGTAAGGAATACAATGAAACCGTTGAAAATTATTTGAAATCAATATTTAATGAACTGGACGAAACTCTAGTTACCTTGTTGAGTAAAGAAATAAATAATAATAAAATTGATGAAGCTATTGGCTCTACTTTAATAGCATTTGAAAAAATACGGGAGCAACGACACCAATTTTTGACTGGAACAGCTTCCATGAATATGGTATATGACACCACAAATGAATTGACTAATTTGTACGACGGCTTAACCTCAATTTACGCTGAATTGGACAAATAATATTGACAAGCTTACATGTATTTAGTGCGCCTATTAAAACAAATTAAAAGTATTAAAAATTAATACAATAGTTACTGCCATTTGACCTACTAAATATGTAATAGAACCTACTACTTAGGACTGCCTTGCTAGGCAGTCTTTTTTATTAACAAATCTTACTAAATTATATTGCCTTACCTAATATGAGTTTATTCTAATAAGAAATACTTATATCAACTTCCTAAACATTCATAAACAGTTCTCAATACATTTCTATATAGCCGATGCTGCATGAAACACTAACCAATAAGGTATCGCTACAATACATAATTATAAAAAATAACGTTGTAGATAATATTAACTATTAAAAGGATTAAACACAGTTACATTACAACAACAAGACTCCTTTAATTTATACCATTTTGCAAAAAAAATACATGGAGTTCAGTCAAGCAGCAATTGAAAGTTTAAAAATTATTGGAATAGGGTTGGTAATAAGCATTATTCTTTATCACACCATACTTTACACCCTCAAACTAATTGGTAAAAATCCAAAATATGTATTGCCATTAAATTTTCAAAAAAGAATAAAAGCCCCTTTACTCCTTTTATTTTTTTTCCTATTTGCCTTGTATACCAAAATTTATGGCATCGATTTAAATGACAAGCAAAATGAAATTTTAAGTAAAATCATAAGAGTAGGATTTATTATATCAACCACTTGGATTGTTTTAAACAGCTTCAAATTCATAATTCGAAAAATAATATCAAAGTACGATACCGATGCCGAAGATAATTTGAAAGCACGTAAAATATACACCCAATTTAAAATTTTAGAACGTGTAATAAGCTTTGTCGTCATTTTACTAGCAATCGGCATACTTCTAATGAGCTTTGAAAATATTAGACAAATTGGAATAAGCTTATTAACATCGGCTGGTATTGCAGGAATTATAATTGGTTTTGCGGCTCAAAAGGCCCTATCCACACTATTAGCAGGAATACAAATTGCATTTACACAACCTATTCGTATGGACGATGTGGTGATTGTTGAAAACGAATGGGGTGTTATTGAAGAAATTAATTTGACTTATGTGGTGGTAAAAATATGGGATAAGCGTAGACTTGTGGTTCCTACAACTTATTTTATTGAAAAACCATTTCAAAACTGGACTCGCAACTCAGCGGATATACTTGGTACCATATTTATTTATACGGATTACAAAGTACCTACAGCTGCTTTGCGCAAAGCACAAACTGAAATTTTAAACAATACATCATTATGGGATAAGCAAGTCGATATAATTCAGGTAACAAATGCGCAGAAAGATATTATAGAACTAAGATCACTAGTAAGCGCTAAAGATTCGCCAACAGCATGGGATTTAAGGGTTCACGTCAGGGAAAAATTAATCGATTTTTTACAACAAAATTACCCAGAAAGTTTACCACATAGCAGTATTAAAATTAAAGAAAATACAATTAAAACAGAAGTGTAACACTTCATGCTATTCTTAAATTTAACAGTATGATTTACTTTTTTTGAAAGAGAAAGAAAATAAAATTGTAATCCAATTTAATCCAAAACATAAAGTAGAAAAGTGAACATTGTATACTAAATCCGATTTTTAAAAAACTCTCCATTATAAATTGGAAATTTTATATATAAAACCTTAAATAAAATAGTTAAAACGAGATCAACTCGAAAAATTGTAGAATGACAATTTAAACGCCTTAGCCACGATATCATTTTGCAATGAGCTATCTGGCAAAAAAAATTTAAAAGAAAAATTTGATATCGAGAACAACATAAATAAACCAAAAAAGCTACTTCAAACTGAAGTAGCTTTTTTGGTTTATTTATGCTTGAAGAATTAAATTACTATCCTCCAAAATCATCAAATCGTACATTTTCTTTTGGTACACCAAAATCATCCGCCATTTTTTCTACGGCTTTATTCATCAGTGGTGGTCCACAAAAATAGAATTCAATATCTTCAGGTGCATCATGCTTCGATAAATAATTATCAATAACAACTTGGTGCACAAAGCCTACAAATCCATCACCTTCACCATCTAAACCATCTTTTACTTTCCAATTATCTTCTTCCATTGGCTCAGACAATGCAATATAAAATTTAAAATTTGGAAAATCTTTTTCTAAAGCTCTAAAATGCTCCGTGTAAAACAATTCACGTTTGGAACGCCCTCCATACCAATAAGAAACTTTACGGCCTGTTTTTAAGGTACGGAATAAATGGTATAAATGCGAACGCATTGGTGCCATACCTGCTCCACCACCAACATAAATCATCTCAGCATCGCTGTGATTGATAAAAAATTCACCATAAGGACCAGAAATTACACATTTATCTCCTTTTTTCAATGAAAACACGTATGACGATGCCACTCCAGGATTAACATCAGCCCAACCTCCTTTTTGTCTGTCAAATGGAGGCGTTGCAATACGTACATTTAACATAATTTCTCTACCTTCTGCTGGGAAAGAAGCCATAGAATACGCACGCTCAACCATCTCTGGATTAGTCATTTTCAAATCCCAAAGTTTAAATTTATCCCATTCTAACTGGAATTTATCTGGAGTTTCATGCTCCTCTGGGTGTGCAGTAATATCAATATCTTTGAAATCAACCTTACAAGCTGGTACTTCAATTTGAATATATCCGCCTGCTTCATAGTCCATTTCTTCAGGAATTTCAACTACAAATTCCTTAATAAATGAAGCAACGTTGTAGTTACGTACTACAGTAGCTTCCCATTTTTTTATTCCAAAAACCTCTTCTGGTACTTTAATTACCATATCAGATTTTACTTTAACCTGACAACCTAAGCGCCAACCTTCAGCGGCTTCCTTACGTGTAAAGTGAGGTTCCTCGGTTGGTAGTAAATCACCACCACCTTCAAGCACTTGGCATTTACATTGTATACAAGTACCACCACCACCACAAGCCGATGGTAAAAAAATCTTATTATTACCTAAAGTTCCTAATAAAGTACCTCCTGAGGATACTTCTACTTCATCACCTCCATTAATTGTAAGCTTAACTGGCCCTGATGGAGATAGTTTTTCTTTTGCAAATAAAAGGATACCAACTAAAACCAACGTAAGTACCAAAAAAGCGGCAACAGTAGCTACTACTGTTCCTCCTATACTAGCTGCTAATATCATATTGTTATTTGTTTGTATTTAACACCATTTCTTTTGATTCATCCAAAAGCTCTTCAGCTTCAGCCTGAACCTCCTCTTTTACTGGCTTTTTATTTCCTTCGTCACCAGTTAACATTCCTCCAAAACTCATAAATCCGATTGCCATAAGTCCTGTTAAAATGAAAGTAATTCCTAAACCTCTTAACGGAGCTGGCACATTTGAGTATCTGATTTTTTCACGAATAGCCGCAATAGCTAAAATTGCCAAAAACCATCCTATCCCTGAACTTACTCCATAATTTAACGCCATACCTAATGTAGGAATTTCACGAGACTGCATAAATAATGAACCTCCCAAAATTGCACAGTTCACGGCTATTAAGGGCAAAAAGATCCCTAATGAATTGTATAGTGAAGGTGAAAACTTTTCTACAACAATTTCAACTAATTGTACCATAGTTGCAATAGTGGCAATAAATAAAATAAAGGATAAAAAGCTCAAATCATAACTTGCATACTCCTCTCCTAACCAAACTAGTGCACCTTCTTTTAGCACATAAGTATCCAATAACCAGTTTACGGGAACTGTAATTGCCATTACAAAAATAACTGCCGCTCCCAATCCCACTGCTGTAGAAACTTTTTTAGATACTGCAAGGTATGAACACATCCCTAGGAAGGTTGCAAATACCATATTATCTATAAATATCGACTTAAAAAATAATTCTAAATGTTCCATTATATCGTTTAATTTTTAGAACTACTAGTTCTCGATTAATGATTTATTTCTACTACGTTGTATCCAAATAATGATACCTACTGTAATCAGAGCCATGGGCGCTAATAACATAAATCCATTATTTTCATATCCTAAGGCATATAGTCCAGTTTTTTCTATTGGATTCCCAAGCACTGGAAAACCTAATAAGGTTCCTGATCCTAACAATTCACGAAAAAAACCAACTATAATAAGTATCAAACCGTAACCTGCTGCATTTCCAATTCCGTCAAGAAAAGATTTCCAAGGCCCATTACCTAAAGCAAATGCCTCAAAACGTCCCATGATAATACAGTTTGTAATAATTAACCCAACAAATACAGAAAGTTGTTTACTCAATTCGTAAGCAAAAGCTTTTAAAACCAAGTCTACTATAATTACCAATGTGGCAACAACAACCAACTGTACTATAATTCTAATTTTTGATGGAATGATATTACGCATTAATGAAATTACCACGTTACCCATTGCCAGTACAAACGTTACTGCTAAAGCCATTACAATTGATGCCTTTAATTGGGCAGTAATTGCTAATGCGGAACAAATACCCAATACTTGAATAGTAATTGGATTATTATCAAACAGCGGATCTGTCATTAACCCTTTATTCTGCTTCGAGAATAACGGCTCTTTTGCTTTTACTTGTTTTTCTGCTACTTCAGCCATAATTAGTTTGGTTTTACAGTTTCAAAATAAGGCACGTACATTTTAATATCAGCTTTAATCATTGCTGTTACTCCATCACCTGTAATGGTAGCCCCTGCAATAGCATCAACTTTGTTGTCATCCTTTCTTTGGTTAGTTGGATCGTTGTTTCCTTTTGCTACAGTGATTCCTTTAAATTCAGCACCACTATAAATACTTTCTCCTTTAAAATCTGAATAAAAGAACTTTTCTTTAATATTAGCACCTAAACCAGGCGTTTCACCCTTATGGTCAAAAAAAGCACCCTTAACAGTTTTCAAATCTTCTTCTAAAGCCACATAACCCCAAATAGCATCCCATAACCCTTTACCATATAAAGGAACAACGTATGACTTTTTACCATTGACACTACCTATAAATAAAGGCAACTTACGTACATAACCATCTTTTTTTGCTAATTGACCCTGTTTTTTCACGTCGATATCAAAGGCTTTATTGGTTTTTGTTGCTTTAATACCTTCAATTATAAACTGGTTATCACCAACATATTCCTCAAAAATTTTATCTGCTTCGCTTGCATCAACAGGTAAATCAGCATCATCCTGATTTTTACTTATTGTTGCTTTGGTAATGCCCATAGCAAATAAAATATTTTGCTTTTTTTCCTTCTTTTGGTTTTCTTTAATTTGACCATTTAGCGATCCGAAAAGACCTGCTAAAACAGAACCCACAACTACCACCATCAAAACGGCGAATAGAAGCGTGTATGAATTTTTTTCAGTGTTTGCCATTTTCTATGCTGTTTTAACTTTTAAACGTTTCATTCTTTTATTTATGTTGCCTTGCACTACATAATGATCAATTGTTGGTGCAAAAACATTCATCAATAAAATAGCTAACATAATTCCTTCAGGATATGCTGGATTAAATACGCGAATCATAACTGCAAAAAAGCCTATCAATAATCCGTACCAAATTTTACCCTTATTAGTTTGCGCACCCGATACTGGGTCTGTAGCCATAAATACGATTCCAAAAGCAAAACCTCCGATAACTAAATGTTGCCAGAATGGCAAATTCATTAGATCATAAAATTTACTACCTTCAGTAATCCATCCTTGCGCTATAACACCGTTAAATATTAATCCCATCAATAATGCTCCAACAACACCACTTGCTATAATTCGCCAGCTAGCGATTTTACTAAAAATCAAAATTGCCGCTCCAACAAGTACTAATAAGGTTGAAGTTTCACCAACAGAACCTGGAATAAAACCAAAAAAAGCTTCGTCAATACCGTAATCCAATGGTTTCTTCTGCGCAAGCATCCCCAACATTGTTTCTCCAGAAATAGCATCTGCCGTACCAGCTCTTTCAACCGCTTCATGCACCCATACTTTATCACCACTCATCCAAGTTGGATAAGCAAAAAATAAAAATGCTCTAATAGTTAGTGCAGGGTTTAAAATATTCATCCCTGTACCTCCAAAAACTTCTTTACCTATAACTACTCCAAAAGCTACTGCAATAGCTAACATCCAAAGCGGAGTATCTACTGGCACAATTAACGGCACTAACATACCTGTTACTAAATATCCCTCTTCAACTTCGTGCTTTTTGATTACTGCAAACAAAAATTCGATAGCTAAACCAACCATATAAGAAACAATTACTAAAGGAAGTACTTTTTTTGCTCCAATTAATAAGTTATCTAAAGTGAAGAAATATTTTAAGTGATCAAAAAATGAAACAAACTCTGGTGCACCACCTGCAATTGCAGAATAATGTTGGTAACCAGCATTGAACATTCCCCAAATTAAACATGGCACCATGGCTAAAATAACCATGTTCATTGTTCTTTTTAAATCATCTGCTCCGCGCACATGGGCTCCGCCGTGTGTCGTTTCATTAGGCAAATACAAAAACGTATGGATTGCATTAAATGCAGGCGCCATTTTAGTGCCTTTGTATTGCTCTTTTAAATTATGTAATTTATTTTTTAAGCTCATCTTTCCGTCTTTTAACCAATTTCTTTATACATCACATCCAAACCTTTACGCACTATATCCTGGTGGTTTTGTTTGGAAACGCACACGAATTCAGTTAACGCAAAATCTTCAGGAGCAATTTCATAAGCTCCCAATTTTTCCATCTCATCAAGGTCATTATAAGTAAATGCCTTAAGTAATTGCAATGGATATATATCTAATGGAAACACATCCTCGTAATTACCTGTAACTACAAACGCTCGGTGCTCCCCGTTAGTATTCGTATCTAAATCGTATTTCTTTTTTGGAAATAACCATGAAAAAGTTAATGCTCTTGAATAACTTATTTTATCAAAAACAGGCTTGTTCCATCCAAAAAATTCGTAGTCATTTCCTTCTGGTATTACCGTAAAAGTATCTACAGTAGATGCTAAATGACCATCGGGATTAACCGTAGTACCCGTAAGTACATTTCCATTAATCATACGCACATTGTCATTATTGACTCCTGCATCATAAATAAAGGTTGAAACCTCAGCTCCTATTTTAGTCTCGTAATACTTAGGTGATTTAACCGAAGATCCTGCCACAGCAATTTTACGAGTGGCATTATATTTTCCAGTAAGTAACAATTCACCTATAACAACTAAATCTTGAGCTGAAACTACCCAAACAATTTCGCCTTTATTAATAGGATCTACTTTTGCAATTTGCGTACTTACATTACCAATAGGATGCGGTCCACTTATGTTATGAATTTCGGCATTATTCACTTTTGCAAGTGGCGAAGCCTGACTATTCACAGATATATGAACTTTTCCAGTGGTTAACTTTGACAAAGCTGTAATTGCAGCGTCCAGTTCATTTTCTTTTCCTGACAAAATAAAATCCAAATCTGCTGCTAATGGTGCACTATTATATCCTGAAACAAAAATCGCTTTTGGAGCCACTTCTGGGTTAGCCATAATATCGTACGGTCGTTGCTTAATAAACGGCCAGCATCCAGCTTGTAATAAGTGTGACTTTACATCATCACCACTCATTGAAGCTACATTTTTAGCACCAAAATCCTCATATTGTTGTTCCTTATCCGCTAATACTTTAAAGAAAAGAATTTTTCTTTTAGCACCACGCACAATTTCAACAACCTCACCACTTACGGGTGAATTGAAAAGAATTTGATCATTTGATTTGGAATAAAAAAGCGGAGAACCAGCTTTTACTTCTGTACCAACCTTTGCAATAATTTTGGGAATGACCCCATGAAAATCATCTGGGTTGATGGCATAGGTATTACTTCGTATTGCCTGAGCCATTTGCTTTTCAGCAGCTCCTTGCAAATTAATATCTAAGCCCTTCTTAATACGAATGTCTTTTGACATATTTGTAGTCTGTATATTTAACTTAAAACCGCACAAATTTAGTGATAATTTCAAGCTCCGTAAAACAACTATACCTACTTATTATTATTTAGAAAAACTCTAAATAAAAGAAATCCTCACAACTAATTTCATACGCAAGCGTTCCAAAAGAGAATTTGATAAAAATACTCATACTTTTAGGCATTAAATTTGATTATATTTAGTGCATCAAACTGACAACTATGCGCCCAATATACGTATCCTTTTTTTTTAGTGTATTTACTATTTTTTCCATGCTTTCGCAAGAAGCTATAGAAATACCACCCCCAGAGTACATAAAAACTATTCAATTTAGGCAAAATGGCGAAAACAAAAACGGAGTTCCTTTAATTGAATTTGGGACACGTTTTGAAGTAAATTTTGATGATATTATAGGTGACGAAGCTTTTTATTATTACAAAATAAACTATTACAATTTTGATTGGACACCAACCATTCTATCAAAAAATGAATACATCGAAGGCTTGGACAATATTTTAATTCAGGATACTGAAAATTCACTAAATAGCCTTCAAATTTACACCCATTTTAAGGTTCAAATTCCTAATCAAAATACGCAAGCGCTTAAAAAGACCGGTAATTATGTTTTTGAACTCTATAATGATAATGAAGAATTAGTCTTTTCAAAAAAGTTTATTGTTTTCAAAAAAGGGGCTACCATTCAAACTGAAATTGAAAGAACCAGAGACTTTAATTTCCTTAACAAAAAACAAATTGTTCAATTTTCAGTAGATTCAAACGAACTACTCATTAACCCAAAAAAGAATTTAAAGGTTCTGGTAATGCAAAATAACAGCTTAAAAACAGCGATCACCGATTTGAAATCGCAATACACCATTGGCAATAAGTTTATTTATAGATACGACAAAGAAGCTAGTTTTTGGGGTGGAAATGAATATTGGAATTTTGACAATAAAGATGTCAGAAACGCAACCGTTAACATTAACCGCATTGAACTTAAAGATATTTACCACAACTATTTGTTTGGAAGACCAAGTAGAGTGAAGCAGATTTACACATTTTTCCCAGATATTAATGGAAATTTTGCTGTTCGCAACATCGATGCACGAAACAGCGATATTGAAGCCGAATATGTATGGCTACATTTTAAATTGAACGTTCCACGTATGAATGACAAAGAAGTACATATTTTTGGGAATTTTAATAATTTTTCATTAGACAACAGCACCTTGCTTGCTTACGATACACAACAACGAGCCTATGTTGGAAAACGACTTTTTAAACAAGGCTTTTATAACTATAAATTTGTTACAAAAGACAAAAATGGAATTGTTGATGAAAATGCTATTTGCGGTAATTTTGACAAGACTGAAAACGAATATGTAGTGATTGCTTATTACCGCGCTCCAAATAGCCGAAACGATAGCATTATTGGAATTGGCAGTGCTAACTCCGTCAATATCACTAACTAAATGTTAAGTGTTAAGTTTGCAGCATATTGATTTGATTTTAATGCCATTTTTTTTACAAAATTCACTATATTGTATGCTCAAATTAATGGTTAGGTAATTTGGGTTATGGTACAACAAGTTACAAGCGGAATAAAAATATCAGTCGAAACTAATTTCGAAGGCACGTTCTACAAGAACTACAAGATTCATTTTGCCTTTGGTTACCGTGTTACCATTGAAAATCAAAGTAAAGATTCTGTTCAACTTACCTCAAGATTTTGGAAAATTAAAGATGCCTTAAATAGCACAGAAATTGTTGAGGGAGAAGGTGTTGTAGGGAAAAAACCTGTATTGCGCCCAGGAGAATCTCATACTTATTCTAGTGGTTGTTTATTATCATCACCCTTTGGTTCCATGGATGGATATTACAATATGATTAATTTTACATCAACCAAAAAATTTAAAGTAATCATCCCTTCTTTTAAATTAAGCGCTCCGTTTGCCATTAATTAATCATATCATTAAGTTTTTCAAAAACTTACTTTCTTATAAATTTAAAACTTAATTTCTTTTTTATTTAAGATAATACTACTATAATTAATTTTTTAATGTTAATTTTTTTTAAAAAGGTGTTTTTCGCTTAACACTTCAAAATTAAATACCTCCCAGTTAAAGTTCCGCTCATATTTTCTTTCTCATCCTAAGCAAAAAAAACTTGTGCTTTTTATTTAAGCAACTAATGCCATTACCTATATGAATTTACCGAATTAAAATGCGCCTTTAGAAATTTTACGTCAACATAAAAAAGAACCGTAACACATGCTATGCTTTTTTGCTGATTTGTATAATTCCTAAACCCATCATTATTCCTCAAAATGAACCCAAATAAGAAATGGTATAATGAACAGATGTAGTACACAAAACAAATGTTTACAAGCTTACTTATATTGTCATATTCACTTCACAAGCACCATAATTTAATAATTTCACAAAAACCTACTTTGTTTTAACTTATGATTGCTTTATCTGATTGATTTAAGTATTTTTAGTTACAATCCAACTAAATTAATTTACACATGAATCAATTTAAATTAGCGCTATACACCACTCTAGTAGCACTACCTTTTATTACTACTACCAAAGCACAAACACAGAAAAATAAATTAATAACCGTGGAGTATCCAATTACTAAAAAAATTGACACCATTGACACCTATTTTGACACCAAAATAAAGGATCCCTATCGATGGTTGGAAGATGACCGTAGTACAGAAACTGAGCAATGGGTAGCCGCTCAAAATAAAGTAACTTTTGATTACTTAAAAAAAATTCCTTATCGAGAAACTTTAAGAAAAAGACTAGAAAAGCTATGGAATTACGAAAAAGTTTCCGCCCCTTTTAAGGAAGGCAATTATACTTATTACTACAAAAATAATGGCCTACAAAATCAATATGTACTTTACCGAAAAGATAACGATGGCAATGATCAAGTTTTTTTAGATCCAAATACCTTTGCTAAGGATGGTACTACTTCATTAGCCTCCTTAAAATTTTCTAAAGACGGTAGTTTGGCGGCTTATTCTATTTCGGAAGGCGGAAGCGACTGGAGAAAAGTAATTACTATTGATACGGAAACTAAAAAAGTAATTGAAGACACGATAATAAATGTAAAGTTTAGTCGTATTCGTTGGAAAGGAAATGAAGGGTTTTATTATTCGAGCTACGACAAACCCGATGGTAGCCAACTATCTGCAAAAACTGATCAACACAAATTATATTACCACAAATTAGGTACAGCACAACAAACAGACCAAGTTGTTTTTGGAGCTTCTGAAGCCGAAAAACATCGTTATGTAGGTGCTTATTTAACTGAGGATGAAAAATATTTGATCGTTACTGCCTCAAAATCAACATCAGGTAACAAATTATTTTTTAAAGACCTTTCTGTTCCAAACAGCAAATTAACTCCTATAATAAATGATTTTGATTCTGACAGTTACGTTATGGATAATGTAGGATCAACATTATATATTGTTACTAACAAAAATGCCCCGAATAAAAAAATCATTACTGTTGATGCCTCTAACCCAAGCCCTGAAAATTGGAAAGATTTAATCCCAGAAACTAAGAACGTATTATCCGCTAGTACTGGTGGAGGATCTATATTTACCAAATATACAGTAGATGCCGTTTCCAAAGTACTGCAATATGATTTTGACGGAAAATTAATTCGTGAAATTGAACTCCCTGGAATAGGAAGCACCAGTGGTTTTAGCGCCAAAAAGGAGGACCGCACTTTGTATTTTAATTTTGCAAATTACAGCACACCACAGTCCACTTACAAATACACTATTGAATCAGGGAAATATGAACTTTACTGGAAACCAGAAATAGATTTTAATGCCGATAACTACGAATCTAAACAAGTTTTTTACTCCTCCAAGGACGGTACCAAAATACCCATGATTATCACTTACAAAAAAGGAATTAAACTGAATGGTAAAAACCCAACTATTCTATATGGGTACGGCGGATTTAATATTAGTCTTACCCCTAGTTTTAGCACACCCAATTCCGTTTGGCTGGAACAAGGTGGCATTTTAGCTGTAGCAAACTTAAGGGGCGGTGGCGAGTATGGAAAAAAATGGCATGTCGCTGGAACTAAATTGAATAAGCAAAATGTTTTTGATGATTTTATAGCTGCTGCAGAATTTTTAACCACTAACAAATATACATCATCCGATTATTTAGCCATACGTGGTGGCAGTAATGGCGGATTATTAGTTGGGGCTACCCTAACACAAAGGCCAAAACTAGCTAAGGTTGCTATTTGTCAAGTTGGTGTTTTAGATATGTTACGCTACCATACCTTTACTGCTGGAGCAGGTTGGGCATATGATTACGGAACTGCGGAGGATGACAGAGAAATGTTTAGTTACCTTAAAAAATACTCTCCGTTACATAACGTGAAAGAAGGTATTGAATATCCCGCTACTCTTGTAACTACAGGTGACCATGACGATCGTGTAGTCCCCGCACATAGCTTTAAGTTTACAGCAACCCTGCAAGAATTTCAAAAAGGCAGTAACCCAACTTTAATAAGAATTGAAACAAATGCTGGACACGGAGCTGGTACGCCAATTAGTAAAACAATTGAGCTATATGCTGATATTTTTGCCTTTTGTTATTACAACATGGGGATACGCTCACTCTAATGCTAAGGGTAAATAAAAGATGAAATAATGTATGGTATGCTACCAATTTATAATCATAAATATTAATGATTACGAATAAGTAACCTCAATTAAGTCAAACCGATACACCTTATCATTTTGTTTAATATGACAAAAACTACAATTGGAGTCATAAACAAAATGGTAAGGTTTTTTTATGGTAAAACCAGACTGATCAATAGTGAATTCACCTTCAAAATCTTTTTCAAATTTAGGGGTGTACCTTTTAATCACGTATTTGTTCACACAATCTGTAGCTTGCAATTCAAAGTAAGCGCTAGCACCAATGCCTGATAATAATTGAGCCTCTCCCCTTTTGTTACTCAATTTATTTTCAACAATTTTCGGAATACGTGGATCAAAGTAATTGGTCAAATTTTCTTTTAGCATATGACCATCGTACTCCCCTATTTTACCATCTAGTACTTGATATATTTTTCCGCCGCTTGCTCCGTATTTTACATTTCCCAAGGGACTTGGAGTAAAGGAACTATTACGTTTTAATACTTTTATGATTTTAGCATCATTTGAGGAATAAATCAGCGTATCTGCAACTAATCGAGAACAATTACTCCCTACATTTCCAAAAGTTAAATACGGGATACTACCCTGATCTTGCAAATTCGTTAAAAAATGGATCGCCTTTTTATAATCAACATCATGACAAATGGAAGCTACCAAACGCCTACTCCCATGCGTTTTCTCTGGGTGCGCATCAAGCCAAAGTAAAATTTTATCAATATTTTCAATATGCCCCGAACTGTTAATTTCGGCTTTAATTGGAATATGAAGTTCAACATCGGTTTTAGCGCTTCGTACCCTTCCCTTACCTAAAGGAGTTATATACCGTCCAAAATCAAAATATTGAATGTTCCCTGTTTTATTTTCAACAAGTAATAAAATAGCGTGTCCTGCTTTAATATATTTTTTTCGTCCCAGACCCACAAAAGGAAAAAAATAATTCAATATTTTTTCTTCCGAGTAACGAACAAAAGTATCAGGGAATGCAATAGGGATAATTTTACCTGTAGTGTTCAAGGATTTTAGATATTTACGGTTTCAAAGGTTTTTTGAAAAACCTCATTAATTACCAAATCCTCATAACGCATTTGTATATCAAGGCCATTCACAGTTACTTGAGTAATGCTTCGCGTTTGAAGATCGCCTCTTTTTATTTGCAAGTCATAAAATTCATTTCCTATACCTCCGGTTTTATGAAAACGAATTAATGAATCTTTATCTATCTTATTATTCAATTTAAAATCAGCTAACCAATCTTTACGCATTTGTTTCATTTCATTGGTATACAACGTTGATGATGACCAAATGTGCATATGAGATGTCTCTAACTTTTGCGTATGCTTTTGCTTACCGTCCCAAACCAGTTCAAAAAACTGTAATTCATTGTTCCAATCTACACCTACTAAAGTAAACGGCTCCAAATCCTGACAGTTATAGTTTTGCATCGCTTTCCATAAATTATCTTCGGAAAGAATATCAGTAACAACCACACCACGACTATGCCTGTAATTATGTGTTTTAACATGATTCTCATAGCCTCCATTTAATAAACAAATCATGCTTTGTTCATCACTAGCTGCTATCCAGGTTCCCCCTGCAACTTCATCTTTAGGGTAAAGAAGTCTTTTACCACCTTGTTCATAACTAGCAATCGGCAACGTTTTACGACCAATAGCCTCGTCTCGATTTGAAGTTAAAATAAAACTATTTTTATTTAAAGAAACTAAAGTAACTGTACACATATAAAATTATCAGTCAATGCAATCTATAACAACTTACAAAAAAAACCTAATTACTACCCCTTATATTTCATAGGCAAATGAACAACTTTTTTAGTTTCAAAAAAGTCTTCCTCAAAATAATTAGACAAAGCATATTCTTTAACTGTTGAAAAAACGCTTAATTCCTCAGTTAAATCGCCGCCTTTTAAATACAATATACCATTTTTAAGCACATGATTGGATTTCTTTTTTACATTCCCTCTTACCCATTTTGCAAAATCTGGCATTCGGGTAACCGCTCTACTTACAATAAAATCGAATTGAGTATCAAAAGTTCCGGCCCGCTTTTGTTCGGCTTTTACATTTTTCAATTCCAATGATGCTGCAACAGCATTCACTACTTTTATTTTTTTCGCAATAACATCACACAGGTAAAAATGAGTATCTGGGTAAAGTATAGCTAAAGGGATACCAGGAAAACCACCTCCTGTACCAACGTCTAACACATCAGCACCAGGTAAAAAATTTTGAACTTTTGCAATTCCTAATGAATGTAACACGTGCCTTTCGTACAGCAAGTCGATATCTTTCCTTGATACTACATTAATTTTAGCATTCCAGTCCGTATATAATTCTTTTAATTTTAAAAATTGATCGATTTGCTCCTGCTTTAAATCTGGAAAATATTTTGATATAATTTGCATAGGAATTGTAAATAAGCCACAAAAATAAGTTTTAGATTGCTATTTTTAGAAAATTGAGGGGAGTAAAAAATATAAATACCTATTTTTGTACATCAAATAGGAATTCTAGCTTTAACATAAAAAACAATATAGTTCCTCAAATCAGTTTATATGAAAGGAGCCCAAATACGTTTTAATCGAGTAAACTCCCCTGCTTTTTTTAAAACGCTTAACAAAAGAGTCAACACATATTTTAAAGAACACAATATAAAAAAAACTGGAAACTGGAAACTACACCTCAAAACAATGGTGATGTTCTTACTGTTCCTTGCACCATATTTTTTAATACTTTTTGCCAATATGCCGCAATGGTTCATGTTAATTTCATGCATAGTTATGGGAATAGGTATGGCTGGCATTGGCATGAACGTGATGCATGACGGAAACCACGGATCGTATTCCTCCAAAAAATGGATCAATAAAATTATGGGAGGGAGCATGTATTTTTTAGCTGGTAATGTTTACAATTGGCAAGTGCAGCACAATGTGCTTCATCATACCTATACCAACATACATGGGCACGATGAAGATTTGGATGCTGGGCGTATTATTCGATTTAGCAGACATTCGGATTGGAAATACTTTCATAAATTTCAACATATTTACTCTATTTTTCTTTACGGACTGTTAACTATTAATTGGGTAACAACTGTTGATTTTAAACAAACAGCTCGTTACTTAAAGCGTAAATTATCGTATGAAAAATTACCAAATGCATTTAGCCAGTGGACCACAGTAGTGGTAAGTAAAATTTTATACTTTACTGTTTGGATAGTAATCCCTATGGTTTTTCTTGACGTTGCCTGGTATTTTATTCTATTAGGTTTTTTTGTTATGCACTATGTCGCAGGATTAATACTAAGTACCGTATTTCAATTAGCACATATTATTGAAGAAACCGAAACGCCATTACCTAGTAATGAAGGAACCATGAAAAACACATGGGCAATACATCAACTTTTTACAACCACTAATTTTGGCACAAACAACAAATTTTTAAGTTGGTTTACGGGAGGATTAAATCATCAGGTTGAACACCATATTTTTCCGAATATTAGCCACGTACATTACCCTAAAATTTCAAAAATTATTAAAGAAACAGCTAAAGAATTCAACCTTCCTTACCATGAGTACAGAAGCATGGGAAGTGCGTTAGCCGCACATTTTAGACATTTAAAACACTTGGGCATGAATCCCAATTTAACTTCATAAAGCAATAATTAAATAGCAATGAGTAATCAATTATCTGAAAGAATTAATAGTTTAGCACCATCTGCCACACTTGAAATGGCTGCTAAAGCACGTGAATTAAGAGCTGCTGGAAAAGACATTATTGGTCTTAGCTTGGGAGAGCCAGATTTTAACACACCTGATTACATAAAAGACGCAGCTATTCAAGCTGTAAATGACGATTATAACTCATATACCCCTGTTGATGGATATGGTGAGTTAAAAGATGCCATTATTACTAAATTTAAACGAGATAATAATTTAAGTTTTGAAGCGCCACAAATTGTAGTTTCAACTGGAGCTAAACAGGCACTTTACAATGTAGCACAAGTTTGCCTTAATAAAGGAGATGAAGTTATTTTACCATGCCCTTACTGGGTAAGTTACAGCGATATAGTAAAATTAGCTGATGGTGTACCCGTTGAAGTAACCACTTCAATTGACAATGATTTTAAAATGACTCCTGAGCAATTAGAAGCTGCCATTACCCCTAAAACCAAAATGCTTTGGTACAGTTCCCCTTGTAATCCAAGCGGATCAATATACAGTAAAAAAGAACTTAGGGCTTTGGCTGATGTTTTAAAAAATCACCCACAGATTGTTGTAGTTAGTGATGAAATTTATGAGCATATCAATTATGGTGTTACTGCTCATGCTTCTATGGCTGAATTTGAGGATATGTATGACAGAACTGTTACCGTAAATGGTGTAGCAAAAGCTTTTGCTATGACTGGTTGGAGAATTGGTTACATTGGAGCTCCTGCTTATATTGCCCGAGCTTGTAACAAATTACAAGGACAAGTAACTAGTGGTGCTAACTGTATTGCGCAACGTGCAGTAATTACGGCTCTGGCTGAACCGGTAAGCCGTATACAATATATGGTTGACAAATTTAAAGAACGTAGAAAATTAATTTTAAGTTTATTAAATGACATTGAAGGATTTAAATGTAATGAGCCCGAAGGTGCTTTTTATGTGTATCCTGATGTAACTGCATTTTTTGGAAAAACCCTTGACGGGAAGAAAATTAACAATGCATCGGAATTTGCCATCTATTTGCTAGAAGCTGCAAACGTAGCTACAGTAACTGGTGATGCTTTCGGAAACGGAAACTGTATTCGTATTTCATACGCTGCAAGCGAAGCACAAATCATTGAAGCCATTAAAAGAATTAAAGAAGCAGTGAGCTAAACTCTTTTTTTAATCACCAAATAAAAAAGACCATCATTAAGATGGTCTTTTTTGTTTAAATAGCAACTCAAACATTTTAGAAGTAATTATTTAACATTAGGTTTTCATTTTATTCATATTCAAAAACAATAACAGCTACATCATACCAGTAAATTTGCAAAAGATTAAATTAATATCGAAAATAATTATGAAAAAAAACCAACTCTTACTACTATTATCACTATTAATTTCAGTAGCTGGTATGGCTCAAGGGGTTACACGATCTGCTGTTTCAGGAAAAATAACAGACAACACTAACACCCCTGTATTAGGAGCACAAGTAGTTATGGTCGATGTAAACTCTGGGAGTTTATATGGCGCAGTAACCGATGAAGATGGGTACTACAGAATTTCAAATGTAAAGCCAGGTGGGCCTTACAAATTTTCTGCTATTTACGTTGGTTTTACCGATTACGTAGTTGAAAATGTGTATTTACAACTAGGAGAAACCAAAAACATTGACGGGCAACTATCCGAAGATGTAAGCCAGTTAGACGAAGTAGTTATTACCACCTCAAAAAGTGGAGTGTTCAGCTCAAAAAGAACGGGAGCAGCTACAGCAATTACCCAAAGTGACATCAACAAAATACCACAAGCATCACGCTCGGTGGCTGATTTTGTCCGTTTAACGCCACAAGCACAAATTACCGAAGGAGATGATGGTTTTTCTATTTCAATTGGTGGACAAAATAATCGATTCAACTCTATTTATATTGATGGAGCGGTTAGTAATGATGTTTTTGGATTGGCTGGATCCGGAACCAATGGAGGACAAACTGGGGTAAATCCATTTTCTGTAGATGCTATTGAGTCTTATTCAGTACAGGTAGCTCCATTTGATGTGCGTGTTTCTGGTTTTGCAGGAGGTGCTATTAGTGCCATTACGCGTTCAGGATCCAATAATTGGGAAGGTTCTGTTTATAGTTTTATTCGAAACGAAGATTTAGCCGGAAAAACCCCTGTATCATTAGCAGAAGATGAACCCCGAGAAAGACTAGGCGATTTTTCAACACTAACAAGTGGTATACGTATAGGTGGACCAATTATCAAAGATAAACTTTTCTTTTTTGTAAACTATGAAAGAGGCGAAAGTAATATACCTCAACCCTTCAATATTAGTAACTATAATGGAAACGCTACTAATGATGATATTAACCGCCTAAGAAATTTTATTTCTAATCAATTCAACTATGATATTGGAAACTTTGAAACCCCAAGTACTCTTGAAAGCCATAATTTCACAGCAAAAATAGACGCCAATATTAATAAAAACAATACATTTTCGTTCAAGTATAACCTCATTTCTGCTGATAATTTAGAAGGAAGAAGTTCTTCAAGAAATCAACTAGGTTTTGGTAATGGATCCGAATTATTTAACTCGACAACTAATACACTTAGTGCGGAATTAAACTCTTCCTTTGGTAATAAATTTGCCAACAGTCTTATTTTAGGATACACTAACGTTAGAGACGATAGAGATCCTAGTGGTCCAGATTTCCCTTCTGTCCGAATAAGAGATGGACTTGATGGTAGGTTTGACGGTATTAGCTTTGGTGCAGAACCTTTTTCAACTGCTAACCTTTTAGATCAAGATGTTTTTACGTTAACTGATAACTTCGAAATATTTTTAGGAAAACATGCATTAACTATTGGAACACATCATGAATTTTACAAAGTAAAGAATTTATTTTTTGCATTTAATTACGGAAACTACACTTACAATACAACAGATGACTTTGTTAATCAAGTGAAACCCGATTTTATCCGATTCTTTTCACTTAATGACTTAAATGTTGGGGATGAATCTTCTGGAGCAGCAGAGTTTAAAAATAGCCAACATGGCATATATTTTCAAGATGAATTTAGAATAACTGACAATTTTAGAGTAACTGGAGGAGTTAGAATTGATGTCCCTGTTTGGGAAAATGGTCCTAGTAATAGTGACTTCAATGAAGATTTACAATTATTTGATGAAGATGGCTCTCCTGATGGTGTACAATTATCTGCTGCGAACGAGCTAGAAGCAAATGGAAAAAACCTTAGAGGCGCTAGAGTAGGTAAAAAAATAAAATCAAAAGTACATTTTTCTCCTCGTTTTGGGTTTAACTGGGATGTTTCTGGCAACAGAACTACACAAATTAGAGGTGGTGCGGGTATTTTTACTTCCAGAATCCCTTTGGTTTGGCCTGCTGCTAGTTATAATAATAATGGAGTAACACAAGGAGGAACCTTCTTTTTACCTGATGGAGAAAATTTTAATCCAAATATTAATGAGCAATTTATCCCAGCAGATATTAAAGATAAAATAGAAAAAGGGGAACAAGTGTTTAATGGTAATATTGATTTATTTGTTCCAGATTTAAAACTACCTCAAGTGGCAAAATACAATATTGCCATTGATCAAAAAATTCCTGTTTTAGGTGGCCTAATTTTGAGCACTGATTTTATTTACAACAATACTATTAATGGAATTAGATTTGAAAATTTAAATATTAGAGGACAGCTAGGAGAAGATTCTAGAATTTTTAATGGAGGAGGTATAGACAGAAGACCCCTTTTTAGCCGAGATAGAGTTATTAGTCAATACGGAGCTATTATTTTAGGAAGTAACACAAATAAAGGGGAATCTTGGAATGCATCAGTAACGATTCAAAAACCTTTCCAAAATGGTTTCACTGGGCAATTAGGCTATTCTTATGGAGATTCAAGAAGTGTTTTTGATGGAAATAGCTCACGAAATATCACAAACTGGGAGCGAAGCGTTACTATAAACGGTAAAAATAATACCAGAATAGGACGATCCGAATTTGCTCAAGGGCATAGAGTTTTTGCTAATGTTTCATATCAATTTGATTGGGCAAAAAATTTCAAAACTACGGTGAGTTTATTCTATGATGGTACTCAAGGACAACCAACATCTTATATTTATAGACAAGGGAGAGATGAAAATAATAGAGATATTACCTTATTAGGGGATACGAGTGATGATGATAATGCGTTATTATTTGTACCTGCCTCTAGAGATCAAATCAATTTAGTTCCTTTTGAGAGAGATGGACGTACTGTATCTGCTGATGAACAATATGCCGACCTAGAAGAGTTTATTAATGGAAATGATTACTTAAAAACTCGCAAAGGTAAATTTGCAGAACGTAACGGTGATTTCGGTCCTTGGAGCCATGTGATAGACCTTAGAATACTACAAGACTTTAACTTGAAACTTGGTAATAAAAAACATACCTTTCAGTTATCTGCTGATATTTTTAACTTCACTAACCTGTTAAACAAAAAATGGGGTGAACGCAATAGATTTGTTCGAAACACAACTTCTGTTATTACAGTTGCTAAAAATGAACGAATAACTCCTGATATGCCAGTTAGCAACCCTGCTAACCCATCAGGCCCAGCCTTAACTAATGGATCGATTCCAGAATTTAACTTTGATAAAACTCGAGTAAGTAATGATCGAATTGAAGGAGTTGATGATGCTGGCATCCAATCTTCACGCTGGCAAATGCAAGTTGGTTTACGTTATATTTTTAAATAGCCAAAACGTTTAAATTAATTGTAATTTTAAAATCCATTCATGTCATTGCATGAATGGATTTTTTATAACACCGCTACTTATTATGAAAAAGATACTTTTTATATATGCAATTTTAATTACTTTCAATAGCCTAAATGCTAAAGAGTACTTCCCTAATTGGGGAAAAACGGGGCACCGTACGGTAGGCGCCATTGCCGAAAATTACCTTTCGTGCAAAACAAAAAAAAAGATTGCCAAACTTTTAAACGGCGAATCCCTTGCTTACGGTTCAATTTATGCCGATGAAATACGCAGCAATCCTAAATACAATGAATTTGCCCCTTGGCACTATGTTAATTTTGATTCTGGAAAAAAATATGGCGAAACTCCTGTAAATCCCAAAGGGGATATTATTCAAGGTATTAAAACCTGTATTTTAAAAATTAGAAAAAGCGAAACATCTATTGCTGACAAACAATTTTACCTTAAGTTTTTAGTGCATCTAATTGGCGACTTACACCAACCCTTGCACGTTGGTAATGCTGCTGATAAAGGTGGTAACACTATTGCGGTTGAATGGTTTAACACACCTTCTAACCTACACCGTGTTTGGGATTCTGAAATGATTGATTCCTATAAAATGAGTTATTCGGAACTGACTAAAAACACTAAAAAACTTTCCAAAACAGAACTAGCTACCATACAATCCGGATCATTGTTAGATTGGGTATATGAATCAAAAGCATTGGCGGATAAAGTATACGCTTCCGCTAAAAAAGAAGATCACCTTAAGTACAAATACATGTATGATTTTTTCCCTGTTGTAGAAAAAAGACTGCATAAAAGTGGCATTCGGCTAGCTTACCTCCTCGAGCATGTTTTCTCAAAAAAAACAGCTTGGATGGAATCGTTTTTTAAGGGAATCTAG
>NZ_AFPB01000178.1 GCF_000218485.1 Aquimarina agarivorans | reverse complement strand
GCACTTGTGCTACCATCACTATCTGTTACTGTATAGGTAAAACTATCTGTGGTGGTGTCACTACCATCGTGTACATAACTAAAGGTTCCGTCGGTATTTACCGTTACCGTTCCGTTGGTTGGATTAGTAGCTATAACTACATCGCCTGTTGGTGTACCATCTTCGGAATCCGTATCATTCGCTTGTAAAGTCGTTGCTCCACTATCCAATACTGTTTGTGTTCCGCCTTCGGCTACCGTGATCGCATCTGGACTTCCTACCGGAGCATCATTAACATCTAAATCTGCATCTCTTGTTTCTCTAAAACAAACATTATTTGCATGCGTAATAATTACTGTATAGGTATTCCCATTTAAACCCGTAACATCAGAAATACTTAAAGTGGCTGTATTCGTTCCACTATATACTCCTGTATTAGAAAGATCTCCTCCGTTTTCTTGCCACTGATATTGTAATCCAGAAGAAGCATCAACAGCAGGTGGAATTGTATAATTAGGTACTCCCGCTGCAAATGTTGTTGTATTTATAGCTTCAGCCACAACACTAAAACTTGCTGCATCACCTGCATCCACACTTACATTTGATGGTGCAGTAGAAACACTTGTTTGTGTTGCTATGATTTCGTTTCCGGTTGCTCCATTATAACTAGTAGCTAAAATAACATCCGCAGTGGTAACTTGTCCTTGATTATTAAATCCATCTCCATCAAGAACTCCGTCGTTATTTGCATCAACACCTCCAGATTCCACAACATCATTACATGTGTCATTATCAGAATCTAAATCAATAGTATTTGGTAAATTATCTCCATCAGTATCTGTTGGCGTACAAAAGAATATATCACCAATATAAATTACAGATCCTACCTGCGGAAGTCCGCTTAATCTTACATCAGTATCTGGAACATCATAAAACCCATCTAAATCTAAAAATCCAGTTCTTATGGTAATACTTTGAATTAATTGTTGTCCAAAGTCGAAGTTAACTGTAGAATCAGAAGCTACATTATTCAATCCGCCACCTGTATACACTCTTTCTCCTGGAAAAGGATTGTTTACAGAAGCCGTATCATAAAAAACCCATGTTGGAGTTACACCTAAAACAGAAGACGCAACTGGAAAAATAGCTCGTCCTTCAATATCTTGACCTGAAATAATAATGTAATCTGAAACATCCAAATCTCCAATAGAAAAATTAATATTAGCTACAGGAACATCCATAGCTATATCAATATTTACAACAGTGCTGGCATTGGCACCATTAAATACATTATCTATTCTAGATTCAAAAACAACTTGATCGCCAGATACATCCCCTTTTATTTCACGGGCAGGCTCAACAGAAAGTGTTCTTGGGTTTCCTGCTCTATTATTGCTAGTGGTTATTGTAAAATTAACTCCATTAGCCAATTGAGTAAACGAATTAGATATAGTTGGCACTTGTTCCCAATCCAAAACATTATCCGCAGAAGAACAACCTGCTCCCAATTCAATAGTATCTAAAATCCCATCATTATCATCATCTACATCCACAATATCTGCTACCCCATCATTATCAACATCTGTATTATCAGTAATCACTCCTAATGCCTCACTATCAATAATAGCTCCCTCGGTTGTACTTACTAAACTTAATGTAATATTTTCATCAGCTTCATTAACAGTGTCTAATGTTGTAACAACTGGTATAATCCCAAATGTTACTCCCGCTGGGATTACCAGTGTACCATCGTTATCTGTATAATCATTATTCCCTAATGTTGCCGTACCATCATTAGTTGTGTATACTATCGAAATATCATTTGCACTTGGTTCACTTAATGTTACTAAAAAAGCCAGATCATTCCCTTCTAAGCTTACTGCATCACTTATTGATATGCTTGCTTGCTCAGTAAGTGTAGCATCTCTTGATTCTAAAAAACAAGCATTATCCGCATGAGTTACAATTACCGTATATATGTTGCCATCTAATCCAGTAACATCGGAAATAGTAAGAGTAGCCAAATCAACTCCCGAATATACTCCTCCGTTAGAAAGGTCCGCTCCATTTTCTTGCCACTGGTATTCTAAATTAGATGAAGAATCAATTCCTGGTGGAACATTAAAATCCGGCACTCCTCCTGCAAAAGTAGTCGTATTTATAGCGTTTACTACAATTTCAAAACTTGCACTGCCTCCTGGGGCTACACTTACATTTGAGGGAGCCGTAACAACTGATGCTTCTGTAGCAATAATTTCATTTCCATTAACGCCATTATATCCTCCGGTTGTTGGTGCTGCCCCAGTTACTCTCCCTAAATTATCTACAACTAATGGCAAATCTCCTAAAATACCGTCATTATTTGGATCTACACCTCCAGATTCTAAAACATCATTACAATTGTCATTGTCAGAATCAACACTTAAACAATTTGGTATTGCATCCCCATTAATATCATTAATACCTAATCTATCACTACCAATTATTATATTATCTATATATAAATTTTCAGAACCGCTATTAATAGTCCCTACTCTTGCCATTAAAGCCAAATGAATATCTCCACCCGTATACGTAAATGACGCCCCATAGGTATCCCATGTATTAATATTCATCACATCCCTAGGAGTAGCTGTATTATCATCTATAGTACCACTTGGACTCCATGCCCCTGGCACTACACTATCATTTGGTGCATTAACACCAGCCCCAAAACTGAAAGTATTGTTTCCAAACCAAATGGCTATATTTGTATCCGCATCTGAAGGCCTACCCCCAGGATCAGTGCTATAATTTCTTCCTTCAGAATAATCAAACTGTATATATATTAAATCTCCCGTTTGAAAACCAAACGCTGCCATTTCAACAGCGGTATATACAATGGCTAATCCGTCATTCTCAGTCGTTGATGTCACATTATTACTTGTTGCCTGAATATTTCCAAAAGAATCTCCTTCATCCAATTGATACCAAGGACTAGCATTTGCGTTAGCAATAAAATCAGGCGTACGCACTCTTGTTAAAGGAGCTGCAAATGCAAAATTACTTTCATGATTATTAGATGGATTATCTAATGTTTGGGTTGGAGTATTTATTGCAGTAGCTGTTTCAAAACCTTCTCTAACAATAATACTTATTAGCGTTCCATCTTCCAACCTACCTAATGTAGGACACTCTAGCTCATCTAATATTCCATCATTATCATCATCTAAATCCACAAAATCTGCCACACCATCAAGATCACTATCTAAATTATCATTGATTGTACCAGTAGCTATTTGCCCACCTACATTAATGCTGTATGCATGTGCTGCTTCAGTAACAGTATCTAATTCGGTAGTCAACGAAATAGTAAACTCACTCAGCCCTGGAGGAATAATTAGCTTATCCCCCGTAGCATTTAAAACTACCCCATTAGTAAAAACAGGAATGACACTATAATCCAAAGGAGATGTAGCCGTACCGTCCGTTAATAAAAATTCAACTTCAACAGTTACTGTTGCACTATTATTTAAAGTCACAATATGACTCAACGCCTCTCCCTCTAACGTATTATCACTTGTCACATTCAACACACTAACAGACACAAATCCATCACTACCTACATTAGTTGAATTTCCTAAAATCGCACCATTAGTGATTGTTCTTGGATTTATGCCTTCTGTTTGAGCGGGATTGGTTAACTGAGCTATCAAAGCTGGATCTGACAACGAGATTTCTACATCTACATCTCCTGGTACGTTAACAAAAGTAGACCATGATCCATCACTTTCTGTAATTGCTAGATATTCAATTCCTGATGAATCTGTTACTACAACACCTACTCCACCGATTCCAATTTCACTTCCATCCTGTGTCCCATTGGCATTTGTATCTTCATACACAAGACCCGTAACAATTGCTTGATTAGTTACCAACACTCCTAAACCACCCAAAATATCTGCGCCACCAGCATTAGTATCTTGTGGAAATGTTGTTGGATCTGTTAATGTATTTGTCGATGTTATATCATTTCCAAAAAATGAAACTCCCAAAAGCTGATCCCCAACAGTTAAGCCTAAATCTCTCAATGAGATAAAGGATACTCCTATTTTAGAAACTCCTCCATCAATTCTTTCAGGCCTGTTAGTTGGATTTGTATTGGGTAATGTTACGTCATCTCTATCAATGGCCCAAGCTAATGAGAAACTCAAATCCCCATCGACATCAGAAGGCCCATCACCTGTGACATCTAATGTAGTTCCGTAATCAGTTGACACAATGCTTTGGAGCGGATAATAATCTGTAATAACTCCAGCTGATGAAATCCCTCTTACTCCCGCAACTTTTAACGGACTATTAGCGTCTTTCTCACTAACTATAAAACCAATATTATCTAAATCTGATGAAGTTGTGGTGATTATATTTTCATAAATAACATCAACACGCTCAATATTATTGGCTGTTGAAAAAACATTTCGAAATAAATCATTTGCTCCCCTGTTTATAAAAGGGCTTGTCAGCGCTTCAACTAACGAACAATTAGCTGGATCTGACTCATCAATGAGCGTACTAGGATTATCAATTGTACCTGGAAAACTACCTGCAAATGTATAATCATCTGTAATAGTCTGTGCCACCACACTACATAAATCTCCTACGGCATTAGCATTATCAACCCTAACAATAACAGCATTAATTTTTCTAGAAAGGTCTGACCTATAAAAAGCGCCACCTACTGTTACTCCTTCAATTTGAAGGTCTGCACCCTGTCCCCATTGATAATTTTGCGTATTTGGCACTGGAGTTGTATCATTTTCTCCAGTTACTGAATACGAATTTGTATTTGTTGGAGTTATACTGTTAAGTCTTATTGACTCTACTGCCGTTTGACCCAAAAGTCCAAATGAAACAGAAAACAATACTAAAAAAAGTGTAGATGTTAATTTTAAACTACTTATTGTGCTAGTAAAAATCTTCATATAATTTCAATTTGCTGTGTATCAATCACTTATTAAAAAAAAGTAAAAAACCTAATTTTTATCAAAGTAAATACAAAAAATATTGTTAAATAAAAAAAAATGAAACACTCTATTTTTTTTCGACAAAAAACCTATATATTCGTTTAAATGCTTAAAAAATATTAAATTAAATTGTTTTTTAACTAATTAACAACCAATTTTGCTTCATATTTTTACTAAAAACTTATGAAATTATCCTTTGAAGAAGAAATTAAACGAAGACGTACCTTTGGCATTGTTTCTCACCCTGATGCGGGAAAAACAACACTTACTGAAAAACTATTACTCTTTGGAGGAGCTATACAAGAAGCAGGCGCTGTGAAATCTAATAAAATAAAAAAAGGCGCTACTAGTGACTTTATGGAAATAGAAAGACAACGTGGAATTTCCGTAGCTACTTCTGTTTTAGCTTTTGAATATAAAGACATAAAAATAAACATATTAGATACTCCTGGGCATAAAGATTTTGCCGAAGACACTTTTAGAACCCTTACCGCTGTTGATAGTGTTATTGTAGTTATCGATGTCGCTAAAGGAGTTGAGGAACAGACTGAAAAATTAGTATCAGTTTGTAGAATGCGTAAAATTCCGATGATTGTTTTTATAAATAAAATGGATAGGGAAGGAAAAGATGCCTTTGATTTACTTGATGAAGTAGAACAAAAACTAGGTTTACGAGTAACTCCGCTTAGTTTTCCTATTGGCATGGGTTACGATTTTAAAGGAATTTATAATATATGGGAGAAGAATGTCAACTTATTTAGCGACGAATCCTCGAAAAATATTTTGGATACCATTGAAATTGAAGACCTTGAAAGCAACAAACTAGATCAATTAGTTGGCGAAATAAGTGCCAATACTTTACGTGAAGAAATAGAGTTAACTACTGGTATTTATCCTGAATTTGATAAAACTGAATATCAAAATGGAGATCTACAACCTGTATTTTTTGGATCAGCTTTAAACAACTTTGGAGTACGTGAATTACTAGACTGTTTTGTTGATATAGCTCCTATGCCGAGACCCAAAGAAAGCGACATCAGAGAGGTTTTTCCTACGGAAAAAAAATTCACAGGTTTTGTTTTTAAAATTCATGCAAATATGGATCCTAAGCACCGAGATCGTTTAGCTTTTATAAAGATTGTTTCTGGAACCTTTGAACGAAACACTCCTTATTTACACACTCGATTAGGTAAAAAATTAAAATTCTCTAGTCCTAATGCCTTTTTTGCAGAAAAAAAGGAAATTGTAGATATTTCATATCCAGGTGATATTGTTGGTTTGCATGATACTGGTAACTTTAAAATAGGGGACACACTTACTGCTGGCGAATTAATGAATTACAAAGGCATCCCTAGTTTTTCACCTGAACATTTTAGATATATAAACAATGCCGACCCTATGAAATCCAAACAACTAGCCAAAGGGATTGACCAGTTAATGGACGAAGGAGTGGCTCAGTTATTTACCCTTGATTTAAATGGGAGAAAGGTCATTGGAACGGTTGGTGCGCTGCAATATGAAGTGATTCAATATAGGTTAGAACACGAATATGGCGCCAAATGTAGTTATGAAAACCTAAACGTTCACAAAGCTTGGCTGGATAGAACCCGAAGATGAAAAGAGCGAAGAATTTAAAGAATTTAAACGCGTTAAAAGCAAATTTTTAGCCAAAGATAAAAGAAATCAACTGGTATTTTTATCCGATTCACATTTTAGTCTTCAAATGACACAAAACAAGTTTAAAACCTTAAAATTCCATTTTACTTCTGAATTTTAGATTTTAAGCTACTGTTATAGCTTAATTTATTAATTCTATGCAAATTCTTGTATTAATTATGAATCAAGCTAAAATAAGGCTTTAAAACAACAAAATTTAACAACGGTATAATTAAAAACTATGTAATAGCTATTCTTAATATATTTAATTTATAAAAAAATCCCTTTGAATATTCAAAGGGATTTTTTTATAAATTAATGACAAAAGTTATGCTTGACCAGTAGGCCCAAAATTTAAAGGAATGGAAGCTTTATCATAATCTTTAATTTCGCCATGTTCATTTTCGAAACACTTTACATTGTCATTTAATGCTTTTACCAAACGTTTCGCATGCTGAGGCGTTAAAATTATCCTGCTCTTTACTTTACTTTTAGGATTACCTGGCATCACATTTATAAAATCGACAACAAACTCCGATAATGAATGATTGATTATTGCTAAATTACTATAAATACCCTCAGCAATTTTTTCATCAATTTCTATATTAATGCTTTGCGCATTGTCTTTTTTGTGTTCTGCCATTCTTTGTACTATCTAATTAATTAAAATTTAATTGTTCTGTCTCTTTGGTGCGCTTTTCTAATTCTTCTTTTGAACCAACAATTATAGAATCATAGTGACGCATACCAGTTCCCGCAGGTATTTTATGACCAACAATTACATTTTCTTTCAATCCTTCTAAGTAATCTTCTTTACCACTTACAGCAGCTTCATTCAATACTTTAGTAGTTTCCTGGAAGGATGCTGCTGAAATAAATGACTTTGTTTGAAGCGACGCTCTGGTAATACCCTGTAAAATTGGTGTCGCAGTTGCAGGAGTAGCATCACGCGCAACAACTAACTCTTTATCCTCACGACGTAAGATCGAATTTTCATCCCTCAATTCACGTGGTGTTACAATTTGTCCAGCTTTCAAGTTTTCACTCTCTCCAGCTTCTTCAACAACTTTCTTTCCAAAAATAGCATCATTTTCTTCAATAAAGTCTATTTTATGTACTAATTGATTTTCAAGGAAAATAGTATCACCTGGATCTTGAATTTGAACTTTACGCATCATTTGACGTACTACTACCTCAAAGTGCTTATCATTAATTTTCACCCCTTGCAAACGATATACTTCTTGAACTTCATTTACTAAGTACTGCTGTACCGCAGAAGGTCCTTTAATTTTAAGAATATCAACTGGCGAAATTGCACCATCAGATAATGGCATTCCTGCTCTTACAAAATCATTCTCTTGTACAAGGATTTGATTTGACAATTTAACAAGGTACTTTTTAATATCCCCCAAACGAGATTCAACAATAATCTCACGGTTACCACGCTTAATTTTACCAAATGAAACAACACCATCTATTTCCGAAACAATCGCTGGGTTTGATGGATTACGTGCTTCAAATAATTCAGTTACACGGGGTAGACCCCCTGTAATATCACCTGCTTTAGATGACTTACGTGGTATTTTTACTAAAATTTTACCTTCTTTAATCTTGTCACCATCCTCAATCATCAAGTGTGCTCCAACTGGTAAGTTGTATGAACGTAAAACTTCGTCCCCTTTACCCATGATAATTAAGGTAGGAATCTTTTTCTTATCTCTTGATTCAGAAATTACTTTTTCCTGGAAACCAGTTTGCTCATCAATTTCTACTTGATATGTAATTCCCTGTTCAATGTTTTCATATTTAATTCTTCCTGCAAATTCAGAAATAATTACACCATTATAAGGATCCCATGAACAAATAGTATCATCTTTTGAAATTGTATCTCCAGAGTGTACAAACAGCTCGGAACCATAAGGTATTAAGTTGGTACTTAATACAATTTTAGTTTTAGGATCAATGATTTTTATTTCGGAAGTACGAGAAATTACTACTTCCACCTCATTCCCTTCATTATTTTCGCCCTTGACTGTTTTCAATTCTTCAATTTCAACAACACCAGGAAAACGTGCTTTCAGGCTATTATCTTCTGAAATGTTACCTGCAATACCACCCACGTGGAACGTACGTAAAGTAAGCTGTGTACCCGGCTCACCAATAGATTGAGCCGCTACTACACCAACAGCTTCACCCAACTGTACCGTTTTGTTTGTAGCTAAGTTTCTTCCGTAACATTTTTTACAAATCCCTTTTTTCGCTTCGCAAGTTAATGCTGAACGCACCTCTACAGTTTCAATTGGCGCAGCAGAAATTAATTCAACTTGTTCATCATTAATTTCCTCCCCTGCTTCAACTAACACTTCTTGAGTCAATGGGTTGATCACATCATTTAATGCGGTACGTCCTAAAATACGTGCCCCTAATGATTCAATAATCTCTTCATTCTTTTTCAAAGCTGCTACTTCAACTCCACGAAGTGTACCACAATCCGTTTGATTAATGATAACATCCTGAGAAACATCTACCAAACGACGCGTTAAGTATCCTGCATCGGCCGTTTTCAATGCCGTATCCGCTAGTCCTTTACGAGCACCGTGAGTAGAAATAAAGTACTCAAGAATTGAAAGACCTTCTTTAAAGTTTGATATAATTGGATTTTCAATAATTGCTCCACCTCCATCAGCTGATTTCTTTGGTTTCGCCATCAATCCACGCATACCAGTTAACTGTCGAATTTGTTCCTTAGATCCACGTGCTCCTGAATCAAGCATCATATATACAGAGTTAAATCCTTGCTGATCTTCACTAATACGTTTCATTGACAACTCAGTTAATTGAGAGTTTGTTGATGTCCATATATCAATAACTTGATTGTATCGTTCATTATTTGTAATCAGACCCATATTATAGTTTCCTATAATACCATCAACCTGAGCATTAGCTGCATCAATCATACCTTGCTTTTCCGCAGGAATAATAATATCACCTAAACTAAATGAAAGCCCCCCTCTAAATGCAAATCCGTAACCTAATCCCTTAATTTCATCAAGGAAATCAGCAGTTTCAGGCACAGAAGTTACCTTTAAAATATCACCAATAATATCACGTAATGCTTTTTTAGTTAATACCTGATTAATGTAACCTGCTGCTGCTGGCACTTTTTCATTAAAAAGCACTCTACCTGTAGTGGTTTCAATAATTTGTGGTACTAATTCACCTGCGTCATTAAAATCCATAGTACGGATTTTGATAACAGCATTAATATCTAGTTTCTTTTCGTTATAAGCTATCGTAACTTCTTCCGCAGAATAAAATGTTAATCCTTCTCCTTTAATTTTTAACTCAGGAGTTGATTTACGTGCTTTAGTCATATAATACAGTCCCAAGACCATATCCTGAGATGGTACCGTTACCGGAGAACCATTTGCTGGATTCAATATATTATGCGATGCCAACATTAGTAACTGAGCCTCTAAAATAGCCTCTGGTCCTAATGGCAAGTGCACCGCCATTTGATCCCCATCAAAATCGGCGTTGAATGCCGTACATACTAATGGGTGTAATTGGATAGCTTTTCCTTCTATCAATTTTGGTTGAAACGCCTGAATACCCAAGCGGTGAAGCGTAGGAGCACGGTTTAGTAATACAGGATGTCCTTTAAGCACATTTTCTAAAATATCCCATACTACTGGCTCCTTACGATCTATAATCTTTTTAGCTGATTTAACCGTTTTTACAATACCACGCTCAATAAGCTTTCGGATAACGAAAGGCTTATACAACTCAGCCGCCATATTTTTTGGTAAACCACACTCAAATAATTTTAACTCTGGCCCAACAACAATTACCGAACGTGCTGAATAATCCACACGTTTCCCAAGTAAGTTTTGACGGAAACGTCCTTGCTTACCTTTTAACGAGTCAGAAAGCGACTTTAATGGTCGATTACTTTCGGTTTTAACTGCTGAAGATTTACGCGTATTATCAAATAACGAATCTACAGATTCCTGAAGCATACGTTTTTCATTTCGCAAAATCACCTCAGGAGCCTTGATTTCAACCAAACGCTTTAAACGATTGTTGCGAATAATTACTCTTCGGTACAAATCATTTAAATCAGAAGTTGCAAAACGCCCCCCATCCAAAGGTACTAATGGACGTAATTCAGGCGGTATCACCGGAATTACTTTCATGATCATCCACTCTGGATTGTTCTCTCTATTTTTATTAGCATCTCGTAAAGATTCTACAACTTGTAAACGCTTTAACGCTTCAGCCTTACGTTGTTTAGATGTTTCATTATTGGCCTTATGGCGTAATTCATAAGAAAGATCATCTAAATCGATACGCTTTAATATTTCAATTAAACATTCAGCCCCCATTTTAGCAATAAACTTTTCTGAATCTGAATCATCTAAATATAAGTTTTCTTGAGGAAGACTGTCTAAAATATTCAAATACTCTTCTTCCGTAAGGAAATCCATTTTTTGAACAGCCTCACCTTCTTCATTTTTAGCAATACCAGGTTGAATTACTACGTAACGTTCGTAGTAAATAATCATGTCCAATTTTTTAGAAGGCAGTCCTAACAAATAACCTATTTTGTTTGGCAATGAACGGAAATACCAAATATGCGCAACAGGCACAACAAGATTGATGTGTCCCACACGGTCTCTTCGCACCTTTTTTTCCGTAACCTCTACTCCACAACGGTCACAAACGATTCCTTTATATCGTATACGCTTATATTTACCACAGGCACATTCGTAATCCTTAACAGGACCAAAAATACGCTCACAAAACAATCCATCGCGCTCAGGTTTGTGTGTACGGTAATTTATAGTTTCTGGTTTAAGCACTTCGCCGTGCGAAGCCTCCAAAATTGATTCTGGAGATGCTAAACCGATTGAGATTTTATTAAACCTCTTTACTTGATTCTTATCATTATTTCTAGCCATAGTATATGCTACTTAAGAATATTAGTATATTGTGAAAATAGCCGCTCGTAATTTACGAGCGGCATTTATACGCTTTAATAGGTTACTCTTCTAAACGAATGTCTAATCCAAGACCTTTTAATTCATGCATTAATACATTGAACGATTCAGGAATTCCTGGTTCTGGCATTGGCTCACCTTTTACAATACTTTCGTATGTTTTTGCTCTACCAATAACATCATCAGATTTTACAGTTAAGATCTCACGTAATGTACTTGAAGCTCCGTAGGCCTCAAGTGCCCAAACCTCCATTTCACCAAAACGCTGACCTCCAAACTGAGCTTTACCTCCTAATGGCTGTTGTGTAATTAATGAGTATGGTCCAATAGAACGTGCGTGCATTTTATCATCCACCATGTGACCTAGTTTTAACATGTAGATTACTCCTACAGTTGCTGCCTGATCAAAACGTTCTCCTGTTCCTCCGTCATATAAATGTGTATGTCCAAATCTTGGAATTCCTGCACTATCAGTCAATTCGTTAATTTGATCTAAAGATGCTCCATCAAATATTGGTGTAGCATATTTTTGTCCTAATTTTTGACCTGCCCATCCTAAAACAGTTTCGTAAATCTGTCCGATATTCATACGTGATGGTACCCCTAATGGATTCAAAACAATGTCAACAGGAGTTCCATCCTCTAAGAATGGCATATCTTCCTGACGAACGATACGCGCAACAATACCTTTGTTCCCGTGGCGTCCTGCCATTTTATCCCCTACTTTAAGCTTACGCTTTTTGGCTACGTAAATTTTAGCAAGTTTTAAAATACCTGCTGGTAACTCATCTCCTACCGAAATAGTAAATTTCTCTCTACGTAAATTTCCTTGTAAGTCGTTTTCCTTAATTTTATAGTTGTGAAGTAAATCAGCAACCATAGCATTCAACTCCTTATCAGTAGTCCAAACACCTTTAGTTAAATGCGAATAGTCATCAATACTATTTAACATTTTAAGGGTATATTTTTTACCTTTAGGAAGTACTTCTTCACCTAAATCATTAGAAACTCCTTGTGAAGTTTTACCTCCAACAATAGCAAAAAGCTTGTCAATAAGTTGATTTTTTAAGCTTTCAAACTTAACATCGTACTTAGATTCCAATTTAGAAATATCCTCTTTATCCTGAGCACGCTTACGCTTGTCTTTTACAGCTCTAGAAAATAATTTTTTATCAATAACAACTCCGTGTAATGATGGAGAGGCTTTTAAAGAAGCATCTTTAACATCACCGGCTTTGTCACCAAAAATAGCCCTTAATAATTTTTCTTCAGGAGTTGGATCACTTTCTCCTTTAGGAGTAATTTTTCCAATTAAAATATCCCCAGGTTTTACTTCAGCACCAACACGAATCATTCCATTTTCGTCCAAGTCTTTGGTAGCCTCTTCCGATACATTAGGAATATCATTTGTTAGCTCTTCATTACCAAGTTTTGTATCTCTAACTTCTAAAGAGTATTCATCAATATGAATTGATGTAAAAATATCTTCGCGAACTACTTTTTCAGATATTACAATCGCATCCTCAAAGTTATATCCTTTCCATGGCATAAACGCCACTTTCATATTACGCCCTAAGGCAAGTTCACCTGCTTCAGTTGCGTATCCTTGGCATAACACCTCTCCTTTTGAAACGCGGTCACCTTCCTTAATAATTGGCTTCAGGTTAATGCTTGTACCTTGATTCGTTTTACGGAATTTAATCAGGTCATATGATTTTGAATCCGAATCAAAACTTACTAGTTGTTCATCTTCGGTACGATCATACTTGATCACAATTTTTTCTGCATCAACATACTCTACAACACCAGCGCCTTCTGCATTAATCAATACACGTGAATCAGAAGCTACCTGACGCTCAAGACCTGTTCCAACAATCGGCGAATCAACACGTAATAAAGGTACTGCCTGACGCATCATATTTGATCCCATCAGTGCACGGTTAGCATCATCATGCTCCAAAAACGGAATCAAAGATGCCGAAATAGATGAAATTTGATTTGGTGCTACATCGGTATAATGAATATTTTTTGGATCTTCCACTGGGAAATCTCCCTCTTCACGAGCGATTACCTTTTCTGTAGTAATTGTTCCATTTTCATCCATTGGAATATTAGCCTGTGCTATTTTCATTCCCTCTTCTTCCTCTGCACTTAAATATTTTGGCACAGTTTCCAAATCTACCTGTCCATCAGTTACTTTACGGTATGGTGTTTCAATGAATCCCATGCTGTTCACTTTTGCATAAACAGAAAGTGAAGATATTAATCCAATGTTGGGTCCTTCAGGAGTTTCAATAGGACATAAACGTCCATAATGCGTGTAGTGTACATCTCGCACCTCAAAACCAGCACGCTCACGGGATAAACCACCAGGTCCAAGAGCCGATAAACGACGTTTGTGTGTAATTTCAGCTAATGGATTGGTTTGATCCATAAACTGAGATAACTGATTGGTTCCAAAAAACGAATTAATTACTGATGATAATGTTTTAGCATTAATCAAGTCAATAGGTGTAAATACTTCGTTGTCACGAACATTCATTCGCTCACGAATGGTACGCGCCATACGCGCTAAACCTACTCCAAACTGTTGCGACAATTGCTCACCAACAGTACGTACACGACGGTTAGATAAGTGATCAATATCATCAATTTCAGCTTTGGAATTAATTAATTCAATTAAATATTTTACAATGGTAATGATATCCTCTTTGGTAAGCACTTGCTTATCCATTGCGATATCCAATTGTAATTTTTTATTCATTCGGTAACGACCAACTTCACCTAAATTGTAACGCTGATCAGAAAAGAATAATTTATCGATAATACCACGTGCAGTTTCCTCATCAGGCGGTTCTGCATTACGTAGCTGTCTGTAGATATGCTCTACGGCTTCTTTTTCAGAATTCGTTGGATCTTTTTGAAGCGTATTATGAATAATAGCATAATCCCCTTTTTCATTATCTTCTTTATGAAGTAGTATTGTTTTTACACCACTCTCTAAAATTTCTTCAATATGATCTTTTTCTAAAATTGTATCACGGTCTAACACAATTTCATTACGCTCAATTGACACCACCTCTCCAGTATCTTCATCCACAAAATCTTCATGCCACGTATTTAAAACACGAGCGGCCAATTGACGTCCTAATACTTTTTTAATACCAGATTTAGACACTTTAATTTCTTCCGCAAGGTCGAAAATTTCTAAAATATCTTTATCACGCTCAAAACCAATTGCGCGAAATAAAGTAGTTACTGGTAATTTCTTTTTACGATCAATATATGCGTACATAACGCTATTGATATCGGTTGCAAATTCAATCCATGAGCCTTTAAATGGAATTACTCTAGCTGAATATAACTTGGTTCCATTGGCGTGAAATGACTGCCCAAAGAATACACCAGGTGATCGGTGTAATTGCGATACCACTACGCGCTCAGCTCCATTTATACAAAAAGTTCCACTTGGAGTCATGTACGGTATAGTACCTAAATATACATCCTGCACGATAGTCTCAAAATCCTCATGCTCGGGATCAGTACAATATAATTTTAAACGCGCTTTTAAAGGTACACTATAAGTCAATCCTCGCTCAATACATTCCTGTAGATCATAACGTGGAGGATCAACAAAATAATCTAAAAATTCAAGTACGAACTGATTACGAGTGTCCGTGATTGGAAAGTTTTCCATGAAGGTATTATACAATCCTTCATTCCCTCTCTCTTCTGATTTCGTTTCTAATTGAAAGAAATCCTGGAAAGACTTTATTTGAATATCCAACAAATCTGGATAAGCAGGGATGTTCTTTACGGAAGAAAAATTTAATCTTTCAGTTTGCGTTGCTGACATCAATGGATAGAATTAAATTATCAAATAATTAGTATGTAGGCTATCAAATTATAAAAAACTAAGTTTTAAATTTGTTTTTTTATAATTTACGACAGTTTTTATTAACACACAATAACACAAAACAAAATATTGTTTTGCAAAAAAAATATTGAGCTAATTTGCTCGTTATACAATTAGCAAGTTTAATTGCCAATCACTACTAAATAAAACCAAAGTTTTATATACACAAAATGGTCTAGACCACCGAGAACAATCTCAGGGCCTAAACCTTTGTCTTTTTAAATATAAAGCTTACTTAAGCTCTACTTCAGCACCAGCTTCTTCTAATTGCGCTTTTAATGCTTCAGCTTCATCTTTAGCTACACCTTCTTTGATGTTACTTGGAGCATCATCAACTAATCCTTTAGCATCTTTAAGACCTAAACCAGTTAATTCCTTAACTAATTTTACTACCGCTAATTTAGAACTTCCTGCAGCTTTTAATACTACATCAAATTCAGTTTTTTCTTCAGCAGCATCACCTCCAGCTGCTCCACCACCTGCTGCTACAGCTACTGCTGCTGCTGCTGGCTCAATACCATACTCCTCTTTAAGGATATCTGCTAATTCATTTACTTCCTTAACAGTTAAGTTTACTAATTGTTCTGCGAATTCTTTTAAATCTGCCATTTTCTACCGTTTTAAATAGTTTTATATAATATAATAATTGTGCGCAAACGCTAATGTTATCTATTTTTCAGATAACGTTTTTAAGATACCTGCCAATTTACCACCACTTGATTTAAGCGCAGAAACAACATTTTTAGCAGGAGATTGTAATAATCCAATAATATCTCCGATAACTTCTTCCTTAGACTTGATATTTACAAGTGCCTCTAAGTTTTCATCACCAACAAATATTGCTGATTCCACGAAAGCTCCTTTTAATAAAGGTTTTTCAGATTTCTTACGGAATTCTTTAATTACTTTTGCTGGACCATTACCAGTTTCAGAAAACATTATTGACGTATTCCCAACCAATGTAGTTGGCAAATCACCAAAATCTTTATCTGAAGCTTCCATTGCTTTTGCCAGCAATGTATTTTTCACCACTGAAAGTGATACGTTAGCTTTAAAACAAGCTCTACGTAAATTTGAAGTCGTACCTGCATCCAATCCAGAAATATCAGCAATATAAATATTGCTATTTTCAGCTAACTGAGCAGTTAAGTTTTCAATTACTATTGATTTCTCTTCTCTTGTCATAATCGTTATTCTTAATTACCCAGCAAATGCTTTAGTGTCTAATTGTATCCCAGGACTCATTGTACTTGATATGTACGCTGATTTTACATAAACTCCTTTAGCAGCTTGCGGCTTTAATTTCACCAAAGTACTAACAAGTTCTTTTATATTTCCTTCTAACTTATCCGCATCAAAAGATGCTTTTCCAACAGCTGCATGTACAATACCAGTTTTATCAACCTTAAAGTCTATTTTACCAGCTTTTACATCAGATACCGCCTTTGCAATATCCATAGTTACAGTTCCAGTTTTAGGATTTGGCATAAGACCACGTGGCCCTAAAACCCTACCTAAAGGACCCAACTTACCCATTACTGAAGGCATTGTTACAATCACATCAACATCAGTCCAACCTCCTTTAATTTTAGCCAAATACTCATCCAACCCAACGTAGTCAGCTCCCGCTGCCTTTGCATCTTCTTCTTTATCTGGTGTAACTAAAGCAAGCACTTTCACATCTTTTCCTGTACCATGCGGTAAAGTTACCACACCACGTACCATTTGATTTGCTTTTCTAGGATCAACATTCAATCTAACCGCAATATCCACTGATGCATCAAAATTTACTGTTGAAACTTCTTTCACTAAAGAAGCTGCCTCAGCAATTGTATACGCTTTATTAGTATCAATTTTAGCTTGCGTTTCCTTTTGTTTTTTTGTCAATTTTGCCATGATTTTCTATTTAAAAGATTAAGATGGCGCATCGCCTTTAACATTAATACCCATGGAACGCGCAGTACCAGCCATCATTCTCATTGCCGACTCTACTGTAAAAGCGTTCAAATCAGGCATTTTATCTTCAGCGATAACTTTTAACTGATCCCAAGTAACCGTAGCCACTTTTTTTCTATTAGGCTCTCCTGAACCTTTTTTAATTTTTGCTGCTTCCAATATTTGCACCGCTGCAGGAGGAGTTTTAATTACAAAATCAAAAGACTTATCTTTATAAACCGTAATTGCAACTGGCAATACCTTACCAGCTTTATCCTGAGTTCTACCATTGAATTGCTTACAAAATTCCATGATATTTACTCCAGCAGCACCTAAAGCAGGCCCAACAGGTGGAGATGGATTTGCCGCCCCACCACGTACTTGTAGTTTTACAACCTTACTTACTTCTTTTGCCATTTTTAAAAATAATTATTGAAATTGCATCCTTTCAGTGGAAGCTCAGAAAAAACACAACTCCGATATAAAATAAAATAGTTATTTATACTTTCTCTACTTGCATATAGCTCAACTCCAAAGGCGTCTTACGTCCAAAAATCTTCACCATCACCTCTAATTTACGCTTCTCTTCGTTTACCTTCTCAACAGTTCCGTTAAATCCATTGAATGGTCCATCGATAACTTTTACCGTTTCCCCTTCTGTATACGGTATTGCTATACTATCAACCTTAACAGCCAACTCATCAACTTTACCTAACATCCGATTAACTTCTGATTTCCTTAAAGGCACAGGATCTCCACCTTTCACCTCACCTAAAAAACCAATTACACCATTGATAGACTTAATGATGTGTGGAACCTCCCCTGATAAATTAGCCTCAACCATTATATAACCAGGAAAATAAACGCGTTCTTTATTTATTTTTTTTCCATTACGTACTTGAACAACTTTTTCAGTAGGAACTAGAACTTGATCAACAAAATCATCTAAACCTTGTTGAGAAATTTCGCGCTCTATATAATCTTTAACTTTGTTCTCTTGACCACTAACAGCACGCACTACGTACCATTTCTTAATGTTAGAATCAGCCATAATCCGCAATTACTGTTTTACTATATTAAAGTACTGCTCGATCACTTTACTAAACGCCGTATCAACACCCCAAATAGCCAACGAAAACAACACAGAAAACACAACAACAATTACTGTCAAACGTTGTGCTTCAGCCCTTGGAGTCCAAGAAACATTATTCTTTAATTCCGAAAAGGACTCTGTTATATAATTTACTATTCCTGCCATATTGCTAAGTATTTGCACGGGTTGCGAGACTCGAACTCACGACACCTGGTTTTGGAGACCAGTGCTCTACCAACTGAGCTAAACCCGTTTATTTTACACCATCCACTAAAATCGTATTTTAACGGGAGTGCAAAAATATAAAATATTATTTAAAAAAAGCAAGGTATTCTAAAAAAATAAGAACACCTTGCTTTTTTATTTATTCACTACAATAAATTAGTCAAGAATTTCAGTAACCTGACCCGCACCTACAGTTCTACCTCCTTCACGGATAGCAAAACGTAAACCTACATTCATTGCAATAGTCTGAATTAATTCAACTGTAATAGTTAAGTTATCTCCAGGCATAACCATTTCAACTCCATCAGGCAACGCAATGTTACCAGTTACATCTGTTGTACGTACGTAAAACTGTGGACGGTAATTATTATGAAATGGAGTATGACGTCCACCTTCTTCTTTTTTAAGGATATATACCTCAGCTTTGAATTTTTTATGTGGAGTAACAGATCCAGGCTTAGTAATAACCATACCTCTTGAAATCTGTGTTTTTTCAATACCTCTTAACAAAATACCTGCATTATCTCCAGCCTCACCTCTATCAAGAATCTGACGGAACATTTCGATACCAGTAATTGTAGAAGTTAATTTTTCAGCTCCCATACCTATAATTTCAACAGGATCACCAGTGTTAGCTATACCAGTCTCAATACGACCAGTTGCCACAGTACCACGACCAGTAATAGAAAATACATCTTCAATTGGCATTAAGAAATCTTTATCCACCTCTCTTAATGGCTCTTCAATATAATCATCAACAGCTTGCATTAATTCCAATACTGTATCTACCCACTTCTTTTCACCATTTAATGCTCCAAGTGCAGAACCAGCAACTACAGGCGCATTGTCACCATCATAGTCGTAAAAAGAAAGCAAATCTCTTACCTCCATATCAACTAATTCTAATAACTCTTCATCATCCACCATATCCACTTTGTTTAAGAAAACAACGATACGAGGAATACCTACCTGACGCCCCAATAAGATATGCTCACGTGTTTGCGGCATAGGCCCATCAGTTGCAGCAACAACAAGAATAGCTCCATCCATTTGCGCAGCACCAGTAACCATGTTTTTTACATAATCGGCGTGACCTGGACAGTCAACGTGTGCGTAGTGACGGTTAGCTGTTTGATATTCAACATGAGATGTATTAATAGTAATACCTCTTTCCTTTTCTTCAGGAGCATTATCAATAGTATCGAAATCTCTAGCCTCAGAAAGACCAGCATCAGCTAATACCTTAGTAATTGCAGCAGTTAAAGTTGTTTTACCGTGATCTACGTGTCCGATAGTACCGATATTCAAGTGTGGTTTCGAACGATCAAAAGTTCCCTTTGCCATAATGAATGTTATTTAATTCTTGTTTTATTTTTAGTAAAAGTAATTTGTTCTTTACAAAATGAGCCAATGACGAGAGTTGAACTCGTGACCTCTTCCTTACCAAGGAAACGCTCTACCCCTGAGCTACACCGGCTTGATGCAACATGAGTTACTTATATAGACATAGAACCACACCATGTGCAGTTCTATATCTTTGAGCGGGAGACCGGGTTCGAACCGGCGACATTCAGCTTGGAAGGCTGACGCTCTACCAACTGAGCTACTCCCGCCTATATTACACTCATAATTGCGTGCAAATATATGTATTTATTTTAAAAAAAGTGGGAAGAGCAGGATTCGAACCTGCGAAGTTAAAAACAGCAGATTTACAGTCTGCCCTCGTTGGCCGCTTGAGTATCTTCCCAAAATCAATATTTCAAAACATAAGGCCTAACACCTTAACTTAAAAGAGCCGATAGAGGGACTCGAACCCACGACCTGCTGATTACAAATCAGCTGCTCTAGCCAGCTGAGCTATATCGGCTTTTAACTGATTGCGCTTCTAAAAAAAAGCACCCCGTTATTGCTAACGGGATGCAAATATATAACTGTTTTACGATTCGCCAAAACTTTTTTTGAAAAAATTTTAAACTAATCTCATTTTTTGTTTGTCTTTAAATTTAACCAATTGACGCTCTAAACTATTAAGACACTGATCTACACCCTGTTCAAAAGTTTTATACGTCTTTTTTGCCACAAATTCTCCCCCAGGAATATTTAATAAAATTTCTGTTATTTTATTTTCCTTAGCACTTGTATTCTGCACTTTCATAAAAACTTCTGCAGAAATTATTTTATTGAAGTGCCCCTCTAGCTTGTTTAATTTTTCATTTGTAAACGAAACTAACTTTTGATCTACATTAAAGTTTACTGATTGAACATTTACTTTCATACACGATATATTTAATAATTAGACAATATGTAACCGTTTTAAACTTTTTTATTCCTCGGATGAGATTGCCTGTACACCTCAGCTAATTCCGCAATATTATTATGCGTATATACTTGAGTAGCCGCCAAACTCGAATGTCCCAATAATTCTTTTACCGCGTTCAAATCTGCTCCATTTTTTAATAGATGGGTTGCAAAAGAATGACGCAAAACATGAGGACTTTTATTATTTTTAACAGATACTTTACCAAAATACGAATTTATTAAGCGAAACACAAAGTTTTCGTAAATTTTAACACCCTTATTAGTCACAAACAAAGGACTTGAAAAATCAGCAGAATACCGCTGCTTATATACTGTTATATAGCGATTTAACAAAAAAACCGTCTCCTCAATCAAGGGCACAATACGTTCTTTATTTCGCTTACCCAATACCTTTAATGTTTTTAAAGAAATATCAACACTCCCAATAGTTAAACCTACCAGTTCCGCCCTACGAATCCCTGTAGTATATAACACCTCAATAATTAGCCGATCACGTAGCTTATTAAAATCTTCTAAACCTTCATTAAACAACTCAAACACATCTGCAATTTCAACTTCTGAAAACGGTAATTTGGATTTTACATCCGTTTTTAATGATTTATGCTTTACCAAAGGACTTACCAGTATAGCCTCGGTTTTTTGAAGAAACAAATAAAACGCTTTTAGAGATGCTATTTTTCTATTTACACTTCGATTCGAAACTCCCTTATCCACCAAAACAATGATCCATTGCCGAATTTCAGCGTAATTAACCTTCATTAAATTACCGTGATCAAACACTTCTTCAATAAAGACCAAGAAACTAGAAATATCAGCAGTATATGCCTTTACCGTTAACTCAGAACAATTTCGTTCCAAGAGCATATAGTCCTTAAATTGATCAATTACCATATGTGATTTTTTTTACTTTGATTAAGGTTCTATTTATATAGAATGCATCTTCCTCTAAATTACATGACTCCTTTGAAATATCCTTATTATTTTTTTCTACATTAAGTTTCTCTACCAAAAATATTCTTTACCGAATAACTATAATAGAAAAGCACCAAGGACAGCTAAAGCTATGCTTATATTCTTTTTCATCAAAGCAAAAAATTACTGACTTTACCTAGACACATAATATCAGAACCAGTGTAAAACATATTTATCTGAATTACCAATACAAAACAAAAGGTACTACAAACTTATAAAACCAAAAAAAAGCCTTACTCAAAAAAAGTAAGGCTTTTTATTTATATCATAAAAAGACGTTGTTTACACAAACGACTTAAATATTTTCTGCATCTCTAAGTCCTTGTATATACTGAGCTTTTTGAATTTGAGCTCTACGAACTACAGAAGGCTTCGTAAACTGTTGACGCCCTCTAAGTGCGCGCATTGTTCCAGTTCTATCGAACTTTCTTTTAAAACGCTTTAGCGCTCTATCTATATTTTCTCCGTCTTTAATTGGTATAATTAACATAGTTTGACCTCCTTTCTTTAAGAATTATTAGGGTGCAAATATACTACCTTTTTGCAACCTACAAAGTATTTTTGTTTTATTTTTATTTTAAAGGAGTTGTTAACCCCTTTGACTGCTAGTTTTGCTTTGTATTATTTTAAAACCTCTCTAGCAATTACTAACTTTTGTATTTCTGTAGTTCCTTCTCCTATGGTACATAGTTTAGAATCCCTGAAAAATTTTTCCACCGGGTAATCTTTAGTATACCCATAACCTCCAAAAACTTGTATTGCATCGGTAGCTATTTCCACACAAATTTCGCTTGCATACATTTTACACATTGCGCCCATTTGCGTCATATTTTTGTTATTATTTTTCAAATAACCTGCTTTATGAACCATTAATTCGGCAGCTTCTATTTTTGTAGCCATATCGGCTAGTTTAAAGCTGATTCCTTGAAATTTACTAATAGGCTTACCAAATTGCACTCGTTCTTTAGAATATTGATTAGCCGCCTCAGCTGCTCCTTTAGCTATACCTAAAGAAAGTGCTCCAATTGAAATTCTTCCACCATCTAAAATTTTCATTGATTGGATAAAACCTTCTCCTAATTCACCTAGTAAATTTTCCTTTGGAATTCTACAATTTTGAAATACTAACTCAGCAGTTTCACTCGCCCTCATTCCAAGCTTATTCTCCTTTTTTCCTGCTAGAAACCCCTCCGTTTCGCGCTCTACAACAAAAGCAGACATTCCGTGAGAATCCCCTTTTTCACCCGTACGTGCAATTACTACAGCAATATCGCCCGACTGGCCGTGGGTAATAAAGTTTTTTGCCCCATTTAGTACATAATTATCTCCATCCAAAACAGCTGTGGTATTCATCCCTCCAGCATCACTACCAGTATTGTGCTCAGTTAATCCCCAAGCCCCAATTAATTCAGCAGTTGCTAGTTTTGGTATCCATTTCTTTTTTTGCGTTTCATTACCAAATTGCAAAATATGATTTGTACACAGAGAGTTGTGTGCAGCCACCGACAAACCAATTGATGGGTCTATTTTAGAAATCTCTTCAATGATAGCAATATACTCGTGATACCCTAAACCAGATCCGCCGTATTCTTCAGGAACTAACACCCCCATAAAACCTAATTCTCCCGCTTTTTTAAAGACATCAACAGGAAAAAACTGGCTTTCATCCCATTCCATCACGTAAGGCTTTACGTATTGTATTGCAAAATTTTTTGCAGCTTCAGCAACCATTTGTTGCGTTTCTGAATAATCGAAATTCATATATTAACTAAATTCTGATATTGATAATTGGCCTTGCTTTTATCCCTTTAATTTTATTAAATTGAATAATGAACCAAATTATTGATAGGCTTATTCCCAAATTAAAGTCAAATATAGGGGTAATCTTGCAATCTTATCCGCAGAGCAGCCTTCAATTTTATTCAAAAAACTAAACTTTAGCTTTTATTCCTTGATTTTTACAAACTTTATGATTTGTTCATAATGTTTATTGTTCAATAAAAATCATTAAACAAAAAATATTATAATTTTTTTCATTGTTTGGTAAAAATCGGTGTAGTTACTTAAGTTATTCTGAAGTATTTTTTACAAATCCATTGGTTTTTAACCGCACCAATTGATAAGGTAAAATATCATAAACTTTATCCAATTGATCAATTGAATTGAATCCTCCTAAAGAAGCCCTAAATCTTACAATTCTATTGGCTATAAAATTTGGCAATTGAAGTTTTTGTTGCAACTCTTTTGCAGAAACTGTATTTAAATTTAGCTTTTTAGTTAACCGTATTGATTTATAAGAATTTTTTGGCTTCCGTTTCAAACGTTGCTTTTTAGAAAGCTTTTGTTTTGGAAACCTCAAAAGAGACTTAATACTATCCAGCTTCGTTTGATCTATCTGGGTTATTTTCTGAAATTCTTTTTGCGAATATATCCGTTTTCCAGTTTCGCGATAAGCAAGCAAACGATCAATTTCAGCTGAAGATAACCCCAATTGATATCCCGTGAAATCTGATAGTGAATTTACATAATAAGTATGCTGCTTTTTTTTATCCAACTCAGCAAGCACAAGTTTTTTATTATCGATAAAGCATTGCGCTTCCTTATCAAGAATAAATGAAGGGTTATTTCTAGGAATTTTAGTATAAAGCACAATACCTAAAATTATGCTTGTTACCAAAATTCCTAGTTTTATAATCCCTATTTTATGCGATTGGGTAAAAACCATTAACTTTCCTTTACAGTAGTCATACTTATTGCTTTCAGATAGCGTTTTATTTCATCTTTAACTTTTGGAGCCAATATAAATAAGCCTATCATATTAGGAAAAACTAAGGCCAATATCATAGCATCTGAAAACCCCCAAACTGCTGACATATCTCCCGCCGCACCGATTACTATAAATAGTAAGAATAACACTTTATATACTAAATCAGCTATTTTACTTTTACCAAACAAAAACATCCAAGACTGTAAGCCATAATAGGACCATGAGATCATGGTTGAAACAGCAAACAATACTACAGCTACAGTTAAAAATGGCCCTGAAAATGAGATGTATTTTCCAAAAGCTGCTGCCGTAATCCCTGATCCTTCCACTTGCTGCCCTGCAATGGTTACCACTCCCCCTTCGCCACCATAGGCAAATTGAGAACCATCACCATTAAATATTATAATTACCAAAGCCGTCATGGTACAAATAACTACAGTATCAATAAAAGGCTCCAACAATGCAACCAACCCTTCGGAAGCTGCATATTTTGTTTTTACTGCTGAATGGGCAATAGAAGCTGAACCAGCCCCTGCTTCATTTGAAAATGCTGCTCGCCTAAATCCTGTAATTAACACCCCAATTAAACCACCAACACCTGCTTGAGGACTAAATGCTTTCGAAAATATTTGTCCAAAAGCATCATCTACAAATCCAATATTGGTAATTATAATGTATAAACAACATAAAATGTACATAAGCGCCATAAAAGGAACTACTTTTTCAGTTACCGAAGCAATACGTTTGATTCCTCCAATAATTATTATACCCACTAATACCATAATTATTAGCCCAATAATTGTACGCGCACTCCCTCCTGACATTCCGAAAGCACTCACAATTTGCATAGCAGCTTGATTGGATTGTGCTGCATTACCACCACCAAAAGACGCCCCAACACATAAAATAGCAAACACCACAGCCAAAGCTTTACCTAACTGCACGAATCCTCGCTCTTTGAGTCCTTTTGACAGATAGTACATAGGACCACCATAAACCGTGCCGTCATCTCCGATATCCCTGTATTTAACCCCTAGGGTACATTCAACAAACTTTGTCGACATTCCGAGCAAACCACATAGAATCATCCAAAATGTAGCTCCAGGACCCCCAATAGCAATTGCTAGCGCTACACCCGCTATATTTCCATTCCCTACGGTTCCCGATACAGCAGTTGCCAACGCCTGAAAGTGAGTAACCTCCCCTTCCTGAGACTCATCCTTAATAGTATCTGGTAAATCACCATCAACGCTATTTATATTTTTGTCAGAAACAATACCGTGACCATCTACTTCATCATACTTGCCACGCACCACATTGATTGCTGTTCCAAACTTTGCTATGTTGATAAATCCAAAATAAATAGTAAAAAATAGCGCCCCTCCAACTAAAAGAAATATAATAATTGGAATGCTTGTAAATGGCATGTCATAAAGTACAATTTTTTCCCAAGCTCCTGCAATTGGTGTAAACCATTCATTGATTTGTTCATCAATTCCTTTTTTCTCTTGAGCGAATATTGCCATGCTTTGTAGCAAAAACAATGCTAATAAATTCATTTTTTTTATCATGCCTACTATTAAAATAATTATCTAATCAAAATTTAACGATATGTTGTAAACTCCGTTTAATGTTTCAATTTGTTTTGCGTTACCAAGCACCACTACACGCGAACCCTGCTCTATCACCTGATCCGCATTAGGATTTACTACGTACTTACCTTGCGGTGTTTTATACCCAATGATGGTACATCCCGTACGTGATCGAATATCCAAATCACGAATACTTTGGATCTCCCCATTGCTAATAATCTTTTCTGAAGGCACCTCCTCCACGTTAACCGATCCTTTACCAACTAAAGAAATTTTATCCAGAAACTCAATTAAATCTGGTACTACCACCAATGACGCCATGTGATCACCTCCAATAGTATCTGGCATTATCACATTATCAGCCCCTGCTAGTTTCAGTTTTTTATACGATGATGCTTTAGAGGCCCGACTTATAATTTTGAGATTTTTATTCATTTGTCTTGCTGACAGAACGATAAATAGATTATCAGCATCCTCTGGTAACGCTGTAATTAAACAATTTGCTTTATACACACCCGCTTGTTTCAAAATAGCATCATCAATAGCATTGCCCTGTAGCATTGGTAGATTTACTGATTGGTATTTATCCACAATTTCTTTTTTATTTTCAATAATTAAAAATGGTTTTTCATGTGCACTTAATTTTTTTGCCACTTGCTTTCCATTTCGTCCATAACCACAAATAATTACATGATCTTCTAAAGCTGAAATCATTTTTTGAATTTTTTTATATTCAATTAATTTAGGATTGCTTTTACTAATAATGTATTCTGTTAAAACAGAAAGTGAAAATGCAATTACCCCCAGACTGGTTAAAATTAAAAAAACAGCAAACAATTTTGCTGTATCATCTAAAGGACTCACCTCCCCATAGCCTACTGTAGTTACCGTAATTACAGTCATATACAAGGAATCAATCCAATTGTAATTTGCAACAAATCGAAAACCAATTGTACCTACTAACAATAATGTAGTTAATAGCGTTATTGCGAGGCACACTTTATTCTTAAGAAATGTAAGCATGACTATATATCAAATACCGATGTTCGTTTGGTATAAATTAAATCTTTCAATTTAAGCCAAAAAGCTAAAGTGAGGTAGATAAAAAAACTTAACCCTACAGTTGCAAAAGTGGCATAAATAAAAAAAATCCTAACATTTTTGGTACGCATACCTAAACTGTCAGCCAATCTTGAACATACGTAATATCCTCTTCTTTCTAAAAAATGCCTTAAATTATACATTTCATGTTAATTTACTCAAAAGTAAGTATTATCATTTAAATATTTTCAACTTTAACCCTTAGCTAAAACCTTATAGTAGCTATAGCTTACATATATTTCAATTACCGTTATAAAAAAAGGCAGTAAAAAACCGCCTTTCAAACTCAGAAATATAATTTTTATCTTATTCGAATTTTAATTTGTTAAAATTAATTAAAACTAATTGGAGGCAACAAACCGATCACCATGCTTGTTGTATTTACCATTGATGGAAAATGCATAGTGTTGTAAAAAATTTGTATCAGCAATGTATCGTTTTTTTGTGGCCACATCTTCAAATAACATTTGAGCTACATCTACATGATTACTCACCAATAAGTTATGTTTGGAAACTTCAGTAATGGTAATTAACTGACCTGGAAAGAATAGATTTGAAAATTTTTTGTTTACTACAAAATACCTTCCGATTTTTTTAAATTGCCCTGAAATTTTAGAAGGGTTATCTACCCTTCCATTTACGGAATAACCAACTGCTGTTTCCACCACGTATTCTAAAATAGGAATTTGCTTGTGTCCTCTTATTTTTCGGCGCGTATGCATTTGATCCAAGTCATATACATCCTCCGTTTGCGCTACACATATTTGAGATAGCATTACTAAAAAGCTTAAAATTGTAATTTTCTTCATACTGTATTTTTTTGGTTACTAATCATTAAATAATAGTTACCATTAACATAACTGCGTATATTAGGCACAATACACTGAGTGTTACTAGATTTGGGAAAGAATAAAACAAACTAGACAGCTATTTATCTGGCATAAAAAACCTATTATCGATAGTTAAAAAACTGCTTTTTGCTTATATTCAAGTTGGTTATATCGTTAAAGTTAATTAAACACAACAAAGTGTCAAAACAACAAAGAAAAAACCTACAAAAACACTCGTGGTAATTTTATTAGCAAAAATTAGGATAATTTTAGTGTTATCAGAAAGATTTAATGACAATACACTACGGCTTACTAGCATTTAATAAATGAAATCCTATAGCACAATTTACACATTTATGCTGATCACAGTAACTCTTTTTTAAAGTTAGCAAGGCCTGTGAATCTAATGCATTTTCAACAGGAAAACCGAACTCTTTATAGTGTTGACTGATCCTATTTTTTTCTGGTTTTAGACCTCTTAATAATGCTAAATGAGAGGATATAGCATCAAATTTTTGCAATGAATTTTCATAGGCAAATTTTAATGGCAGTATGGCGTTTATGAGTAGTAATTCAACAAAAATCCTGGTTATTTTTTTGCTGCTTTTTTTAGAAATTTTTCCAAATGTGTAATGGGTTTTCCAATATTCAGCTGCTGCTACGTCAAACAATTTTTCATAGGCATCAATATCATTGCAATTAAAAATGGCGCTAAATACATTTTTTACAGAACTGTAAAAAGCTGCCAATTGAGATAAACGAATGGTTGGAAAATTTGAAGGACGCAGTTTAAAAAATTGAACTTGCAACCCGGCTTGCTGCGTTAATTTAAATTTGTGTTTTAGGTATTCATATTCTTTTTTGAGGGATATATAATACGGATCTTCCTGATGACTAATAAGTAAATTTGCCTGACCAAAAAACAAGGCTTCTAACTCAAATGAAGTGGTTGCCTTTTGAACCACTCCAAATGGAATAGAATGTGCAATTTTAGAAAAAGCTACTCCATTAGAGTTCCCGCCAAAAGCTTTAGCTAACGTAATAAAACATACCGCTTCCCAATTATTTTTACATTCCTTCAAAAGATTATTGACAGGAATAGATTTATCAGATAAACGTTCGAAATAAATGCGCTCTAACCAATTTTCAAGGATAAACTTTGGCACTTCTTTTATTTGATTTTCGCAGTTAATCCATTTATTCCCTGCATTAGCATACAAGTCCTTATACTTTTTAAGTGCTGATACCGAAACATAGTCTTTTAACTGTAATGTTGGAATGCTTGTATTATTAGATCTAAAAACTTCAATATCATGCTCCCACACTACGTGCAAAATAACATTATCATAATTCGTATCATTTTGGTGTTGATGTACAAACCAATCGCTGGATTTTACATGAATCTCAATGGTGCCTGCCCATTTTTGACCTTGAATACTTACCAGCGCATTAAAGAAGTCTGGACCAGCAGCTTGTGTGTTATGCGAACCGACACTGCTTACCACCACAGTTTCTCCTTGGGTAGTTTTAAGTTGCTTAGTTTCAAATTTTTGAAACTTCCATAAATAATACAGGAAATCTTCTTTCATAGTATGATAAACAAAAAATCAGCTTGTTATGTTACTTCAATATAACACAACAAACTGATTTTCAGTATAAATATTTTACAAACTCCTATTAAGAGCTCGCGGATAACTTAATTAGCGATAATTAATCGCTTAGCTAACGTATTACCGATTTTAACAAAATACACACCATTTGCATAATTTGATAATGAAATACGCTCTGCGTCACTTTTTGCCACCACAGTTTGTAATTGCTGCCCTAGAATATTTGTAATTACAATAACATCATCAATTGAAGCTCCAATAACATCAACATATAGTTGTGCTGGATTTGGCGCTAAAGTTATTTTGATATCATTGATATCTAAAATTTTGCTTCCGTTAACTTTAATTAATTCAAATTTTTGATTATTACTATTCACATTCAAGTTCCAAAGCTGTACGTTACCATCTACAGCTCCTTGTTCTACATCTAATGCAAATGATTTACATTTTTGAGGCCTTAAAGAATATAAGTTACCAACTTTTACAATTTCCCAATTCGTATTTGCTCCGTTTTTACCATTAATTGCTGTAACATTAGTGCCGCCATTACAATTTGCAGTTACCGCTAAATACCTGCCATTGGCATTATTTTTAATTGTAAACAAATTGTTACCTGCGGGCTTAATTGTCCACAATTGATCATCCCACTTCCCATAGTTATGTGTAATGGCATTAAACCCTTCAAGTCCTCTGGCTAACAGACGCTGATTGGTTAATGGAAATTTAATGCTGTATGTTCCATTTAAACTTACTGAAGCTGAACTTGAATTAGAGTTTGATACCGTTAGCGTTATTTTAGCCTCTCCCGTGTCTCCTTTTTTATCAGTTGCTACAGCTTTCAGTTCATACGTTCCATTTTTCAAATTCTTTAAAGCGGCATCATTTCCTCCCCATGTATATGGTAATATATTTTCCTGTCTAACAAATTTATTATTAACATATAGCTTAACATTTTGTATACCATCAGCATCAGTAGCTTTTACGTCAACATTAATTGTTGCTCCTACTGCTACATTTAAATTAGTAGGCTTTGAAAAACTTACTTTAGGCTTATTATTAGCCACTGGAGCTGGAGCTGGTTTTGGAGCGTTTTTTGAAGCTACATTTAAAACTATCTTAGTTTCTCCCGTATTCCCTTTTTTATCAGTTGCAACCGCTTTTAACTCATAAGAACCAGGTTTCATATTTTTTAATGCCTGTTCTCTAAAACCAAATCTGTAGGGAGCGGAACCTTGTCTACCTACAAAAGTATTATTTATGTACAAGCTTACATTTTGAATTCCATCGGCGTCAGTAGCATTAACCTCAACGCTTACATTATTCCCTTCAACCAAATTGAAAGCTGTTGGTTTGATAAAACTAACTACTGGATTACTTCCATTTACTGGTGCTGGATTTGGCTTAGGCGCTGGCGCAGGTTTTGGAGCTGGTGCTGGATTTCCTCCAGAAACTACTCCTTGACTACTTGTAGTTGCAACAACTCTATTAGTTCCTGTCACTCTAACTTCTCCTACAAAAGTATATTTCCCATTTGGCAAAGATCGTCCAATATTTATTGTTTTTCTGTTTTTACCAAAGCCTTCTAAAACCTTAAATTTTGAATTGTAAACCTCTTTATTGTTAGCATCCAAAACCTTTACATAAAACTCTCTGTCTGTATTTGCCTTGTAGGTATACGAAATTTGTAATTTTCTGTTACTATCAGTTAACTTCGCATTTTCAAAAAATGAAACACTTTCTTTAAAAACTGGATCCGCCTTAAATCGTGTTGCTTTTGGAGCACGATCAATTGGAACCAACTCGTATGCTCTTATCCAATCATAATACGAAGTATTGATGTTGTTGTTTCGCAATTGCTGTGGTGAAGGATGTGGTTTTGCCCAATCATACGTTTCAGTTACCATATTAATTCGCATAGGATCAGGAAAAGGCTTATCTACTACTTCAGTACTCACTTTTACATCACCTACATATTTATTATCCGCATAAAATGAAACATCATTCGCATTTTTCCAATACGCTCCGTACGTATGGAAGTCTTGCCATGATTCGCTACTTAATTTAGCATTATTTTTCCCGCTTCCTTCAATAGAATTATTTCCTCTGGAAAAGAATTTTTCTCTACCGCCATTACAATCTACGTATCGGTAATGCGTATTAAAGTTCATATTATTTCTAAAAGAACTTGTTCCATTAAAAACACCACCTATACTTTCAGCAATATCTAATTCCTGACTAAAACTATCTTTTGAGCAATTATTTCCATTACTTTTTTTAGTTGGGAAGTTGACACTTCTTTTAGGGTTAGACAACCAAAAAGTGGTTGACATTACAATTCTTGATGATTTGAATCGGCATTCGTAATAACCAAAGTGCGCTGTAGTTTCTTTACTCTGAACCGCACCGCCATCAATGGTATACCCATCACCTGGGTCAGTAGACACCTGATTTTTGATTCGCATTGTACCATCTTTTACTGAGATTGTTTTTGGTTCAAATTTAGCTGGTCTTCTTCCTTTCCAACCTTTAAACCTTTTATCCCATTTAGATTCATCCAATTTATTACCGTTGAATTCATCTGAGTATTGTTTATTTAACACCCAACGATATCCAACTTTAGGTTCAGGCGGACCAGCAAGGGTAACTTGGTACGTTAATAAACCCACCAAAAATGGCAAATACGCTTTCATAATCTATATTTTTAATTAGTTGATCAAATATATAACGCAAACCCAAACCATTAATCTATGCTGAAATACATTTTGTAAGAAAAAACAGCAAATTACACAAGAAGAACAAGGTGTTTCAAATTAAATCAAACCCTAAGTAAAAAACACACTATCAAAACGTTACTAAAAATAACTGAATAGAAAATACTAAGAAAAGTGAACCGTACATTTAGCAACACCATTACAAATCCACGAAATTGTTCCAAAAAATTGCTTATGCACTTAAAGCCAACCTCAACAAATTAAACTGTTACTTTAATGACAACAATTAATTGAGACTAAAACCAAAATTAGCATCATGCATGTCATTAAAATCTATCTCATCATCCTCTAACTTTCGTAATTCTTCTATTCCTTTTTCGGAATACCCTTCTTCAATCCATTGCCCCCTTACTATGTTTTCAGACAAAAAAGTATATGAGACTAAACCTGTATGAGGGTTTTCATCAGAATCGAGATATGAAAAGTTAAACACCAAAATATTTGAACTCACTTGCATGCCATAAGCATAGTGCCTAAATCCTGAAATATACCAAGTGGCTAGCCAAACACCATCATCAAACTCAATAACTACGTTACCTATGTAACAAGATTCTGGATCATCTGGGTTTTGACCCATAATTTTGAACATTCCAATATCTATATCCTCATTAAGCTCGTAATCGGTTTGGGTAAATGTTTTTAGCATTTCTTTGCGTATAGCCAACTCAACTTCAAAACTTGAACGGTAGTTTTGCGTTGCCTTATTGGTGACATTTTCAGAATTTTCAAACCATTTAATTACTGATTGCATACTATTTTAAAAAATTACAGAATTTAAAGCATTCAAAAAAAGACATTTACAAAAAGTGACATTTGAATTCTTAGTAAAAATAGTGAAGTTTTAGAAAACACCTATTTGCCAAAAAAAAGCCGATTGTTTTCACAATCGGCTTTTTTTTAAAATTTTAAATCATTAAGCAGCATGTTCTACTGCTACGTACTTGACTAATTCTCCTTTACTATTAAAAATAGGATACCCCTTAATATAACAATTATATTCAGTTTTATCTTTTTTATAATTTACAAGCATTGCTTCAAAACGCTCCTGTTTATCCACGGATGCTCTAATTTTTTTTGAAAGCACTTTATCTGTTTTTGGTCCCTGAAACATTTTTGGCGTTTTTCCTAACACCTCTTCATTTAAATATCCCGACATATCAATCATGTTACTAGAAGCATACTCAATGACAAAATTGGCATCAGTAACAACAATTACAGCTTTATTGTTTACAAGCTCTTCAATAACATCAACATCCATTTTTAACCTTTCAGTAATTTTTTTGAGTCCAATGATGTCCCTGTTCAATTGATTTTGGTTGGTAAAATTCATCATATGAATATCCCAACTAATCAAAGGCATTAAATTTTGCTTGATTTCGCCGCTGTATTCTGCAACTTTGTCTTCGTATTTATCTAAAAAGCTCATTATTTGTTGTTTTGAGCAAAATTAAATAGAATAGATGTTTATATTTAAAAACAACTGTTAATATCTTTTGAAAGCTATTTGATTTAACTTTTGTTAAGTGATTGTTGATAACTTTTACTCCTGCAATTATAATATTAGTAGTAAAATTAAACATTTCAACTTAAAAATAATATAACTAAAATTTGAATTGTAAAACGGCATAAAAGTTTCTTGGTGCCGAGGGTATAATTCCAGGCCCAGGATATCCCGTAGCCCTCCTTGTAAAATAGGATGCATTCAGTAAGTTATTCACTCCTGCTTCTAGCTTACAATTTTTATAACTGTATTCCGCTGAAAAATCCATAACGCTATATGCCGGAATTTCACCAATAGTACCATCACCTGCAAACCTATCGGCCAAAGTAATATTGTCTGCATCCGTAAATTGCCTGTCAACAAAAGTATATTGCACACTTGATTTAAAATTTTTGTAGCCCAGCTCAATACCTGTTTTTAAATTTACTTTAGGCACAAACTCCACCTCATTCCCTACCCTGGAACTACTTGTTTCTAATGTTGAACGGGTATATTCTGATTCAATAAAAGAAGTATTTAAAAAATGCTGCCAGTGGAAATTTTTATTGGCAAAAAACCAGTTGCTAAAATTTACAGTGACCAAAGATTCTATTCCAAATAACGTAGCATCCGCCAAATTGCCTCTTATTCTTCTAAAATCAAACTCAGGTAACTGCCTTGTCAATCCTATTCGATTATTATAAATTAAAGCAAAAACACTCGCGTCATACCTAAAAATATCTTTCACAGTCCCTCTAACTCCCATATCAAAAGTATAACCATCGGAATCGGATATATCTTCATCAACAATAATATTAGGACTAACTATACGGATATCATTAAAGGTGACAGATCGGTAATTTTGAGAAATGTTTGCAAACGCCTCAAATGCCAAACTAGGTTTAAAACTAGCCCCTAGGCCCAATAATAAAATGGTGCGTTCATTTTTTCGTTCTTCGGGTGTCTCAGTAATCCCATCCACATCAACAATACCGTTTGCTTGCAATGGTTTATTTATGAAAAACCCATCTGCTTCCGTTTTTATATATTCAAACCTAAATCCGGGTGTTACTGTAAAGTTATCGGAAAAACGAAAAATATGCTCCCCAAAGACTGCCAAATTTAAATTCGGAAAGTCAAAGGTTGATTCTGGTAAGGCGGACTCCGTGAATTCAGAATTTCTAAAAACAAAGTCCGGTTGATTGCTCAAACTTCCAATACCTTGTTGTGACTTATTTTTAGATTGGTAGTATTTAGCACCGACTAAAAAAATTGATTTTTTATTAAATAATGAGTATTCCGAAACCACTTTAGCTTCAGCTCCCCAATTGGTAAACTCATCAATAATCAACTCTCTTGGCTGAGCTAAGTCATCTTCAACCGATGCGCGTCGCACTCTAAAACCTAGCGCATTTCGTTGCGCGCTTAAGGAAAATAAATTAACACTTGCCCTGGTTTTAGCACTAAACTCATGTTCAATTTTTGCATTTAGTAAAATCCAATCCACTAAAAAAAAGTTTCTGTTTCGGTTACTGAATAAAGGATCCAAATCAAACTGCCTATCCGTTAATCCACCCGCTTGCTTTGCCAAGTATCGTAAATACGTACTCTCAAACGTAATTTTAGTGTTATCAGTAGCTTGGTAACCAATATTGGCATATAAATTTTGCGATTCAAATTCAGAATTAGGTCGAAACCCATCTGCTTTTTTAAATTGATGAAAAGTATAATAACTAAATTTATCTTTTGTACCACTAAAACTATTAAAAACATTTAGCAGTCCAAAAGATCCCCCCCCAATACGCGACACCCATTCCAGTTCCTTAGTAGAATTAGGCGACTTTAATTTAAAATTTATTAATCCTCCAAATTGTGTTCCGTATTGCAAAGAAGCCGCTCCACGGATAATTTGAATCTCCTCCAACGCTTCTAATGGTGGCGTGTAGTAACTTTCAGGATACCCTAAAACATCGGCACTAATATCATAGCCGTTTTGACGTGTATTAAAATTAGCCGTTCGGTTGGGATCCAAACCACGACCTCCAATGTTTAACTGCAAACCGGCATCATCATTTTCATAAATATTTAACCCTGCCACCTGGCTGTAAGCCTGCCTAGCATTTCCCGAAGCTTTGTTGGCTATCTGCTGTTCCACAAGTACCACTTCGGTTTTTTTACCTGCATAGATTGCGGTACCCTCAACTTCTTTCAAATTTTTAATCCCAAAAATCTTTTTTTGTTGTTGATCTATAACTACCTCGCTCAAACTCTCCGCCAAAGGTGCTAATAAAATTGTGAGTGGCTGATTACTGGAAGCATTTACAGTCATTTCCTGAATTTCGTACCCTAATTTTATGACTACAATATTTTGATCCATATCAAGTAGAGCTATTGAAAACCCCCCTAAATTATCACTGTATACCGTTTTACCTACACTGTTGTTGTAAATTTCAACATTTGGTATGGGATTATTTGTTTTTGCATCCAATACTTTACCAACAAGTAAGTTTTGAGCAAAAATAAATTGACTGATTGTTAAAAATAATAGGGTTAACCTAAAGGCCTTTGATTGTTCCATTGAAAGGTAATATCCATTTTTTTGGGGCAAAAGAATCTTTTTCATTTGCTAAATTGGTTTTGGGGTCTATAAACTGCTTGCTTAATCTTCTGTTTAATGTTACATAACTTTCCACATAAACTTCGGGATTTTTAACCCCTTCTTTTTTATAATGATCCCTAAGCATATGTGCATATTGTAAAATAAAATCAGGCTGGGTTGCCATTTGTTTGATTTGAAATGGGGTTAAAAAATCAGCATTTCTAATATTAAAACTTTTTCCGTCAATAGGATCTTTTATTGTAAAAACAGCAGTACCCATTTTTTCAATTAACATTACGCGCCATGAAAATCGATAGCCCTCTTCTGTCCAAAATAGCTCGCCTGGATAGCATAAATAACGCCAAGGAAAAACCAGCTGAAAAATTACAAAGCAACCTAAAATTGGATATATTATTCTTTTCGCTTTCGCTGAGAATTCAAATACGCTACTTTTAGCCACGTTGAGGAGTTTTATTTTGCTCGAAACAACGTGTATTAATTTTTCATGAAATGCTGGACTAAAATAAACGAACACCGCTAAGGTCATTACAAAAGGAAAAATCCCTATCTGAAACAGCATATAGGTGAGCATGTGAAAAATAACTACTGCTATAAAAGCAAACCTCCTTGTAGGTTTGTACATCAAAAAAAATGGTATAGTCAAATCATACAACATGCCCAACCAACTAAAAGCATAAGCTGACCATTCATACTGAAATAGCGTTCCTATAACAGGAAAGTGTGTCTTATTTATTAACCAAATTTTTAAAGGCAAGGCTTCCAACAACCAATCCGAATTTAATTTAGCTACTCCCGCATACACGTAAACAATAGCAATTAGTAATTTTAATACATCAATGGTCCACCTTGGAACTTCGCTTTTACTTACTGTGCTTTTCCTGGCATCAATTGAAAATGTAACATTTGCTGGCAGAAAAATTAGTACAAAACTCACTAAACTTACAAAGTAATAATGATTGAGATAGGTGGTTTTGTCAATTAATTCTACGTAAGTGAAACTTAAAAAGAAAATAACAATAGCATATTTATAGTAATACCCTAAGGCAATAGCCACGGAAGTTACTCCAATAATAAAAAACAATAAGTAAGTCAAATTCCCTAACGGTTTTACAAATTCAAATCCGTAATAGGTGAAAAACCATTTAGGGGCAATGTAAATACTTTTAATCCATCCATTAAACCAAAAACGCAAGGTACTAGCCAACATTAGCCAACCAAACAAAAAACGAAAGACAGCTAATGGAGCTGCCTTTGTATTGGTATGTAAATAATTATTTAGCACTAGTTATATTAATATTAATCACTATCATTATCAGCGGTAATTACTTCTAGTGCTAATTCTGATATTAAATCATTTTTAAGCGACACTACTAACTTTTGCAAAACTGATCTTACTTGTAACATTTTTGCTGCATCCGTAGTTGCTTGCAGCTGTAAGTTTTCATTTAAATTTAAAATAGCTTCGCGCGATGCTGTAAATTCATTTTTAATTCGTGTATCTAAATCTTGCCTCCCGCGCAATACTAAAATAGAAGATAAACTTACCTCATCAGTAGTAACACCTTCATAAATTTCTCTGGTATTTTCCAAAGCATCCAAGGCTAACTCTCTGGAAATTTCAGGCATAAATACGGCTTCTATTTGATTTGGACGTTTATCTCTGTCCATTTCCCCTGCAGGAATGCCTATTTTACTTGAACGTAATCTTCTTTCAAAATAAACAATAAATCGATCTACAAAAACATTCACTGCTCCTGTTTTTGCTGCTGAAGTATTAGAGGTAAACTCACTATTAAAAGCTTCACTTTTAAAATTTGCCAACACCTCATCGGTTAACGTATCCATACGTGTTGCTACTGCAGTAAGGTACTCCTTATAATCTTCTGCGTCAGCGCCAGTATAAAAAGCAACAATATCCTCATCGGATGTAGCCAAACCATTAATTAGGTAATCCATAGCAGGTAATCCCTGGGCATCCTGATTTGTTGAAATTTGCAAATCCTTAGCTACAAAAGCAGGTTTTAAAATATTTGTTTTAGTTTCATCAACATTTAACGGATGTGCATTTAAATTAAAATAAAAAGAAATATCGGAAGCTTTACCAAAATCATAAGGAGCCACCGTTTGAAACACTTTATATGCTTTTACCCAAGCCGCTCTCAGGGTGACTAAATTTTCCTGAGTAGGCGTCGCAGTAAATGTATTTGTCAAATTTTTTACTGTTTCTGTTTCCGCAGCAAAATCTTCAAAATCTGAGATAAAATGATTATTCACCAAACTTTTTAACAACCCTGCTCTATCAAAAGCTATTTCAGTACTACCTCCTACTCCCGGTTCACTATCACTACAAGCAACGATAAAACTAACTGATAATAAAAAAACAAATACTTTTTTCATTTTAAAAAAATTTATGCAAATATAGGTAAGAATTCTACTTATTGAATTAAACAAAACTCATTTATTGTTAACATTTCTTTTACACCAAAATTTTAACGATAAACCAGTAGAATTTTGATGTTTTTCAATCTTTTATTGTGCCAAATCATTGGACTTAGCCTGTGCGACTGTAAACTCAAATGCTGCGGCTATAGTTTCTGATAATTCATCTAAAACTGATTGATCCTTAGTAAATTCCCAAAAACCATTGTCTTTTTCAAGTTTAGCAATAAAGCCTGCCACTTCCTCTGCTGTAAAATACGGCTCATTTGTAGCTGGATTTTGCGTAAATTGTAATGAATAAATAAACCCAAAACCTTCAGATAAATCATGGAAAGCCGAACCATCATCCACAGTAGCACCATCTTTCACTTTATCCTTTCCTTGTTGTAAATAGTAAACGGCTCTAATTCCAACCACTTCTGATAATTTTAGACGTAAAAAATCCGCTTCTTTTTTTGCTCTTTCATAGTCTTGTGCTACCAAAGCTGCTCTCCCTGTTTTGAAAGCTTCAAAAATTTCAGCTGCAATACCATTAAAATCTGCATCTTCATTTACTCTTTGCACATATTTATACAAAAATTTATCTGGAATATTATCTCTATCCAAATGCTTTGTATTCGGATTACTTAATGCATCCTCATCAGAAGCTCCGTATAAATATCCGTAAGCTTCATCCCAAAAATGTTCAGCTTGCGTATAATTTTTACCTTCTTCTAAAGTTTCTGCGTTATTTGCCGCTTGAATAGTACTACCTTCAGTTAAACTTAAATAATCATTAATGATTTGATCCAAAGTTAAAGCACCAATTAACCCTTTGTTAAATGCCTGATTGTACTCCAAGCCTTTTGCATTTACATAACGTTTTCCTAAAATACCTGCCTCACCTTCTTTAGCCACTGGCACTTCTTCTTTACTTGTAAATGCGCCTAAAAAAGTATCTACTTGGCTTTGTATTAAACTATCAAAATATTCAACAACCCGCGTTTGCTTATCAGTAAGTATCCCCCCATTTGCATCCTTAAAATAATCAATAGACTCCGCTACTTTACCTCTTATATTTTTATCGCTATTAAGTGTTGCTTCCGAAAATCCTTCGCCATCAGCAAATTTTCTGTCAATCGTTGCTTCTGTTGTTCCAAAAGTTAATAAGTCTTTTAATATTTCGTCACCTTGCAACAAACGAGTTGTTTGACCACCAAAACTTACTGTTGACTCACCATTACGTTCAAAAACATAAGTTTCAGGCACTTCAAGATTTGCTCCTCTAGGACTATCGTCATCAGAACTACAAGCAACAAATGCTGTAGCTACAAATCCTATTTTTAAAATATTTGCTAATCTCATTTATTTAGATTTAATATGAATAATTAAGTTGATGCTGCAAATATATTATCCATAATCAATCTAAACAACATTTATTTTAAATTATTCTAAATAAAAGTAAACTAATTTCATATTCTAATTTATACTTGAATTTTTTTGAAAAAAAATTAATTATATAGCTAAAAACCCAACAAATACACACTATTTATTGGGTTTTACTATACTTATCAAAAAATAATTCTTATTCCTCAAACTTTTTTGACCACTCCAATAAGGTTTGCTTTTGCTTTGCAGTTAAGTCTCCATGAGTTAATTTATATGCCTTAATCGGCATTTCATTTTCTTCCACTTCCTCATGCACTTCGGCCAATTTATGCAATTGCCTAGCTTCAGGGTATTTATCCCATTCCGAAAAATTTAAATGTTCCTTTCCTTCTTCTATATGGTGATCAATCATCAAATTAATTGCTCCAATAGAGGCGTACCACGGATATTTTGTATGATTACTGTGGCAATCATAGCAGGATTCCCTAAAAATCGCTTTTACCTCATTAGGTAAATTAACTGATGCTTCAAACTTAGCCACACTTTCGTAGGAAGCTATATTATCCTTTTTGACAAAAAACTGAAGTACCACCAATACTAATACGACCACTCCACCTATGATTTTTTTGATATTCATTAAATATAAAATTAGTTCCAGTTCAAATTTACTAGAATAATTTTGAAAAAATAAAGTAAATATTAGTCAGCATCACGAACATTAAATGTTACCTTAAAATCTAGCGCTATTGCTACTTCAATTTCAAATAATTCAACTTTTTTTCGCTTTCGCTAGAAGTAATACGAATATGGATTATTAATTACTCGAAGACTTAAGACTTTTTTGCCAAGAAATGAGCACATAAAAATCATTTTAAATGGAGAGGTTGCTATTTGAAACAACACATTGCTTTCCAAAAAAAACGCTCAAATAAAACACCCAACAAAACGAATATGTATTTCAATTGCTATTTATTTTAATTAATTCTGAATAAAAATAATTAACTTTTTCTTTTTATTTAGAATCAATCTATATTAAATTTGATTATTATTTGGAATAATTAAAAACAATAAAGTCCATGTGTCATCACCTATCACTAATAACGCGTACGCGAGCCGGCAAGCTATACAAAAGCAATACAACCAATTTATACCATTTAATTTATAACAATATTGCATTTGAATTTACTGAACATGAATTTGAAAGCTTTAAAGGTTATCTTGAATTTATTGATGAAAAAAATAATTTAGAACAGTGCCATAATGCCACTACTCGTAGCATTCAAATACCTACATCACAACAAAATTTACTTTTGCTGTTTAACCAACAAGAATTTAAAGAAATAAAAAAGCTGGTTTTTAAGCGTACAGCTGACCAGTACTTTTTTGTAAAAGGGCACGAAATTGATTACATCACATTTAAAAATTAATAGACATGAAAGACACGGATATCATCACTATTTACAACAATTCATTTGGCATTGCATTTAAATGGAAAAAAACCAAGCACTTGGATAAAATTCAATTGGTATTTGATCGTACGGGTTTGTATCTTAATTATAAAGAACTTGTGGTATTTTCCAAACAAATTACTGCAGCGTTAAAAAGACCTTCGGTATGCTTAAGTTGTAAGGCTAGCAATAATTGTAGATCTATTTTACTGGAAACTCCTGCTGAGCAAATTACTTTTGCTATGAGTTATAAGGAACTTAACGAAATGTACGAATTGGTTCAGGGTACTATTTTTCAATTGGGTTTAGACCGCATTTTACAAAAAAACACCATTACCAAGCAATAAATAGTCTATTTATTTAAATTGTTTCTAAGCGTATTATACTGTATTTTAAAGGTATATTAATTTTAAAAAAATACGTTATGGCTATTAGATTAGGAAACAGTTGTATTAACTGCGAAAATTTGACCCAAGAAGGCGCTTGTAAAATTCATATGGTTGCGGTAAGTAACAATTATACCTGTGATCATTTTTCCATGAAGGCTACCCTTAAAGATGACAGAAATTGTGTTACCTGCACCCGCTTCCACGAAAGTGATTGCGCAAACCCACAAGCTGCAGCACCTGGAATGCTATGCACCCATTGGGCTCCACAGAATGCTACGGCATAATTGAAGCGAAAATTTTTAATGATTACAAATTTAAAGTACTACCTAGTCCTTTGTATGATCTTTTCATTAATTATAAAATTTAATTAATAAAGAATGTGATGTCGAAAAAACAAGTCGATTTCTTATATTAAAAACTCTCATTAATGGTATTCAGAAAATAATATAGTTGCCTGATTGTGTGCTGACTCAAAGCGCATAACATCAACATTAAATGCTTCTTTTTGAGTGGTAAAATAAGAAATCATTTTTTCGGTGGGCATGTTACCTATTAATGCATCTCCCGCCATGGGACATCCACCGTAACCTTGGATGGCACCATCAAAACGCAGGCATCCTGCTTTGTAGGCCGCATTTAATTTATCGTGCCATGTGCTTGCTGATGTATGTAAATGGGCACCAAATTCTATTTTAGGATACTTAGGTATTAATGTAGAGAACAATTGAGTAATAGTTTCAGGAACTGATGACCCCACCGTATCACTCAATGATAAAATACGTACTCCCATTTTTGCAATGCTAGCTATCCATTTGCTTACAATTTCTGGATTCCAAGGTTCTCCGTAAGGATTACCAAACCCCATACTTATATACACTACTATTTGTTTATTAGCCTGAGCTGCTATTTCAACAATCTGTTGCAATACTTCCTGCGATTCCGCCATAGTTTTATGAGTATTTCGCATTTGAAATGTTTCCGAAATTGAAAAGGGAAATCCAATAAATGACACTTGTGGCATTGCCGCCGCCGCTAATGCACCCCGAACATTTGCAACAATGGTTAACAATTTGGTTGTGGTAGTGGACAAATCCAACTGCTCCAATACCTGTTTAGTATCAGCCATTTGCGGAATAGCTTTAGGTGACACAAAACTACCAACATCCAAGGTATCAAACCCGCAATTTACCAACATTTGCAAATACTGTAATTTACGTTCAGTTGGTATAAATTGCTTTATCCCTTGCATGGCATCCCTTGGACATTCTATCAATTTTAACTTAGCCATAATATTAATTACCAAAAAGTGTTAAAACTACACATCTTGAACCTCCATAGTCTCGATGCTCACAAAGGTAAACACCTTGCCATGTTCCTAAATTTAATTGCCCGTTAGTTACTGGTATTTGTACCGAAGCACCAATTAACGAAGCTTTTATGTGTGCTGGCATATCATCGGGTCCCTCATAAGTATGTATATAATAAGGTGCATTTTCCGGCACCATAACATTCATATGACTTTCAAAATCGGTGCGCACGGTAGGATCGGCATTTTCATTTATGGTTAAGCTTGCCGAAGTATGCTGAATAAATACTTGAAGCTGACCTATTTTAATTTGAGAAAATTCAGGCATGGCTCGCTCAATTTCGGTAGTAATTAAATGAAAACCGCGGCGGTAAGCTTTCAGCCGAATTTCTTTTTGAAAAAAATGCATTAAAGATAATTTACGGATAACGTTTGTATGGTTTACAAAACTGTACATTTGTATTTCACTAAATTAACAAAAATGAATTTATCTGACGTAAAATTAGTTGTTACCGATATGGATGGCACACTTTTGAACTCAAAGCACCAAGTGAGTGATTTATTTTTCAAACAGTTTGAAGCGTTAAGAGCTAATAATATTCATTTTGTAGCTGCTAGTGGTCGTCAGTATCACAGTATTTTAGACAAACTTTCCGCAATTAAAGAACATATTACTATTGTAGCTGAAAATGGAGCCTACATTGTACAAAATGACGAAGAATTATATGTTAACGCTATTTCGCAAGCTGATGTTGAAAACTTATTGCAACTATGCACTGATATTGACGGTGTTCATTTAGTGGTTTGTGGAAAAAATAAGGCCTACATTTTAAACGAATCGGAACAATTTCAAAATACCATTGCGGAATATTATACTGAGTATATGGTTTTGAACAGTTTTTCCGAACTGCCTGACGACGATTTTTTTAAAATTGCATTATGTCATCACGATGGTTCTGAAGAATTTATTTATCCATTTGTAAAACACCTTGAAAATGACTGGCAAATTAAAATTTCGGGTAAACTATGGATTGACATTTCCCAGGATTCATCACACAAAGGAAATGCCATTGCTCAAATACAAAAACAACACGGCGTTACCAAAGCGCAAACCATGGCATTTGGTGACTATAATAACGACCTAGAAATGCTAAAAAAAGCATCTTTTAGTTACGCCATGGAAAATGCACATCCAAATGTTAAAAAGGTGGCAAAATATCACACCTTAACCAACGACAATAATGGTGTTGAAGCTGTGTTAGCAACTCTTTTAGCAAGTATTAATCCGTAAATAGCTGCTTGTCCAAAAAGCGATTTCCTAATTTAACAGTGTAATACATCCGACGTATCAATTGACCATCACCAACGTATCCCTTTAAAAATTCTTTACCGCTTAAGTACCAAATTCTGTATTTGGTTCCTCGTGGCACTTTTTTAAATAAAGTACATTGATCTAACAAAAACTCTTCGCCAAAAGGTTGTTTTGAAACCAGTTTGCTATTTCCGACATTCCCATCTTTCGATTTTATAAAAATGCGCGAACTCCCTTCTAGTTTAAATTTACCCTTTCCTTTTATAGGGGCATCAACATTTACCAACACATTGTAAAAAGTAACATAGGCTGGCTTTATAAATCTCATTGAAGATGTATTGATAATTACTTGTTCTTTTGATGAGTAATCGTTTCCATTTATTACCATTCCGCGATCAATACTGGAAAGGCTGTCAGATAAATCTACAAAACGCTGGGAAAAGATTGAATTGGAAATACAAAAGGCGAGTAGAAATAGTTTCATAACGTAAAATTTTGATCATACACTTAGTTGGTTTATAGGCTATCAATGTAAGAAAAAAAGATTTACGCAACACAAAATCAACGGCTTCCGCAAGAATTCTAGGTAGCTATTACTACTGTAAGAAAAAATATATTTTTGTTAAATACCTTAAGAATAAACCTTAATTAATTGATTGTCATTATTTTAAATAAATTAAATTAAAACAAAATATAAACGCGAAAGCGTAAAAAAAATCAAAAAATTAACATAAAAAATTAATATTTCTTATAAAAATACCAGTGATTTACAGTTTTTTACCGTGTTTTTCTGTCAAAAAAAAGTCAATTACATCGTTTTAGTAAGTGAAAAAATCAAAAAAATACGGCTTCATAAATCATTCATTTTTTTGGAGAAAGCTGTCAGTCGTCGGTGGTAAATTGAGATCTGCGAGTGGTGAGTTTTCGATTGTAAACCTTAAAATTATGGGGAATACTTTTCCTATCTTTTGACCTCCCATTAGCCCTATATGAGCCCGTTTAATTCTAAAAATAATATCATTTAACGGATTAAATCTTCCTGATAATACTATTATTTACTTAGTAATTTTTTATTTATTTCTTTTATCAATTGCGGTCCGCTGTAAATAAACCCAGTGTAAATTTGCACCAACATAGCTCCTGCATCCAGTTTTTCAATAGCATCAGCTGCAGTATGAATTCCCCCCACTCCTATAATTGGAAAAGATTGCTTACTTTTTTTAGATAAATATCGGATTACCTCCGTTGATTTATTTTTTAATGGTTTTCCGCTTAACCCTCCATTTCCAATTTCCTTTAATCGCGATGCTGAAGTTTTTAAATTACTACGCGATGTTGATGTATTACTGGCAATCACTCCGTCCAAACCTGTATCCTGAATGAGTGCTACTATTTCATCCAACTGATGTTGATTTAGGTCAGGAGCAATTTTTAACAAAATAGGTTTTTGCTTATCAAAGGTTTTGTTGGCTTGTTGCACTACACCGATTAGCTCTTCCAGATATTCTTTATCGTTCAATTTGGCATGACTGGATACATTGGGGCAACTTACGTTAAGCACAAAATAATCCACGTAAGGATGTAGCGCATTAAAGCACTCTAAATAATCTTGGGTGTAATCTTTGGGAGCTGTCCCTGTGTTTTTGCCGATATTACCACCTATAATAAGCTGTTTTTTATTTTTTTTAATTGTTCAATAGCTATTTCAACACCTTCATTATTGAACCCCATCCTGTTAATTATAGCTTCATCTGCTTGTAGGCGGAACAATCGCTTTTTAGGATTCCCTTGCTGTCCTTTGGGGGTTACTGTTCCAATTTCAATAAAACCAAATCCAAAATTTGCCAGCTCATTGTACAAAACCGCATTTTTATCAAACCCTGCTGCCAAACCTACTGGGTTTTTAAACGTTAACCCAAATACCTTACGCTCCAAACGCTCATTTTCAACATTATACAACCCTCTAAATATAGCCGGAACTCCAGGAATTTTATTTAAAAAACGAATTAAAGAAAAAGTGAAGTAATGTACTTTTTCGGGATCAAACTTGAATAATAGCGGACGAATTAACGTTTGATACATATTGATTTTTTTTTTGCAAAAATACTATTTTTAAGCTGCAATACCACTTAAATTCAATTTTAAAAATATGGACTATTTGTATCTTTACTATATAAAATCGACATCATGTTCTCAAAAAAAGCTATTATTGATCGCTTTATAAAATACGTTAGTATTGACACACAAAGTGACCCCAAAAGTGACAGCACTCCCAGTACCCAAAAACAATGGAAATTAGCACATTTACTGATTGAAGAATTAAATACCATAGGACTCCAAGAAGTTACTATTGACAACAATGGTTACATTATGGCTACTATTCCTGCTACTACAACTAAACCCACGCCTACCATTGGTTTTATTGCTCATTATGACACCTCACCTGATTTTACCGCTGAAGGGGTACAGCCTCAAATTGTTGAAAACTATAATGGTAAGGACATCGTACTAAATGAAGATAAAAACATCATTCTTTCTCCTTCTTATTTTAGCGACTTAAAACAATACATTGGTCAAACTTTAATTACCACTAACGGAGAAACCTTGTTAGGCGCTGATGATAAAGCTGGAGTTACAGAAATTATTACAGCTGCCGAACACCTTATAAACCATCCTGAAATAAAACATGGCAAAATCAGGATTGCGTTTACCCCCGACGAGGAAATTGGTCGTGGCGCTCATTTATTTGACGTAAAAAAATTTAGTGCTGAATATGCTTATACCATAGACGGAAGTCAAATTGGCGAATTAGAATATGAAAATTTTAACGCAGCTGCAGCAGTAGTCACCATAAATGGTAAAATTGTACACCCTGGCTACGCAAAGGACAAACTGGTTAACAGCATGCTCATTTCGCAAGATTTTATCAATTCGTTACCGCGCCTGGAAACCCCAGAACACACCTCGGACAGAGAAGGTTTTTTTCATTTACACACTATTAATGGAAGCGTGGAAAAAACGACTTTAGAGTACCTTATACGCGATCATGAAAAAGAACATTTTGAAGCCAGAAAGCAAGTAATGATTGCGCTTGTTGATGAACTAAACAACCAATATGGAAACAGCACGTTTGAAATTGAAATACAGGATCAGTATTACAACATGAAGGAGAAAATTGAACCCAATATGCATATTATGACCATTGCGAAAAAAGCAATGGAAGCCTTAAAAATAAAACCGCTTATAAAACCAATACGTGGCGGCACTGATGGTTCTCAATTGAGTTTTATGGGACTTCCGTGCCCAAATATTTTTGCAGGAGGTCATAATTTTCATGGCAAATATGAATACATTCCTGTAGAAAGCATGCAAAAAGCCAGTGAGGTGATTGTGAAAATTGCAGAACTCACTTCCGAAATATCGGAGATAAATTAGTTAAAAAAATGTTTGCTGTAATAATGATCAAATAAAAAAGTATTTCAATTGTTTAAGATTTTAATTAAGAACAATGCTGTTTTTCAAAAAAAGCTAATTGTATCATTGCCGATATTAACTAACACTATGAAAAAAATTCTTGCTTTTGTATTTTTCATGAACACCATAATAAGTTGGTCGCAAACTGATAAGGCGCATGAAATAAAAATTGATGCGCTATCTGCCTTAGTTACTCCTGCAATTGAACTTAGTTACGAATACGCTATAGGAAACACCTCAGGCGTAGGTATAGCTTCATTTTTCAGATTCAATAAACCCAATGATAACTTTAGATCTTTTTCAATAGCTCCTTTTTTTCGTCAGTATTTTTATAACAATCGCGAATATGGACAAAAAGGATTTTACATTGAAGCCTTATTACAATATGCCACTGGCAATGATGACACCAAACTTTTAGGCACTACCGAACGCGACAAACTTGATGATTATAACGATCTTGGAATTGGTTTTGGAGGAGGAATGAAATGGTTAACTAAAAATGGATTTAGCGTAGATATTGGCGCTAATGTGGGTCGTAATTTTAAAATTGAAAAAGCATCTCCTGATTTTTTTATCAACTGGGGCATCAATTTAGGGTACCGCTTTTTTTAGTTTTACACTCCTTTTCGTTTTGAATAGGCGCAACCTCAGCTACGTTAATGTAGTATTTGTGGAAGCATCAAGCTAAAAAGAACCTTTTTGAATAGAAATTTAATTTTTACAAACAATTTCACTATGGCGCTACCATAAATATAAAAAACCGAGCAGTCCTGAGACTACTCGGTTTTTTTTAATTCCATTTGCAATTTTAAATAATTAATATTCTAAAAACGCGATACTATTTGGCGTATATTGGAATGTACAAACCTGCTTCTTTTTCTTTAAGTTTTATTCTGATATGCCCCAATGTATCATCTTTAGCTTCTTCCTTAATTTGATCTAAGATTTCTTGAGTTAATTCAATTTTTTTACAAATTGATGTTCCCTCCGGACAGGTCACAGGTATTGGGTTTGCACAAATTTCGTAAATCCCTAGTTCTAAATTAAAAATAGTACCATTTCTTATTTCAAATTCTTTTGACACCCCATCAGCCGTTGTTAAAATAGCTGTCCAAACTTTAAAATTAGGGTTTCCAGAAAAATTCCTTAGCGTAACAATCATATTTGATAAATCTTTTGATAAATCAATTAAATAATCAGGGATTGCACAATAATCAACAGGAGGAGATTTTTTATAATCTTTGCAAACAGTGACACCTTCTTTGCAAGCATCAGTTACCACGGTTACACAAATTTCGGCATCTTCAAAACGATCAAACCTAATAGTTAACGAATTTTCTAAAGTTTCAATAATTTCACGAGCTGTTTTACCTGTAGGTCCCGAAAGTAATCTTTCGTCAATTTTAAAGTCATCAAAATCAAATTCAAAATCTTCCGTTTCAACTCCGTTTACGGTCCATTCATATGATACAGCTCCTGGTATTTTAGTAATTCTAGCTTCAGAAACTTCTGAAAAATTTACTTGTTTTACTGGTAATCCATTATTTACAGTTAATTCTATTGCTGGACAAACTTCTGCATCTTCATCAAGCATCCTATTTCTTGTAAATGTTTGGCAAACCTTTTCAGAACCTGAACAATCTGAGGTAATCACTGACAAACAAAATGTAGTATCCCCTTCTTTTGGACCCCAACCAAGTGTATTACTATCTTTTTCAAATGTTTGTTTTTCGCTGCCAGTAGTTACTTCCCATACATAACTAGTTGCATTTTCAATAGGGGCAGCAACTAATAAAATATCATAATTATTTTCTTCTTCAAAGGTCTTTATTTCAAAACTAGGATTTGGACATTCATTTTCTTTGGCTATTTCTGATTCCAAAACCATATCTGATTCCGTTTCAGCCTCTTGCTCACACGAAAAAAGAAAGAAGACACTTAATATAGCTAAAAAAAACGTTGGTAATTTTGTTAGAGTTTTCATAGTAATTATTTAATTAACTTGTTTGTTACTATACCTATAACAGGACACTCGACATTAACCCTACCTTCTTTAATTACTTTCTTTAAATTAATTTCTAGTCACCTTTTTTTTAAAATTCACTTGTTACACAAACTTATACTGTTCTTGATGTTACATTATCCATTTAAAATGGTGGTTTTTGGTACGATCCTCTAAAATCAGAA
>NZ_AFPB01000179.1 GCF_000218485.1 Aquimarina agarivorans | reverse complement strand
ACATTTATTCTTTTATAAAATTTAAAGGAGTTGCAAAAATTGATTATTTAAATGTAACTTAAGAGATTGCCTAATCCTACAATACCTGTTACGCAACCTAGTACAAGATCCATCTTTGTAGCGATGTGTGAAATGCTTTTTTCAATTTTACTAGCAACAATTGCATATATTGTATATACTACTAATGATCCAGTTATGGAGCCCAGTGAGAAGTACATACTATTTACTAAGGAATAAGTGAAATGACCTAACTCTGTTAAAAATGAAATTACTAGAAAATAAAATGGAATAGCAAATGTATTGATAAATGAAATCCATAAGCCACGCACAAATGCATTTTTAGGCTTTCCTTTTTTATTTATTTTACGTGTAGATGGAGTAAAATATTTTCGAAAGAAATTAAACGATAATATGAGTAATATTCCGATTCCAACTTTTTGGATTACATGAATGTATTCCGAATTTTTGACCAGCACACTCGATAAATACGCTCCTAAATTGGCTTGAAAAAAAAGAATAAAACAGATCCCAAATATTAGATAAAAAGATGATTTTTTACCATATTTTAAGTTGAATTTAATAACAGTTAAATTTAAAAAGCTTGGTAGTATGCTTCCAAGTATTGAAGAAATTAAACCCAAGATTATGTAACTAACACTTATCATATACTATTTTTTAAAACAAAAAAACAAGTACTTAATATATTAGTTTACCTCATTTGCTAAAAATATAAACTGATTCCTAATCATTTTGATGTAACAAATTTTAATGGTATAATTTTAGGATTTAGATATTTAAACAGACTGTAGCTTCTGCAATAGCAATTTAGGATTTCTAACTAAGGATAATACTCTAAAGGGTATCTCTAAAAACTGATTCCTCCAACAAATTTGATTTTGTGCTTTTTTTTGAATTGTAGTTTTTTAGCACCTACTTTTCTGAAAAACGTACTGCCCATTGAATTTTCCATAAACCCAAAAACGTATTCTACTCCGTACTCGAATTTTTGATTTCTCTTTATTATTAGATTTTTGTTGCTCAGTTAAAGGGTTATTTCTATAAAACATCCTTTTCAGTGATAGTTACCCCCTGAATTCAGTGGATTCAAATAAGTTCAATTAGTTTAATCTTGTAATTTAAAATTCGTTAAAAATTTAAAAAACACTGAATTCAGGGTAAAACAATAATATTTACCATCATAATTTTACGTTTTCAACAACTCTAAATTTTTAAAAGTTATGATTAATAAAATTAAAAAGATTGCAACATTATCAGCAGCACTATGCTTTTCATTGTTTATCTCATGTGAAACGGACGGCATAAAGGAAAATGCATTTGATACTAAAACCTCAAATCCGCTACCTATATCTTTCGAGCAATTATCTGATAATTCTTCAGCATTAAATGAACTTAAGACAGCCGCTAAAGTATTAGATACTAATCAAAAACCGCTACCTAATATAGTTTTGGATACCGTAATAACATGGGCTGCATCAGATGGTTTTTATTATGAAAAAATTGGAGAAGATGTGTATGGCAATCCTGATAAAGGAACTACAATAAAATACTCTATTGTTTTTGAAGATTCTAATTATACCTATGTTTACAATAGCAGTAACAGCGATTATATTGCATTACCTAAATGGGACAATACCAAATTAAGAAACTCTTTTACTTATTCTTTTGAAAGCAAATCTTGGTCTTTAAATAGATTAGTTAGATATCAAGTTCAAAATTCAGATCCCAATTTCAACACGTATTACAGTGCCATAACTGATAGTAGAATAAGATTTGGATGGTACATAGACTCAAGAGACACCTATGCAAATTATAGGCATGATGTATTTCTGAATGGAGTAAAAATTGAAGAAAATCACACCTTTAGAGCAAGAGGTAATTATTACAGCATCAATTCATTAAATGAAAATACCACGTATAAAATAAAAATAGTAGCAAAAGATCAAAATAATGAAGGCAAATTGAGAATTAAATACTTTTCGCAAAAAACTGCTAACAAAATTTTTATTTCAGATTTTGAAATTAAGGCATTAAAAATTACTGACAATAGCGTTAAATTTTCTTGGACTATTCCTGAAATTACAAATTCATCTGCAAGTATTGCGTATTTTCAACTACAATTTTCAAACATTTCCGATGGAATTCATGGAAGTATTGGCACAACCTTAGGAAAAACTGTTGATTTAGATAATGAAGTAACCCTTAACTTTTTGTTTAATGCTGATGGAAAAATCAACGGTATTTATTCTCCTGAAACTATCGGCCCTAATTCGCGTGAGGTTGGATACATTAATGAATTTTCAAGAACAATACTACCCCAGTCAATCTCTTTTTATTTAATTGTTGATGTAGTTGTACCTAGTAATAATCCCAATGAACCTTATTATACTGAGTATAAAAGAGAACGCTTAGGTCCAATTCAGTTGTTGCAAAATTAATTTAGATTAACGCCATTTATTAATAATACAATTTCAGACATTAAATTACTGTATAAAACCAATATTGGCATACCATCAAAAAAAGCATTTAACTTTAAAAAGGTTAGATGCTTTTTTGCTACTCAAAACTTGATATCACTTACAATTTTAAAAATAATTGTAAAGGCTGCCCTTTATAAAGTACAATCTTACACCGTTTCGGGAGTTAAATTACTCCTTTAAAAAAGTTTTTTTTGCTCGATACTTCAAAATAAAAAATATCCGATTTTTATTAGAGTAATCTAAAATCAGAACTGATATTAGTTACCCCAAACTAGGTAATTATTTTAAGCTAATTTACTCTTTGAAAATATTAACACCTTAATAATAGACACTATTCGTTACAGTAATATTCAATATTATCTTAAAAATGAAGCTAAATGTTATAAATTACAGGGACATTCTTGTTGATTAAAGTGTTATGAGACTAAAACTGAAATTTAAGTTTATATTTTTTATTGGTATATTTTGCTTGGCTAGTTGTCAGCACAAAGTAGTTGCGCAATGGCAATGAGAAACACTTGAAACCAAAGGACAACCGACAGCTAGGCATGAGGCTGGTTTTGCAGCATATAAGTCAAAGCTCTATTTAATTGATGGTCGGCGGATCAATCCAACATCTGTTTTTGATCCTTCTACAAATTCATGGGAAGAAAAAGTTGCTACTCCAATTGAAGTCCATCATTTTCAGCCTGTAGTTATTGGTAACGCCATTTATATAATTTGGAGCAATGACTGGTCAATGGCCAAATGAAAAGCCATTAAATCGTGTACTTGTTTTTTACCCAGACCAAAATAAATTTACGTTTGGTGATTCCATTCCCATCCACCGAAGACGAGGAGGATGTGGCGCTGTAACCTATAAAAATAAAATTTACTTAATTGGCGGTATAACTAATGGACATTTAAAAGGATACCAACCATGGTTTGATGTGTACGATCCTAAAACAGGAAGCTGGGAAGTACTTGAGGATGCTCCCTACACTAGGGATCACTTTCAGGCAGTTATTAATAAGGATAAGCTTTATACTTTTGCTGGACGCCGAACCTATAAAGCTACAAATCAGGATATTTCGTAAACCGTTTCACACGGAAATTGTTATAATTTTTTGACTAACAAATGAGAGCCCGTGACCAATAACATGAAAATTCCAATTCAAACCGCAGGTAATTCAGCCTTTTCTTGGAACGGTAAAATAATCATTGGAGGAGGTGAAAGTGATAGGCAATTGAAAGTTCATCATGAGGTTATTGCCTTTAATACCGATAGCAACACATGGAATAATTGGCCAAATTTAAATACAGGAAGACATGGAACGGGTTTTGCTCGGGTGGCTAATTATATATACACTGCTTCTGGTTGTGGCAACCGTGGTGGAACCCCTGAACTTGTTTCCATTGAGCGTTTAAAGCTCCCTGAACACCATTCAAATACCTATTTAAAAGTAAGGATTCCACAGCAGTTTTTATGAAATAGCATACAATTACTTTAGATTTCAAGGGGCCTGAAACTGACGAGGCTGCCGTTTATAATCCTTTTCTTAACTACAAACTCATTATACATTTTACACATAAACAAACCAAAAAAAGCATTCGTGGTTATTTTGCTGCTGATGGTAATGCTGCTGAAACTAGTGCAACAACTGGTAACATTTGAAGGGTTCATTTTACTCCCAAACTAACAGGTCAATGGAATTATAAAGCACAATTACTTAAAGGCAACGATATTGCTGTTACTGAAAAATCAATAACCCCGGAAACAATTGCACTTTCAAATGCATCGGGTAATTTTATAATCATCCCTTCCGACAAGGAAAAAAAATAATTTTAAAGCTAATGGCTTTTTAAAAGTTTCAAATGGCTACCTCAAATTTAAAAATAAAGAAAAGTACTGGATAAAAACCGGAGCAAATAGTCCTGAAAATTTTTTAGGTTACCAAGATTTTGATAACACCTTCAGAATTAAAACTGAGTCCCGAGCTTATGAAGCTGCCCCTCCTAATACTATTCAATCATACAAACCCCATATTCAAGATTGGAAAACTGGTGATCCTACCTGGAAAAACGATAAGGGTAAGGCAATTATTGGTGCTATTAATTATTTAGCGGAAAAAGGAATGAATTCCGTATACTTTTTAACGCTAAATATTTTAGGTGATGGAAAGGATGTGTGGCCTTATATAAATCCTAAAGACCTTACCCAATTTGATGTAAGTAAATTAGCGTAGTGGGAAATTGTTCTTAAACACATGCAGTCTAAAGGCATAGCGCTTCATGATGTATTACAAGAAACCGAAAATGAAATTATGCAGGACAACGGAAATTTAGGAAAACTCAGAAAACTTTACTTAAATGAATTGATTGCGAGATTAGGACATCATTTAGCATTAATTTGGAATTTAGGTGAGGAAAACGGCCCTGCACATTGGTCTCCAAAAGGTCAAAATGATACACAACGAAAAAACATGGCTAAATTTATCAAAAATAATGATCCATATAAACATCCAGTAGTTGTTCATACTCATGCAATTGATTCCACGCGTAATAAAATTTTAAATCCAATTTTAGGATTTAGTTATTTGGACGGACTATCGCTTCAGCAGGAGCAAAGAGAGCTGACAAGCGAAGCGGTAACGTATTGGCACAAAAAATCCAGCGAAGCTGGCAATAAATGGATGAAATTGGACTTTGGCATACTGGTGCTTTGCCAGATTCATTAGATCCTACTCACAATCCTTTGCGACAACATGTTTTATGGGGATCATTACTATCAGGAGCCGCAGGTGTCGAATGGTATTTTGGAGCTAAACACCCTCATAACGATTTAAGTTCCGAGGATTGGAGGCAACGCAACCAACTTTGGGAACTTAATAAAATTGCTAAAGACTTTTTTAATGAACACCTTCCTTTTTGGCAAATGCAACCAAAGCATGAATTGCTGAGTATCAAAAATGGATATTGCTTTCAACTCCCTAACGAAATCTACGCAATTTATCTTCCTAAATTAAATAAAGACATTACCATTAATTTAAAAGCTGCCAAAAATAAATTTAAAGTATTTTGGTATGATCCGTTAGTTGGGGGGAAACTCAAAATAGGCTCAGTACCAATTATAACTGGGAGTAACCATAGAAACTTAGGATTTCCAACTACGGATAATACTCTAAATTTAAATAAGGATTGGGTGGTTTTACTAAAAAAGTTATAAAATCTGAATTTTTATACTGCTTCCTGCATTCAAATTTCACACCTAAAATGAAAAACTGTATCAATTACAAACTAGCACAATAAACTATAAATACGTTTTTCATCCTGCTTTTTAAGCATTTAAACATTTAAATGCGTTTTTACTAAAAAAAATAAAAATAATAAGTAGGGTAAAAGCTATACCAGCTGTTGTATTAGTACAAAACAAATAATTAATAACCTTTAAAATTTTTATTATGAAAAGTTTTTTCAATCCAACAGTTAAAGTAAGCTTAAAAAAATTTATTAAGTACGTTAAAGCGTTAAACCTACCTGCGGCATGTGCCTATGCAATTCACCGTTAAATTATCGATTTAGCTATGATTGTTTAGTGATATTTTAAAAGTCATCATGCTCATAAATTGATACAAATTCAAAACCCTTTAAAATTAACAAGCTATGAAAAAAAGTAATTTATTTTTTGACAAAAGAACAAATTTTGTAGTATTACAAAACGCAAACAACAGAACATTATGCAATTATGTTACAGGAAATTTAATGCTTTGGATAATACTACAAGTTATTTTTTAAAGCAAAACTCGGTGGTTAAATTTTACAATATATAAAACATTAAACCAAGTTTAACCACCGAAAATCCTCCTTGCTGATCTTCAATTTGTACTGATTTATCAAAGAAACTATTCAAACTATAATACAAATGAAAGTTAAATGTATTCCAACCAAAACTTAATGTAGCGCCCAACCTTAAACGATCCAATCCATCAGGTTTTCTTTCTTTAAATTCAACGCCATTATTGTCCTTAAATTTAGCACTAAAAAAATGCATGTAGCCAAAACGCATTCCTGCATAAATACGCCAAAATTTATAAGTGCTTGGTGTTGATGTACGCCACCTTAATTCTAAAGGCAACTCAACTAAATGCGTTATAAACTGGCTCCTACCCGTACTATTTTCATCTGTAGCTGCTACAAAAGTGGTCTGGTTTACAGTCGCATTATCTGGTATTACTACTAATGTATGATTGTATGTATTAACCGAATATCCAAGCCCTAATCCTAATCCAAAACTCCTTTTTTTATTAAAAGGGATATCTCGAATTACACCAAGATGCAAACCGCCAGAAAATCCAGACTGCGATATTGTTTCTGGTCGATCTCCTATCACATTAAATGTAATCCCTAAATAAACTTGGTCTTCCCTGTAAAGTGAATCAACTTCAGGAAAAACCAGAGATTGCTCTTGCTGCCCAAATGCAATTATAGAAATTAAAGTAGTTATAAAAAGCATCAAATACTTCATACTGTAAATATACTATTCTCCTTTTCTAAAACAATTTCAAAACACACAATAAATGAACCCTAAAATCAATTGATCATATTTTTAAAATTCTAACTTAAAAGTAATTGATCTATACAAACATCAAATGGCTATAAAAAATATGAACATGCTGCACTGTATTTTGTGACAAAATTCACTGAACCTACAAAATAGTTAGTATTTTTGAATTCAAATTTTGCAAAAGCGACTTCTTATGACACCCTTACCTTTGTACAACCAACAATCGGTAACCATTTACAATTCCTTATCGGGAAACAAAGAAACCTTTATTCCAATTGTTGAAGGGGCAATAGGAATGTACGTATGCGGACCAACCGTTTATAGCAATGTGCATTTAGGAAATTGTCGTACGTTTATTTCGTTTGATTTAATATTTAGATATTTAAAACACTTAGGATATAAAATTCGTTACGTACGTAATATCACTGATGCAGGACATTTGGAAAATGATGCAGATGAGGGTGAAGATAAAATAACCAAAAAAGCCCGCTTGGAGCAAATTGAACCTATGGAGGTAGTGCAACGCTACACCTTAGATTTCCACTCTATTTTACAACAGTTTAACAATTTACCTCCCAGCATTGAACCTACCGCTACCGGACATATTGTAGAACAAATTGAAATTATAAAAACTATAATTGACAATGGTTTTGCCTATGAAGTAAACGGTTCAGTATATTTTGACGTAGTTAAGTTTAATGAAACCAACGATTACGGAAAACTGAGTGGACGTAATTTAGAAGACATGATCAATAACTCGCGTGAGCTGGCGGGACAAAGCGAAAAAAGAAATCCACAGGATTTTGCGTTATGGAAAAAAGCTGACCCTGAACACATCATGCGATGGCCAAGCCCCTGGAGTGATGGTTTTCCTGGTTGGCACCTGGAGTGTACCGTAATGAGTACAAAATACTTAGGTGAAGAATTTGACATTCATGGAGGTGGTATGGATTTAAAATTCCCACACCATGAATGCGAAATTGCCCAAGGTGAAGCCGCTTGCGGAAAAACACCTGTGCGTTACTGGATGCACGCTAACATGCTTACACTAAATGGTAAAAAAATGTCTAAAAGTACAGGAAATACTATTTTACCACATGAAATATTTTCTGGTGACAATACCATTTTAAACAAACCTTTTAAACCATCGGTAGTGCGCTTTTTTATCTTACAAGCACATTATCGTAGCATCATGGATTTTTCCAATGATGCTTTGGAGGCTTCAGAAAAAGGATTCTTAAAATTACTAGAGGCTATTCAGCATTTAGATACCCTTACGGGAGAAAAACAAACCACCAATTTTGACATTACCACATGGAAACAACGTTGTTATGACGCCATGAATGACGATTTCAATAGCCCAATTTTAATAGCTCACCTATTTGAAACAGTAAAATTTATTAACCAAGTTAAAGAGGGTAAGTCCAAAATATCAAAATCCGATTTGGCACTGCTGAAAAAAACTATGCATAATTTTACATTTGATGTGTTAGGCTTGCAAGCTTCAGCAGAAGCGACAAATGATATCACATCAAAACTGGATGGCGCAATTGAATTGTTAATTGAATTACGCAAGGAAGCCCGTTTGAACAAAGATTTTGCATTAAGCGATAAAATTAGAGATGAACTGGTTGAAAAAGGAATTCAACTAAAAGACGGCCGCGAAGGCACTACATACACCTATTAATGCTAAAAAAAATTTTAATAGCACCGTTTCTATTCTTGATTTTTATTTACAAAAATCTAATATCACCCTTTACCCCAGCTACTTGTAGGTATCAGCCCACCTGCTCGCAATACACTAAAGATGCTTTAATAAAACATGGCATCTTTAAAGGCAGTTGGCTAGGTCTTAAACGTATTTTAAGCTGTCACCCATGGGGCGGTAGTGGATATGATCCTGTTCCTTAGATATGGTTGATGGTTTAAATTAAAAAATAGTATGCTCTAAATTTTAATTCGCTTTTTTTCATAAAAAAGATGTAATTAATACCTTTAAAAAGAATAACCCTTAGGTTAACAACACAATTATCACTTTATAATTTTAATACTTATCTCATTATTGAGGTATAGCGTTACACCGTTTCTGATGATAAATTACTCAAATAAAAAATTATTTTTTTGAATCGGCAAAGGAAATATAGTTGTAACCTAAACTATTAACATAGCGGTAATATAATTAGATTAAATGCGATATTATTCGTATCTTTTCCTTATGAAGGATATGGATTTTCCCCTTAAAGATTCTGCAAGCAGAAAGGAAATACGCAAACGAGCGCTCTAAGCAAATTAATTCAGGTGTTCAAAAGAAAAAAGTAGCTATGATGTACGGAGTTAACCCAAACACAATTACTAATTGCCTTAAAAAACATAAAAAAGAAGGGATTAAAGGGTTGACAGATAATAAGCGCGGTGTTAGCTCTGAGGATAAAAAATTACTTAGTAGCACTCAAGAGTTAGAGATCCAACGCATGATTACAGATGTTATGCCAGATCAACTAAAATTGGATTTTGCTTTATGGACACGCAAAGCTGTAAAGGAATTAGTGGAACGTGAATTTGGTGTAAAATTAGCGATAAATACAATGGGGGATCATCTACGGTCTTGGGGATTTAGTCCTCAAAAACCCAAGAAACAAGCTCACGAACAATGTTCTAAAAAAGTGCAATTATGGTTAGATGAACAATATCCAGCCATTAAGAAACGCGCTAAAGAGGAAAATGCAGAAATACAATGGGGTGATGAAACAGGAGTAAGAAACGCTAATCAACATGGTCGTTCTTATGCTACCAAAGGAAAAACGCCTGTAAAGAAAAGTATGTCTAAACGTTTTTCTGTAAACATGATTTGTACAGTAACTAATCAAGGAAGTGTTCAATTTATGATTTACTCAGGAACTATGAATGCTGATAGATTCATTGAATTTCTAGAACAGCTTATCAAAGATAAAACACAAAAAATATTTTTAATCCTAGATAATTTAAGTGTTCATCACAGTAAAATAGTAAAGAAATGGATTGAAGAAAAACTGGAACATATTGAGTTATTCTTCTTGCCTTCTTATTCTCCAGAGAAAAACCCTGATGAGTATCTAAACTGTGATTTAAAATATGCTTTATCTGAAAAACCTGCTCCTAAAAACGAAAAACAGCTTGAAGAAAATGTCAAGAATCATATGAAAATGCTAACTGAAAATAGCCAAAGAGTAGCTAAATATTTTAACCATAAGGATATAAAATACGCAGCATAAAATCTCTATTTATTGCCGTCGGGTTAATATAGCCATGTTTTATTTTAAAACATCAAGCAAAAACAACCATTTTAAAGGGTAATTCAACATCAGAAATAGTATTACTATGCTATACTTTTATAAATCAAAATTCATACGTGCAAAAATAAACCTTCCTGTGTAACCGAATTGTGATACCCTTCGCGAATACACAAACTGATCACCAGCAGTATTTGTCGGAATATTTTCCGATGGATATACATCAAAAAGATTGTTAGCACCAACAGCTATATTAACTCCATTAGCTAGAGACGTTGAATAAGTTAAATCGGTAATAATTCTTGCGGTATAAACTGCTACGGGACTAGGGTCTTTTAAGTCAAAGCGAGCAGTTCCTGCAAAATCATCAGGATCAATTACTTCTCCGAAAAATGTATTTCTTAACAAAATATTATGTTTTTTATAGCTCAAGTTGTTTGTCAAACTAAGTTTCGTTCGGGGTTGTGCTACGGTTAAAAAAGCTTCTTCCTGCGCATCAAAAAAACTACCATTTAAACCTGATTCTACAATTAACCTAGGAAAAGAAATATTTCTGACTTTTGTTTCAAAAAAAGATGCCGATAAATCGGATCGTAATCGCCAATCACCTCCGAAACGTGCTTTATGCGAAACTACGATGTCCAACCCTAAAGATCTTGTTTTAAGCGCGTTTGTAAAAAAACGGGCACTTCCCGCACCAGCTGCCGTAGCTATTCGTCGTAACTCATTGCTACCCTGCGCTAAATTAAAACTTCCACTTAATGAAACGCGATCATCAATATCAATTACATAACCATCTACGGTAACTGAAAATTTTCCGAATTTAGCCGTTAATCCCAAGCTGTAACTTTTCGAAGTTTCTTCTTTCAATTGTTCAATACCAATCAATTTAGCTAAACGACTATCATTAGTAAAAATACCCTGCTCTTCCGGTATTCCTGCATTAAAAATAGTACTTGTTCTGCTAAAAAATTGCTGATGTAATGATGGAGCTCTAAATCCCGTACTGTGCGCTCCTCTTGCTGACAAGCCAGGAATTATTTTTAATTGTCCCGCAATTTTATAATTAAAGGTATCTCCAAAATCAGAAAAATTTTCATAGCGTAATGCAGTACTTAAAAGCAAGTATTCGGTTACATCAGCTTCAATATCTACATAAGCAGCAATACTATTACGCCTTTTTTCAGTTTCGTTATTTGAATCAAACCCTCTAAAAACCTGAGCGCTACCCCCTAATGGTCTTCCCGTAAAATTATTTCGTACCAATGAATTATCAGGTGTTGTGGCAGTAACTGGTTCTCCATTGATATCATATGATGTATATGAATCTTCTTCACCTTCACCAATAGCAAAACGTTCCACTTTAAATTCTGCACCTGAAGCTACACTCAATCCTTCAAAAATAGCATCATAAAAACGACTAAAATCTAAGTTAGTAGTGTTCTGAAAAAAAGCATTGCTACCAGCATCAAAACTCCTTGGCGTAGCTACTCCTAAGGTTCCATTACTAGAATTTTCTACCGTATAATCAATAATATTCCCTCCGTAAGTGTTTGAAAAATCTACTTTCCAATCATTAATCAAGCCTTTAATTCCAAAAGCAACAGATACATCTAAGATGTCGGTAGCTATTTCAGGTAAAAAACCATTCGGAAAAGCAGGCGTATTGGCACGCCCATCGGCTTGAGCCGGCCTACGATAAAAACCTGCTGCCAAACCATTTCTAAAACTTAATCCTCCAAACGAATAAAATGAAGCTTCATCAGAAATAGGAATTAACAAGTTGGTGAAAAATTTCCCTTCTCTTAGTTTGGATGTTCCTACCTTAAATCTAAAGTCACTCCGGTCCAAACCTCGTTGCGAAAGTTCTAAATCACTTGATTCTTCTCCTAAAATACTTCTTAAATCAGTAATACCCGCTTCAGTTGACACGTCCAAGGCTGCTATATTTGCCTTGGTGGTAGCGTCCAAATACTCAATATCAGCAGCGGCTTGCTGGTAATCTGCCAATGTCATATCTGCCACGGTGCGACCAGTATTACTATTGCTAGCTGCAAAAACACGTTCTGCTCCATGAAATCTGTTAAAAATATCACCTGAATAATCTCGGTTTCGCAAAGCTGGATTTCGGGTTGAAACCGTTCCGGTAAAGTTCACGTAACCTCCGTTATCCGAAATTGGAATTCCGTAGTTAGCTTCAATTTTAACTTTTTCTCCGTCAATCCCTCCTTCAAATTGATTAGAATTTTTACTAGCATTTGCCCCAGTGGTCACTGCAATGTTTAATTTGTTTGTTGCTTTTTTTAAAATGATATTAATAACACCTGCAATGGCATCAGATCCGTATTGTGCAGCAGCACCATCACGTAAAATTTCAATTTTTTCAATAGCTGCGGTGGGAATAGCGTTCATATCCGTTCCTACTGAACCTGCCCCAACTGTTCCATTAATATTGATTAAGGCACTATTATGTCTTCGTTTACCATTAATTAATACCAATACCTGATCTGGACCTAATCCTCTTAACGATGCAGGATCCACATGATCCGTACCATCGGACACTGTTTGTGTTGTTGATGTAAATGAAGGAGCAACATAATTTAAAATTTCATTCACGGAGGTTTGTGGCGATTTGCTATTGATTTCTTTCAAATCAATAACATCAATTGGAACGGGTGACTCGGTAACTGTCCTATTTGGATTTCTTGACCCTGTAATTACTACCTCATTAATTTGCGCAATGGAGGTAATTAAAGTCACGTTTATTGCTGTGCTTTCGCTTATCGGAATTTCTTGTGTAGTAAATCCAATACTGGCAAAAACTAATATTGCGGCGTCATCAGGAACAGTTAACGTATAATTTCCATCAAAATCCGTTACTGTTCCCCTAGTGGTATCTCCTTTTACATAAACGCTTACCCCAGGAATCGGAATGCCACTTTCATCCACAACGGTTCCCGTAATTTCCTTATCTACCTTAATTTTATCATTATTGAAATTATAAACTAAATGAGCACTATAATTTGTTGCAAAAATTTGCATTCCTGTAAAAACTATAAAAATGCATAGCATTATTAGTTGTTTTAACCGATAATCATTTTGTAATACGTTGGTAGTATTCCGAAAAAAGTCATTCTTTTCCATAAGTAATTTTTTAAGTTTTTATGAGATATATTTTATATTGCTATTATCACTTTTAATATACTGATAACATGATAACTAAAGTTACACATATTTTGACTGATATTAGCTTATTGTTTATTTATAGTAAACTCACCATTAAAACTACGTAACTATACTTAGATATTTAGATCTTAAATCTCTTATTTAGAAGAAGGCTTCCATTTTTAAATTTTTCTTATTTATCAGTTTAATTATTACTAAATCTTATGTCACAATCTATATTTTATAAAGAGTTGTAATTTTTATTTTTAAAGAATTTGGATTTTTTTTAAGAAAAACAAACCTATAAAGTCAACTATCAAAATTATTAGTCGTTAATGAAATCGTTACAGGAACTTTTGTTTGAAAAACATGTCTTCAGAAATTAAAAAAAACTAATTTTAAATTTGTAAAACAAAAAACAATTTTGAAACACAATCGAAAATTAAAAAATAGCGAACTTGAACGATTAGATATTGATGCTTTTAAAAAGGCTGATAAAACGCCATTGATTGTCATTTTGGATAATATTCGCAGCCTAAATAATGTTGGTGCCGTCTTCCGATCTGCTGATGCTTTTTTAATTGAAAAAATTTACTTGTGCGGTATAACTGCTACACCACCACATAAGGATATTCAAAAAACAGCATTAGGTGCTACCGAAACCGTAGATTGGAAACATGTAGATGATACTTTAGCTCTGGTAGAAAAATTGAAAGCTGATAATGTGCAAATATTAGCTATTGAGCAGGCTGAAAATGCCGTGTTTTTAAATAAATTTCTTCCTGAAAAGGAAAAAAAATACGCAGTTGTTTTTGGTAATGAAGTAAAAGGTGTACAACAATCCGTAGTAACTGCCAGCACGCATACCATTGAAATTCCTCAATTTGGCACAAAACACTCCTTAAATATTTCAGTTAGTTGTGGTGTAGTACTTTGGGATTTGTTTTGCAAGTTGGTATAATTATTGGTTAATTTATGTTCAAATTTTAAATCCTAAATCGAATGCTTTTAAAAGGAATAATAAGTATTATTATTGGCTCATTATTTAGTTGTTCTGCATCGGATAGCTTTGGACAGGAAACCCCTCCACATTCCGAAAATGAATTCATAAATACTTCCAATGCCGCAAACTCAACGCGCTATTTTACTGAAGTTTTTGATGAAATTACGGAGGCCACCTACACTTATGGTTCCAATACCACTCAAGGAGGGAAAAAAATAGCGTTAAAACTAGACCTGTATCAACCAAAGGGTGATACTATTAAACAAAGACCTTTATTTATTTTTGCTCATGGCGGCGGGTTTACGCAAGGCGCACGCGATGTAATTAAACCTTCAGGCTTTTTACAAACCTTAACCAAATCAGGATACGTTGTGGCTTCCATTAGTTATAGGTTGTTGGATGTTCCCTCCAACATGCAAAGCACATCCATTGGTATTTTAAACGCAGTTGAAGATATGCGGGCAGCAATTCGTTATTTTCGTAAAGATGCTGCTACGGCTAATCAATTTAAAATTGATACCAATCAAATTTTTATTGGTGGCTACTCAGCAGGAGCAATTACAGCATTGCATGCGGCCTATTTAAACACTCTTGAAAAAGCAACAGCATACGTACCATTTTTAACACCTTATATAAATAATCATAATGGTATTGAAGGAGCTAGTGGCAATCCTGATTATGCATCTACCGTTAAAGGTGTGGTAAATATTTCTGGAGCTATTGTAAATTCAAATTTGTTAGATAATAAAACTTCCATACTTTATAGCCTACACGGTACCGATGATAAAATTGTTCCTATTGAAGGAAGTGCATCAGGTTTACAAGGATCAAAAATAATTCATGAAAAAGCAGAAGCTTTAGGATTAACCCACAAACTCAATGCTGTTCCTAACAAAGGACATGATATTTTGTGGCTCTGTACGGAGTGCCGTAAAGATTTACAACAATTTTTAGCCCAAAATACTACTAAGTGAGTTGGTATTTCGTCAGCCTAATCTCGGAAGAATCTGTACAATTTTTAAGTAATTCCTGAGTAGTTTTATGCAATAATGGATGCCTTTGGTGTGCAGCAATATCTAACATGGGTATCAACACAAACTTACGCTGCTGCATCAAGGGATGCGGCACTGTTAACTTGCGGTAACAAAAAATTCCCTCGCTGGAATATATAATGTCCAAATCAATAGGTCGGGCTTCATAAGCTGCCCCCTCTTTTTGCTTTCGACCCAGATCTATTTCAATATGTTGCAATATATTTAACGCTGATTTTGTATCCTTATCAGTTTGTATTGTTACACATGCATTTAAAAACGTTGTACTGACAAATCCCCATGCAGGCGTTTGATATACGGAAGAATAATTGACTACCTTACCTAAATGTTGTTTTATTAGACTTACGGCTTGTTGCAAATAAAAATCCCGAGGTTCAATATTGCTTCCTAACGAAATTAAAAGTTCGGTTATCGTTTTTTTTGTCTTCAAAGCTAAAATTTATAGAACAATAACACTCAAATAAGTGATGTTTCTGGAATACATTGTAAATTTAACGCTTATTAATGAATGTTACTTTTTTTTATGGTTTGAGAAATTTTTGTGTTTTTAAACCGTCTTTATGTAATATTTAACTACCCTTTTATAATGAAAATCTTTTTTAAAATAGTTGGAGCCTTAGTCATTTTAATTATTGCCACTCTGGTTGCTATTCCTTTTTTACTGGAAAAAAATATTGATAAACTAGTCCGTAATTTTACTCAAAATCAAGTAAATGCAACTATTGATTACTCGGACATTGATTTAAGTTTAATTAAAAGTTTTCCTAGCGCTCAACTTCAGCTTGAAAATTTTAAAATTATAAACAGCGCTCCTTTTGAAAATGACACTTTAGTATACGCTAAAAAAATTGTGGGTAAACTATCAATTATTCAATTAATTAAAGGATTGGACAAAGGGGTTAGTATTGATAAAATTGCTATTGATGAGGCGCGAGTTAATGTGCTGATTAATAAAGATGGTAAAGCTAATTACGACATTACCATTGATAAAGAAACCACCGATAATGAAAAAACTAGCGAAACAGCTTCAAATTTTAAATTGAATTTGAATTACGAAATTAATGATAGCCATATTACCTACAAGGATGAAACCTCAAAAACATATGTAGACATCCTTCATTTAACCCACACTGGTAAGGGAGACGTTTCCGAAATAATAACGGATTTGGATACTAAAACGGACATGAAAATGTCATTTGCCATGGGCGGTATGACTTACACCAAGGAAATGCCAATACACTTAAATGCATTAATTGCTGTGGATCAAAATCAAAACAAATACGCTTTTAAAGAAAACGAAGCTTTAATTAACCAAATCCCTTTGGAATTTAATGGACATGTGCAACTGTTGGAAAAAGCAACGGACATTGACATTTCTTTTACTTCAAAAAAAGCCTCATTTAAGGATTTATTGGCTTCAATTCCTAGTGCTTACAAAAAAGATATTAAAGGAGTAAAAGCAAACGGTAAATTTGATTTACATGGCACCATAAAAGGACAAAGTACCGATAACCTTATCCCAAAACTAGATATTACACTCCGTACTGAAAACGCAAACTTCAAATACCCTGACTTACCTAAAGGCATTGACGCCATTACTCTGATTGCGGACATCAAAAATGATACTGGATTATCCAAAGACACCCATATTGATATTCATAGTTTTAAAATGAAAATTGATGAAGATAAATTCTCAGCCAATGGAAAACTAAGTAACGTGGCTGAAAATTTAAAAGTATACTTAAAAGCGAACGGTATTGTCAATTTAGCCAATTTAAATAAAGCTTATCCTGTTCAGTTGGATACTGATTTGGCTGGAATTATAAATGCTAATGTGACTACTAATTTTGATATGGCTTCTATTGAAAAGGAAAAATACGACAATATTAAAAGTACGGGTACAGTAAGTTTATCTGATTTTTTATTCGCTTCTGCAGAAATGCCACACCCGATAAAAATAGGTACTGCAAAAGTTGACTTTCAACCTACAATTGTAAAACTTAAGCAGTTTACAATGAATACTGGCGATTCTGATTTAAGTGCTACTGGTACACTTGAAAATGTAATCCCTTTTGTGTTTTCAGACAAAGTACTGAAAGGTGATTTTGAATTAAATTCCAACACTTTTAAAGTGAGTGATTTTATGGTTGCTGAAACAACGGACACCAAAAAAGATCAAGAAAACACGCCTGAAACTAACGAAGATACCCAAGCTCAGGGTGCAATACCTCCTTTTTTAGATATTACTTCTCGTTTTAAAGCAGCTACTGTTTTTTACGATAATTTGGAATTAAAAAATACTACAGGACTACTTGCTATAAAAGACCAAAAAGCCATTCTTAAAGATATTAATACTGATATTTTTGGAGGAAGCATTGGTTTTTCAGGCTACGTTTCCACTGCCGAAAAAGCACCTGTGTTTGACATGGAGCTAGATATGAAAAAACTAAGTTTGGCAGAATCATTTAAAAGTTTGGAAATGCTAAAAAAAATGACCCCTATTGCTTCTGCGCTTAACGGAGTATTTTCAACAAAACTGAAACTCAACGGAAAACTAAAAGATGATTTTTCGCCTGTATTATCCTCTTTAAAAGGTAACGCACTAGCCAATATATTAGATGCCAAGGTGGATCCTGAAAAAAATAAATTGTTGAGTCAACTAAATCAGCGTACTGATTTTATTAATTTGGATAAGTTGAATGTAAAAGACTTAAAGGCCAATTTTAATTTTGAGGATGGTAAAGTAAACGTTAAGCCCTTCGATTTTAATTTGACCAAAGATATTAAAGTAACTGCCGCCGGAGCCCATAGTTTTGATGCTGGTTTGGACTATAACTTAACAATGGACTTACCTGCCAAGTATTTAGGCGCTTCTGCCTCTGGTTTGTTGTCCAAATTGACAGCTTCGGATCAAGAAAATATGAAAGTCCCTGTTCCTATTTCATTAGGAGGCACCTTTACAAGTCCTAAAATTGGTCTGGACATGAAAGGAGCAATTTCCAATTTAACGCAACAGGTGGTAGCCAACCAAAAGCAGCAATTAAAGGAAAAAGCAACGACTAAGGTCAAGGAAGAAGTTTCTAAACAATTATCCAAAAAAGTTTCAGGGAAAGCTAAAGATGTTTTAGGTGGTTTATTGGGCGAGAAAAAGGATACTAAAGCGGTAGATTCTTCAAACACAAAAAAAGAAACGAAAAAAACTGAAGATAAAGTGAAAGATGCAGCAGGAAAGTTATTAAATGGGTTGTTTAAAAAGAAATAATACTTCATACAAAAATACAATTAACTATTTTTGGTTTTTAAACTAATTTTTTAAATCATTCATCGTTTTTATATTGTTTGTCTAATAATTTAACATTAAAAAGTGTTGATTTTCATTATCTTGCTACATGCAACTAATTTAAATCAACTTTATGAAATTTTTAATTTCGGCGTTGTGCTTCATGTTTTGCTTGAACATGTGGACGCAGCCCGCTGGTGAAAACCCAGCTAATTGGACGCGGGTAAATTCTTTATCCGATGAATTTTCAGGTAATTCCCTTAATCAGAACAAATGGACTTATGGTCACCCTTGGTGGCGTGGAAGATCCCCTGCCATTTTTGGGCAAGGTGCTAATGCTTTTGTAAGTAATAATCGATTGGTAATTAGAGCCACTTGGGTAGGTGGGAATCGTGATTATATGCGATCTGGTGCTATCCGCAGTAAAAATAGAACAATGGCCGTTGGCATGTATTCCGAATGTTCCTATAAAGCAAATAGCTTAAATATGGGGTCCAACTTTTGGTTTGCTCACAATGAAAGGGACAACCAAAACAGGGAAGATGAAATTGATGTACAAGAGGCTTTTGCCACACAGGCTCCAAGAACAATGAATACCAACGTACATAATCCACAACCAAATTTTACTAATGACCAACCTCAACCCAATAAGTTTAGCATAAACGGTCCTGATATTGACAAAGGATTTCACAGATATGGTGTTTGGATTGTTAATAACAGAACACTTCGCTTCTATTTAGATGGCGTATTTAAAAAACAGGTAACCACTAACAGCACTATTGAACCTTTATGGATGATTATCAATTCCGAAACTTACAATTGGATGTCACCACCCACTCAAAGTCAAGTAAATGACGGCTCTAAACGCGATATGCTGGTTGATTATGTCCGTACTTGGAGAAAAACTGGAAACTCGTCTGGCGGAGGTGGCTCTGGAGGTGATTCTGGGAACAATGCTAGTGATGGTATTCCTTTAAACAAAATTATTTCATTACGAAAAACCGGAGGTGATCGCAAATTTGTTACTGGGGAAGGAAATGGAAGTCAATTACTTGCACGAGCATCATCTGTTCGTGGATGGGAAAAATTCAGAATAGAGAATCACCCTAAAGGTGGCATTGCTTTAAAAGCACTTTCAAACAACAAGTATGTACAAGTGCCTGATAAAAGCACCACTGCCTCAGTTAGAAATAGAGGCACATTTAAAGGGGATTGGGAACAGTTTGAATGGAAATCCAAAGGAAATGGTAGGGTTGCTTTTAAAAGCATACATTCAGGAAAATGGTTACAATCCGCATGGAATCAAAACAACGGAGTAGTTAGAGCCCGAGGCAACGCGGATCGCCGCTGGGAAACCTTTGAGTGGAAAATTGAAAGCGGACAAAAAATTCTTGATCAGAACGATCAATTGGTGAAAATAGCAATCAACCCAGTACAAGATCGGGTAATTATTGAAGGAACTTCTAACGTAAATATGCAGGTTTTTGATAGCACTGGGGCAGATGTTGGATTCAGTGTTAATAAAAATTCTGAAAATTCAATTTCCTTAAATTTAGATCAAAGTTTGCCTTCAGGTATCTATTTTGCAGTAACTTCTCAAGGCCAAACTTTAAAATTTGTAAAGGAATAACACTTTATAATTAAATTACTATTATTGGATACTAACCTAGGGTAAAATTTAACAAAATTAAAATAGCCTTTGCTATTTTAATTTTGTTTTAAAAATATTTGAATAGGACAAAATCTAATCAATTTATACCCGTTCTAATTTTAAATTACTCAAATAAAAATTTGAATTTTTTTTAGACAATAAAGAAAACATACGTGTAGCCTTAGCTACAATATTGTTTCATTTTGAAAAAAATAAAATGAGAAAGAACCATTTTGAATGAGTATTTTAATGTCGGAAACGGTATCAATGGTATGTATACCATTTTTATGCAAAACGCCCAAAAACATAAAACGACTTTTCAGCTTGAAAATTGAGATGTACTCAAATACATTATCAGATTTTTACGATACTAATTGCATTTTTGAAACCAACAGTTTGTTCTACATGCAGCGTATTATTCAAGTTAACAAAATTTTAACATCAATGCTTTGAAATTATTTAACCTATTTACAGACTTATAGATCATAACTTAAAAAAAAAATGTCAAAATTAATAATCCCAAAAAAAGGAGAAGTTTCTACAGCAAATCAAGCTATTTTCGATAATTTAGAAAAAGCCGTTGGTTTTGTTCCAAATATTTATGCTGCCATGGCTCATTCCGAAAATGGTTTGGGTAATTACTTGCAATATTCTGGAGGTAAAACTTCATTGTCAAACAAAGAAAAAGAAGTTGTTGATTTAGCTGTTAGTCAGGTAAACGGATGCCAATATTGTTTAGCTGCACATACGGCTATGGGTAAAATGAATGGTTTTAATGATACTGAGATCAAGGATTTTAGACAAGGAACTGCTGAGAATTCAAAATATAACGCTTTAGCTAAACTAGCTCAATCCATAGCTATCAACCGAGGCAAAGCTACTGACGCTGAAGTTGATTCATTTTACGAAGCTGGTTACACAAAAGAAAATTTAGTAGATTTAGTATTAGCTGTTGGAATTATTAGTACTACTAATTTTTTCCACAATTTGACTGATGTTGCTATTGACTTCCCTGTAGCACAGGAAATATAACATACTGATATACTTGAAAGAGTATAAAGTTGAAGATAGTATAGTGTTGATACTTTTCAATTTTCAACCTAAAAGGATCTTGATTATATTAAGATCCTTTGCTTTATTTTATTTGGTTTTTCTGCGCTTTAATTCCTGTGTTATCAATCGTAACTCCCTACTTGTCTGTCCTGAAATTGAAGTATTTTCCTGAGCACGACGAATTAAATAGGGCAACACATCTTTTACAGGACCATAAGGCACGTACTTAACTACATTGTACCCCTTAGCCGCTAGATTAAAACTAATATGATCACTCATTCCTAACAGTTGTGCAAAATAAATACGAGGATCATTCGGCAAAATGTGAGCATCGTTCATAAGTTCAGTAAGTAATATAGTACTGTACTCATTATGGGTACCGCAGCAAACAGCAACATGATCAATATGCGCAATGCAATAAGCTAATGCTTTATTAAAATCAGCATCACAATTGGTTTTATTATAATGAATTGGCGATGCGTATCCCAACAAATCAGCACGGTCATTTTCTTTTTCAACATAAGCTCCCCTTACAAGTTTTACACCTACACAAAAGTTTTCAACAGTCCCTATTTCAATAAGCGTTTTTAAATTTTGTAGCATATCCTTTCGATATAATTGTATCGTGTTATATACTGTTGCATTTTTTGTATTAAACAGTTTCATCATTTCCAATACTATAACATCAATGGCATTTTGAATCCAACTCTCTTCTGCATCAAAAAATATAGGAATACCTGCTTCATTTGCTGCTTGGCATAATTTTTTAATTTGTTGAATGGCATTTGTATAATCTACTTCCTCTTCTTCGGTCAACTTATCATTGGTATTCATCTTAACTAAAATAGGAACACTTATAAAGCCAGTCATTTTAAAGACTACAAAAGGAATATTTATGTCATTTTTCGCTTTTTCTATTAATAAAAAAGCCTCGTCAAACGTATTTTGATAATTTTCGGATTGGTGCTCTACAGAGTAATCAAGTATTGTTTTTACATTATGCTGTGCAAGCTTTTCAATAGTAACGTTACAATCCTGCATTGTTTCTCCTCCGCAAAAATGCTTAAAAATAGTATGTTTTACTATAGGAATAGGAAACTTCAATGGCAAAAATACTTTTAACAATATTGGACTAATGCCAGTCAACCATTTCCATCCAATAAGTTTAAAAAGCCAGTAAGCCCTTTGTAATTCGGTATTGCTTTTTGATTGAAAAGTAACCTCAGTGTTATTAAAATTCAACTCCATAAAGTCAATTTAACTTTTAACCCATAAATAAAAATAAATTTAAAACTATTTAGTGTTAAAAAAATTAAAATTTACAACTTATTTTAAGTTAAACCACTTGAATTGTTAGCTTCATAAAATATCATACTTAAATCAGACAACTAATTAATTTTGAAGGCAAATAATATTAATATAAAAGTAAAGACTGCTGTCATTTGAAAAAATCAAAACTATTTTTTCATTCATATTTTTACTTATAAGAGGCTTGATTTTTTGATTTTAATAAATGAATAGGGTATTACGAAACAAGAGAAATTATTCCCACAGTAATAAAACCTACTAAACTCAAAATTGTAGTCATTACTGTCCAGCTCTTAAAAGTTTCCTTTTCATTTAATCCCAAATAGTTGCTTACCAACCAAAAACCACTATCATTCACATGAGATAAAATTGACGCTCCCGATGCAATGGCTATTACCAAAAGTGCTTTATCAATTTCGCTTACGTGAGCAGTAAGCAAGGGTGCTGTAATGCCCGCAGCAGTTATCATAGCAACAGTAGCTGAACCTTGAAGGATACGCACCAATGCAGCTGCAATAAATGCAATAACAATCATACTAATTCCTGCACTAGCAAAATAATTTGCTAGCATTTCGCCAGCACCTGTATTTACTAACATTTGCTTAAAGACACCTCCAGCACCCGTAAGTAAAATTATAATACCCGCTGTAGACATTGATTTTGTAGTAATTTTTAGTAACGTTTCTTTAGCTACACCACGTCTGATTCCTAATAAATACAGCGCAATTATATTAGCCAACAGTAATGCCAAAAACGGATGCCCAATCATTTGCAACCATTTTTTTGCATTTTCAGATATAGCCGATGCTGCAACTAAGCTACTGTTCAGCACGGTATTTAACACAATGAGTACTATAGGAACACCTATGATAGCCAAAATTAATCCCACCGCTGGGTAAGATGTAGTATTCAATGGTGGTGCCGTTAATTTAGGAGCTTTAACATGAATTTTAGCACTTATAAATCTAGCAAACACTGGACCGCTTAAAACAGCCGATGGAATACCTGCTATAAATCCAAATAAAATAACCCAACCCAAATCTGCCTTTAAAATATCGGCCACAGCCACGGGTCCAGGTGTAGGTGGAATGAAAGAATGGGTAATCGCTAAACCTGCCAATAATGGGATAGCATATAATAATAGTGATTTTTTTGTTTTTCGTTGTAATGAATACACCAAAGGCACAAGAATTATAAAGGCAACGTCAAAAAATACAGGAATAGCTACAAAAAAACCAGTCAGCATTAATGCCCAAGATGCATTTTTAGCTCCAAATTTATTTAAAAGATAGTTTGCTAAAGCTTCCGCGCCGCCAGAATGCTCTAATATTGCACCAAACATGGCTCCGAGTCCTACCACTATTGCTACAAAGCCTAAGGTGCTGCCCATTCCAGTTTGAATGGTTTCTATAATAATTAAAGGCTCCATTCCTGAAACTATACCAACAACGATACTAGTAATTAACAACCCAATAAATGCTTGTATTTTGAATTTTAAAATCAGCACTAATAAAATGATGATTCCTATAAATACAGCAAATAGTAAATGATAATCTAGCATGCTTAGTTTTTAAGTTCTTGCAGCAGCAAACCTACAATTTGTTTAGGAGTGTCCCTGACATCCACATGAATACCATACATCGGTGGCTCTAATGCATCAAACTGCGATTGCAATAATTCAGCATCCATAAAATGTCCTTTTCGGTTTTGTATCCTATCCTTTATAGTTTCAATACTTCCTTTTAAGTATACCCAATGAATTTGGTCTGTTTGCTCACTTAATATATTTCGGTAGCTTTCTTTTAAAGCCGAACAAGCTAAAACTGCGCCATCTTTTTCGCCCCACGTTTTCAACTTTTTAGCCAGTAATTGTAACCATGGCAACCTATCAGTATCATTTAATGCATTGCCACCCTTCATTTTATCAATATTGGATTGCGGATGAAAATCATCAGCATCGTAATAATTAATTTTTAGCTTTTCAGCCAATAGTTTAGCTATGGTTGATTTTCCACTTCCGCTAACACCAATTACAATAATTAGCATATTAGTTATTTTTGGACAAAAGATTTTTTTATACAAGATTGCGAACTACTCCCAACAAATATATTGAATTCACCCTTTTCCAATACGGGCTTAAGCGTATTGTTTACAAACATTAAATCATTAGCGTTCAAAGTAAATTTTACAATGGTTGATGCTCCTTTATCCAAATGAATATGTTTAAAACCTTTCAATTCTTTAACTGGTCGCGTTAAACTACCCACTACATCTTGTACATACAATTGAACAAGCTCCGCTCCTGCCCTATCACCAGTATTTGTTAAGGTTACGGAAACCTCTAAACTTTCATTTTTGGTAATACTTGTGGTTGAAATTTTAACATCAGAATATTTAAATGTAGTATATCCCAATCCGTAACCAAAAGGAAATTGAGGAGTAAAACCAACGTCTAAATAATGGGACGTATTACCTAAGGAACTTTGCCAAGCACCTACGGGAATACTATCCATTTGCACAAAGCTTTTTATACTTGGTGGTCTTCCTGTATTTTTATGATTGTAAAATAAGGGTAGTTGTCCTGAAGTTTTGGGCCAGGTAATAGGCAACCTTCCGCCTGGTTCATTTTTTCCCCAAAGCATTTCATAAATAGCTTCGCCCCCCATGGTTCCTGGATGCCAAGTCATTAATATAGCGTCCACCTGATCAATAACTTTTGTAAGTGTAATTGGGCGTCCAGCCATAATAACAAATACTATTGGCTTCCCCGTTTTTGCTAATGCTTTGATTAATGCTTCCTGCTGACCTGGTAAATTAATATGCGCCCTACTATGTGCTTCCCCTGACAAGATAGCTTCTTCTCCTCCAAAAAATAAAATAACATCGGAAGATTGAGCAGTTCTTAAAGCTTTATCAAAAGCTTTGGTTGACTGGTCTCTGCTGTAAGTGAGTGTTTCTGCAAAATTAAAATTAACTTTATTGTTTTTAAAAGCCTGTAATGGTGTTACTGAATAGGCCTGGTCACCATCAAAAGTCCAAGTCCCCAATTGCTCATGCGGTGCATTTGCTAACGGACCGATTACAGCTACTTTAGTTAGTTTATTTAAGGGAAGTAATCCCTGATTATTTTTAAGTAAGACACTACTCCGGATAGCTGCATTTTTAGCCAAATCCATATGCTCCTGACTGTAAAAATTCCCCGTATGTTTTTTTAAACGGTAAGGTTTTTCAAATAAATTTAGCCGAAATTTTACTCTAAGAATATTACTTACCAAAAAGTCTAGCTGAGTTTCTGTTATTTTTTTCTCTTTCAGCAACTGTTTGATATAATTTTCATAGGATTTACTGGTCATTTCCATATCCAATCCTGCATTTATCCCCAATGCTGCCGCGTGCTTTTCATTTTCAGCATAGCTGTGGGCTATCATTTCAGTAATAGAATTCCAATCGCTTACTACAAAACCATGAAATCCAAGCTCCTTACGTAATACTTCATTAAGCAACCACTTATTTCCTGAGGCAGGCACTCCATTAAGTTCATTAAACGAAGTCATTACTGTAGCGGCGCCTGCATCAATTGCCGCTTCAAAAGGTTTTAAATAAGTGTTACGCAATAACGGCTCGTGGATAATTGCTGTATTGTAATCCCGCCCGCCAATGGCAGCTCCATAGCCTATAAAATGTTTGGCACAGGCTGCTAAACTGGTAGACTTACTTAAATCATTATCCTGAAAACCTTCTACATAGGCTTTTGCTAATACCGAGGCTAAGTAAGGATCCTCTCCTGGAGATTCCGCAATACGCCCCCAACGGCTATCTTGCGTAATATCCAGCATAGGAGCAAAAGTCCAACGGATACCGTATGAAGAAGCTTCAATAGCAGAAACTCTTGCTGCTGCTTTGGCAGTTTCAGCATCCCAAGATGCTGCTAGTCCCAAAGGAATGGGGAATATCGTTTTAAAACCATGGATCACATCGCGTGCAAAAATCAATGGAATCCCCAAAGGACTTTCCTCTACCGCGATCCGTTGTAATTCATCTACATACGCCCTATTCATTACGTTTAAAAAGGCACCTATTTTTCCTTGTTTTACCTCTTTTTTTAATGCTTCTGGCAATAATTTTGTTCTACTCGAAGTTCCTCTTAACGAAAGTTGACCAACTTTTTGATCCAAAGTCATTTTTGCAATTAAGGCTTCAATTTTTAAATCAATAGCCCTGTTATCTTGAGCTTGAATACTATACGCCCCTAAAATTAAAAAAAAGATGATTGCATTTTTATAAAAAAATGGATATACAAAAACTGTAAAATAATCTGATGAAATGTAATTTACTTTATTCCTAATAAATTTGAATATTGAGTGTACCCGAGGTACATATAATTGTTGCATAGTATTAATGATTAGTATCCAAAAGATGATTTTGGGGACGAAATCATCTTTTGGATACTGGTATTTACCAATTACTAGGGTAGAATTTAGTAAAAAAAAAGGAATTGTCTGATAGCAAATAATATACAATCTTAAAAAAACCCAAACTTTTTAAATAACAACGCGTTAGGCTTAAAATAAGTATGAGAGCTACACTAAAACGATGTACTACTAAATTTGGGTTGATAATCCTTCAAAATGTTCAAAACTATTACTTCCGAAGGTGACATGTATTTTTTGCTCAAGGACTCCTCATTTAGTTTATTAACATGTTTTTGCAATTTTCCATCCTCGTATAACGAAGGCAAAATAGGGTGTACATAATATTTTTTACATACATTCCGAGTATTCCCTAGTTCCTTTGCCGTTTTATCATAAGCTTCCAAAATATTCTTATGAAGCTTTTTTTTCTTATCTGTAACTTTAAATGTAGCTAAAGATTCAAAAAACAATTGAGTAGCTGACCATGTTCTAAAATCCTTTGCTGTAAATGAGTTTCCCGTAATTTCTTGTAAATATTCATTCACCAAACCACTATCTATTGAATGTTTAGCTCCGTTTGCATCGTAATACTGAAATAATTCCCAACCAGGTATTTCTTCACATTTTAGTACTAATTTAATTAACTTTTTATTTTTTAGAGTTACTGCGTGTTTTTTACCTTTTTTTCCAACAAAATTAAATTTTAGCTTATCGTTATACAATTCCAAGTGCCTATTCCTTAAGGTAGAAAGTCCGTAAGTTTTATTTCTTTTTGCATATTGGTCATTTCCAATTCTAATATGGGTTTCTTCAAGCAATCTTATAATCAAAGCCAAAACTTTAGTTTTGGTCCACTTTTTCTGCTCTAAATCACGATCAACTTTGGCTCTAATTTTTGGTAAGTCTTTACCAAATTCCGTCATTCTGTAAAACTTGCCTTGATTTCGAACTTTGCTCCACAATGGATGATAACGGTATTGTTTTCGGTTTTTAGCATCACGACCAACCGCTTGTAAATGTCCATTTTCAATTTCAGAAATTAACACATTCTTCCACGCAGGTGGAATGACCAATTTAGTAATACGATCAACAGTTTTTTTTGATTTTATTAGGTGACTGTTATTGTAATAGCAAAAATTAGCACCTTTTTTCACCCTTTTTATACTAAGTTGTTTATCAGATACATAAAACAAGTCTAGCTTATCAATAACAAGTTCAGGGGTGCTATATAAAGATTTCCAAAATGCTGCAGTGAATTTTTCCATAATTATAAGCCTATGGGGTTATAAAAAATAATCTCGCCAGAAAACCAGCGAGATTAAAACCTAACTAACAATGTTTACAAATGTTATAGTTAAAACTATGCTATTCATAACCTAATACAATCTTGGTTCAAATGTATTGTATGAATTTATTTAAAACGTTCTCAAAAAGAATATATAAGTGCCTTTTTAAATTATAAATGAAATGTAAACCATTAGATGCTAATTGTGAAACAATCACATTTCTATAAACGCTACACTCTAAAAACAAATAAGTTAAAGCAAAAAAGTGTTGAATAAATTTACTAACTTCATTAGCACTTTTTATTTAACTATAAGACATATCGATTACTTTCAATAAAATTAATAAGTAATCTGCATAGATTTGCATATAACAATTACTAAATATTGGGAAACATGAGAAAAATATTGCTAGCAACTTTAGCCACAGCAACGCTACTAAGCTGTGGAAATCAAAGTTCAACTGAACAAATTGCTGAAAATAGCGAAACTCCAAAAAAAGGCGGCTGTCCTTTTCATTTTGGATCAAAGGGAAAATCAGCAGGATTAACCGTTACAAATAATGGAAAAACCAACAGAGAATGGTACCCAAACCAACTTAATTTAAATGTTTTAAGGCAACATTCCGAATTATCTGACCCTATGGGTAAAGAATTTGACTATGCGGAAAGATTTAAGCAATTAGATTATAAAGCGCTAAAAGACGACCTTACAAAATTAATGACTGATTCCCAGGATTGGTGGCCAGCTGATTACGGACATTATGGTGGTTTTTTTATACGAATGGCATGGCACAGTGCTGGGACGTATAGAACTGGTGATGGACGTGGAGGATCGCGCGAAGGACAGCAACGTTTTGCTCCCTTAAACAGTTGGGCTGACAATGCTAACTTAGATAAAGCTAGACGATTGTTATGGCCAATAAAACAAAAATACGGAAGCAAAATATCATGGGCTGATTTGATGATTTTAACCGGAAATGTAGCTTACGAGTCTATGGGCTTTAAAACACTTGGTTTTGCTGGTGGGCGTAAAGATGTTTGGGAACCTGCCACTAATGTGTATTGGGGTAAAGAAACGGAAATGCTTGCAGATGAACGTTATACTGGTGATCGCGAACTAGAACAACCACTAGCTGCTGTCCAAATGGGCTTAATTTATGTAAATCCTGAAGGACCAAACGGAAAACCAGATCCTATATTAGCCGCTAAAGACATTAGAGAAACTTTTGGCCGAATGGGTATGAATGATGAGGAAACTGTTGCTCTTATTGCAGGGGGACATACCGTTGGTAAAGCGCACGGTGCTGCAGGTGGTGACCACTTGGGTAAAGCTCCTGAAGCAGCTCCAATTGAAGAGCAAGGCTTGGGGTGGAAAAACAATTATAAATCCGGAAAAGCGGAGCATACCGTAACTTCAGGTTTAGAGGTTATTTGGACAAAAACACCAAACAAGTGGAGTCAAGGATTTTTTAAAAGTTTGTTTGAAAGAGAATGGGAATTAACTAAAAGTCCTGGTGGCGCCCACCAATGGGTCGCTAAAGATACCGATAAAATTTATCCAGACGCTTTTGACAAAGATAAATTTCATGTTCCTACAATGCTTACTACAGACCTTTCATTACGAATGGATCCTGTATACGAAAAAATTTCACGTCGCTTTTATGACAATCCAGAAAGTTTTAATGAAGCCTTTGCTAAAGCTTGGTTTAAATTAACACACCGTGATATGGGGCCAAAAAGCACCTATTTAGGTCCTGAAATTCCAAAAGAAGAATTTATTTGGCAAGATCCACTCCCAAAAGTAGATCATGCATTAGTTAGCAAAGGTGATATTGCTAAATTAAAGTCAAAAATAGCTAATTCGGGATTATCTGCTAGTGAGTTAATTAGTACTGCATGGGCTTCGGCTTCTACCTTCCGATACTCAGATAATAAAGGAGGAGCAAATGGATCGCGTTTACGTTTGCAACCTCAAGTAAATTGGAAAGCAAATAATCCCGATCAATTAAATAAAGTATTAAGCAAGCTTGAAGAAATTCAAAAAGATTTCAATACTACATCGGGGAATAAAAAAATATCAATGGCTGATTTGATTGTTTTGGCAGGAAATACTGCTGTAGAAGAGGCGGCTAAAAAGGCAAATGTTACTTTAAAAATACCTTTTACTCCTGGTAGAACTGATGCAACACAAGCGCAAACTGATCCAAAATCTATGGCTGTTTTAGAACCAATGGCTGATGGATTCCGTAATTATAAGAAAACAGCGTATACCTTATCCACTGAAGAATTATTAGTAGACAAAGCACAATTAATGACACTAACTGCTCCTGAAATGACCGTTCTAGTTGGGGGAATGCGTGTTCTAGATACAAATTTTGACAATTCAAAGCATGGCGTGTTTACCAAACAACCAGGTGTATTAACTAATGACTTTTTTGTAAACCTTTTAGATATGGATACCAAGTGGAAAGCTACTTCGGACGAAAAAGAAATATTTGAAGGCACTGATAGAAAAACTGGAGCTGTAAAATGGACTGCAACGCGTGCTGATCTTATTTTTGGTTCAAACTCTGAATTAAGAGCTTTGGCTGAAGTATATGCCAGTAACGATTACAAAACCAAATTTGCTAATGATTTTGCAAATGCATGGCATAAAGTAATGACTTTAGATCGTTTTGACTTGAAATAATAGAACAAACCGTTTATGCAAACTAAAAAAATTAATACAAAACGCACCCGTTCTGCTTTTAAATTGCTCAAATTAAGCTTCGGTTTTATTTGTTTGCACTAGAAGGAAAAAATAGGCATAGCTTTGTGTTGTTATGACGTAAATATGAATAAAAAAAAGGTAGGTTTAGCTTCGGTACTTTTTTATTTCTAAGTATCAAATGAAAAAGAACAAATCTGAATGGTTAAATTTAATGTCGGAAACGATATTAATATAAGAAGCGTCATACTTACAAAAATAAAAAAGGCTACCTTTTTGGTAGCCTCTTATTTATTCAAACTAGTAACTTAAAATTATATTACCTTGGCGTAATATCAACTTCAATAAAGTTATATCCTCCTCTTGGGTCGCCATTCCATGTTACTCCGGCTCCTCCGCCAATTACTACATCTTTACCAAACTGACCGTCCATAATCATTGGTACACGTCTTACCGTTGTATCTGCATCGGCTGGACCTTCATTTGGTCCCATTTGAATAGATGCCTGATAATTTCCAGCACCAATAGGTTGATCAGCTTCAGTACCTGCATCATATAAATACGTTTTGGTACCTGCATTGCTATAAGTCATTGGATTTCCTTCCTCGTCAAATAAAGCCAAACCAGCCGTATTATGACTAATAAACCAATCATTTGATGGCACTAACATCGTCAATAAACTAAACTTATAATCTTTATTTGTAGGCACTTCGATTGTAAATGTAAATTCTTGTCCTGGTCCTATTGGCATTTCTTCATTACTAGCTGCCACAGGAATGTTAAGTTCATCTTTAATGTAATTATAAGCCACACTTCTGTTTCCATCTTCTGCCAATTCTTCAAGACCACTATTTACTACAGCAGCTTCACCTTGAGTAAAAAATGGATCCTTAGCTCCCTCTTTCCCATCAAAAGCATAAATTAATGCAGGTGAAAATTTTACTAAAGAAGCTGACATTCTTAAAAAAGCACCTTCTGTAGTACCTTCTTCTTTAAACCAGTCGTATAATTTTTTTGGCATTCCGCCTTCAGCTATTTCCTTTAAACCGAACCCTCTATCTGGTTCTCCTACACTAAATAAAGCAGCTTTTTGAGCGTGTAAAACTATTAATCCAGGAGTTAATATAATTGGCTTTGCAGCTTCATTACCCACTACATTAATTAATTTAAGAGTAAAAGTTTTTGTTGTTGAATTCCAAGCTAAATCTACTTTTAAATAAGGAGTCACATCTTCTTTAACTACTCTTACGCTAGTATCTGCATCAGGCTCGCCCTCAGTTTGACCATTAGGAGCAGTGGCAATAAACTCTGGATCTTCATTTTCAGTTCCTGAATCCCACAAATAAATCTGGCTTGTTACATCACCAGTTACAGGAGCTCCTGAATCATCAAATAATTTAATCCCTGATTCTTTTGGAGCAAAAAACCAATCGTTGGTGGCAGCTTGCATTGTTGCAAAGCTTAAATAAGTCCCTGGCGCCGCTTTAAAATCAATTTCATAATACGCATCTTTAGCCGCTGCCGGACCTGGTTCAGCTGCTCCAACTGGCGTGTTAAATACTTTAGTGTTTAAAATATTTACTGTGTTACGAATAGTAACATCAAATGTGGTGGTTGCTATCTCTGCCACATCATCCATTACTTCTCCAGAAGGTGCTTCTGGATTTTCTGCAACAGCAATATCGTCATCCTGGCAAGATAGTATTGCTAGCATACCCGCTAAAACTAATACCTTTTTTACTAAATTTTTCATATTTAATTTTTCTGATTAATGGTACAATTTTAGTGTACAGCTCAAGCTTGATAAAATGAAATAAACTGAAATTGGAAATTTGAACTTTAAAAATGAAAATCACAAATACTATAATGAGTATATCCGCCTAAAAGTGAATTTAAGCACTTAAAAGTGAATCAAAAAAACACCCTAAAACAAAACCTACACTTAAGTTTTACTGTGTTGCAGTTCAAAATGAGTACTCCTTTAAAAGGTACAGTACTATTTTTACTATTAATAACTGTTAGGCGTTAAATTTCTCATATAAATAGTTTGTTCTCACTTGATATTTTATTGTACCTGAAGCTAGGCTTATATTTTCTTTATCATCAAAAAAATATCTAATTATTATTCAAGTAATTTATAATCAGAACCAGTTTAATTTAACACCAATAGCTGTATTATTTTTGATGTAAGCTCTAAATCATTATTGTTATAATGGCTGAAATTTTTTTATTAAATGATTTGTATTCAAACAAAAATTTAAATCATTTGCTTGAGCAACATAGTAGCTAAGTAATTATTCTTTTTAATTGCCGACTTATTTTAATAAAATAAGGTTATGAAAAATGCAGTAATTACTTTTCTTTTCGTTATTTCTTTGTCACTATATGGAAGTGAAATTCAACACCAAAATTTAGAAAGGAACTTTAACCTAACAAAAAAAGCCAAATTCGAATACTTTTTAGATTTATTTAAGCCTGCAAATACATTTGCACGTACGAATACTTTTAAACAAATCAGACATAACTGGCAGAGTAGCGATGAAATTTTACTTGTGGAAACGTTATACTTTATAGATAATAATAGGATTAGACAACAACTATTGCAAATCTTGAAAGAGCACACAAATTTAAACGCAAAAGCCTCTTACAATGATTGGTATATTGATATTTGGAACAGACCAGAGTGTTACAATTCAAATTATTTTACATTCAAAGCAAAATTACATAGCCTTATTGACCCCAAATTTTCAAAATACTTTTATAACAGGGCACAACTTACTAAAATTAGGCTAGATGAAGTACGTTGGGGTGGCGTAAAACAGGACGGCATTCCTCCGCTGAGAAATCCTAAGATGATATCTGCCGAAAAAGCCACTTATTTAAATAATAATGATATTGTTTTTGGTATTGAAATAAATGGAAAAGCAAATGCATACCCAAAACGAATTTTAGCTTGGCACGAACTTTTTACAGACACTATTGGCAACACTCCCGTTGCTGGCGTATACTGCACCTTGTGTGGAACTGTTATTTTGTACAAAACACTACACAAAGGCGTACAGTATCAACTTGGAACCAGCGACTTTTTATACCGTTCTAATAAATTAATGTATGATCAAAAAAAACACAATCGCTTTGGAGCACTACCTTAGGTAAACCAGTCATTGGATCATTAGTGAACAAAAATATTCAGTTAGCATACCTCAGCGTAGTGACCACTACACTACCTGGAGCGAATGAAAAAAAACACATCCAGACACAAAAGTACTTTCATTAAACACTGGTTATAAAAGAAATTATAATGATGGAATTGCTTACAAAAATTATTTTGCAACTGATGAGTTAATGTTTCCTGTACCTAAGCTAGACAAAAGATTACAAAAAAAAGATGAAGTTTTAGTCATTAAAACACCCACTGAAACAGATAAAATTATAGCTATTCATTCAAAGTTTTTACAGCGTAAAACAATTTATCATGACAGCATTAATCAAACCCCTTTTGTTATATTTACGGATAAAAAAGGAGGACATAGGGCCTATTATAATCAAAACATAAAGTTTAAAAAATTCAACTTTACTACTAATGAAGCTGTAGATATTAGTGGAAGACTTTGGGAATTACAAGAAAACTTTTTAAAACTTAAAAATACAGAAAAAACGCTTAAACGCCTGCATAGCTACAATGCTTTTTGGTTTGGATTACAAAGCCAATACCCTAATGTGAGACTTATAAAATGATACTATATTGAAATTAAAATCACTCACTTTTTTCGGCATCACTTCCCTTATACTTTTATTGAATTCATGCGCAGTATTGCAGTGGCGAGAAAATGATGATGAAATCAACGAACGGTTTAGCAATTATAAAATTCCCACAAATATTGACTATTTTGAAATTGACAGCTTAAATTTAAAAATACGCACCCAACATATAACGCAATCAAGTAATAACCTAAACATTATCTTTTTTCATGGATCTCCTAGTTCACTTTCAGCTTGGAATGGGTATTTAAAAGATAGTTTACTTATAAAAAAGGCGAATTTGCATGCGATTGATCGACCTGGATACGGGTATTCAAATTTTGGTAAGGAATTGCCCGAAATTGAACCTCAGGCTGAAGCAATGAATCAACTGATTGATTACTATCAATTAAAAAACGTGATTACTATTGGATCCAGTTATGGCGGTCCATTAGCCGCACGAGTTGCAGCAATAAATAATAATGTAAAAGGAGTTATTATGATTTCGCCCGCTATAGATCCTGATCAGGAAAAAGATGTATGGGGAGCGCACTTAACCCAATGGTGGTTAACACGTTGGCTGGTTCCCAGAGGGTATCGGGTTGCTGGGGATGAAAAAACAATTCATGCGGCAGAAATGAAAAAAATTACTAATGAATGGAACCGCGTGCAAATTCCTATTATTCATATTCATGGTAATGCTGACGATTTAGTGCCTTATACTAATGTAAATTATAGCTCAGAAAAATTTTCATCAATACAAATAGTAACTATACCAAACAAAGGACATGAAATTGCCTGGAAACATCCTGAATTAATTTTGCTATACATTTACCAAATGATTGACGGATTGCAACATAATGCAGTTCCTAAACATCCGTAATAAGTTTGACTGATAAAAATTCTAGGTTTAAAGCAAGCAAAAACTATTTCAATTTTGTTTCAACATGGCAGTATGCGGAATTTCATCTTCCAAATAAACATCTCCATAGGATTCAAAACCTAATTCTGTATAAAAACGTTTTAAATACAATTGTGCCGAAATCTTTATTGTTGTTTCTCCATATTGTGCTTCAATAGCCGATATAGATGCCTTCACAATATCCCTTCCGTAATTGAATCGGCGGTATTTTTTTGCTACCAAAACCCTCCCAATACTGGCATACTTAAAATAGTCGTTAGGTTTAAAAATACGAGTGTAAGCCACTATTTCGGAATCAATCCTACCAATTATATGCATAGCTTTTTGATCCTTTTGATCCAAATCTTGGTAGGCAATGAGTTGTTCTACTACAAAAACTTCACTCCGGATACGTAAAATAGCATACAGCTCAGCTTTGGTAAGTGTTTCAAAACTTTTAATGGTAATATCTAGCATTTTTATTATTTTTTACTGATTCTGATTTTAAACTATTTAAATAAAAAATTAGCTTTTTTTATATTTAGCAAAAAAAGAATATATAAATATACCTTTAGCTAAAGTGATATTTTATTTTAAAGTATCAAGTAAAAAAGACCTTTTTTTGAACGAAAAATTTTAACACCATTACTGGTGTTGCTACACGCAAAAGAGCAATTATTGCTACAATAATTGCTCTTTTTACTTCTAGCTTTAGCTTTATTTTAACTATTTAGCCGTATGATTTACTCGTTGTGGGAATGGTATTTCAATACCTGCTTTGTCAAGTGCTACTTTTACATTTTGTAATGAATTAAAATAAACATCCCAATAATCTGCCACAGTAGCATGCGGGCGAACATTTATATTTACTGAACTATCTCCCAATTCCCCTACTGCAACCGTAGGCGAAGGTGTTTTTAATACTTTAGGATCATTTATAAGTGTATCCATAATCACCGTTTTAGCCTTTTCAATATCGTCGGAATAACTAATACCAACTACTAAATCCACTCGTAAGTGTCCTGTACTTGAAAAATTAGTAATATTCCCGTTGGATAAAGCTCCATTTGGTATAATGACTTCTTTGTTATCAGGTGTAATAATTTTTGTAACAAAAATTTGAATTTCTTTAACCACACCAATTGCGGACTGTGCTTCAATTAAATCACCTACTTTAAATGGTTTAAACAATAAAATTAATGCGCCACCTGCAAAATTTGCTAATGAACCCTGTAAAGCCAAACCAACTGCCAAACCTGCGGCACCAATAATAGCAACAAATGAAGTGGTTTTTACTCCAAGCTGCCCCAAAACGGTAATAACTAATAGTGCTTTTAAAGCCCAAGTAAGTAAATTTAATAAAAAGCCTTTTAAAGATTCATCAATTTCTGTTCTATTGAGGGCTTTCTTAATCCCTTTTACCAATAATTTAATGATCCAAAGACCAATAAATAATACTAAGATTGCCTGAGCTATTTTTAAACCGTACTCAGTTGCTATTCCAATAAATTTAGAAACATCTATTGATTTCAATGCATCCATGTCCATAATTGTATGTTGTTAAAGTTTAGATAAATTTAAACATAACTATCTTAATCACAAACAATATAGATTGGAGTTTTTTTGCTATCATAAACTATCTAATGTTATTAATAAAGGGAGGAATACCATTAACACCATCCTTAGTTATCATTTTAATAAAGGCCGAACCTATTATTGCTCCTTTAGCTTTTGTTGTAGCTTGAGCAAATGTTTCGGCATTGTTGATTCCAAAGCCTACAATTTGTGGATTCTTTAAATTCATTGCTCCAATGCGGTCAAAATAGCTTTCTTGCGTATTCCCAAAACCAGAAGTTGATCCAGTAACACTTGCGGAACTTACCATATATATAAATCCACTAGAAACGCTATCAATAAAGCGAATACGCGCTTCGCTAGTTTGCGGTGTAATTAAAAACACATTAATTAATCCGTATTTTTCAAAAGTTTCTCTGAAATGCTCATCGTATTCTGCAACTGGTAAATCCGGAATAATTAAACCATCAATGCCCAATTCTTGGCATTTTTCACAAAATGCCTCTACTCCATACTGCATCATAGGATTAAAATAGCCCATAATAATTAACGGAATGCTTACTGTGTCACGTATCCCTGCTAATTGTTTAAATAATTTTTGGGTTGTCATTCCATTTTTTAAAGCCGCAGTGGAACTATCTTGAATGGTTGGCCCATCCGCTAAAGGGTCACTAAAGGGTAAACCAATTTCAATCATATCCACTCCTGAATCCTCTAGCTTTTTTATTATCCCAACGGTATCGTTTAACGATGGATACCCTGCGGTAAAATATATAGACAGTAATTTTTTGTCTTCGTTTAGTTTTTTGTTTATTCTGTTCATAAAAAATATAACTTTCATTTCCACGAAGGTGGAAATCTAATATTATCTGCTAAAATGAGTCAATTCTCCAATTCCAATCTTCCCAATCAGGATTATTAGCATTAATCAAATTGTTCTTCCATTCGCGATTCCATTTTTTTAATTGCTTTTCTCTTTTTATTCCTTCATTTGGATATATAAACGTCTCAAAATAAACTAACTTATGAATGTTACATCTATTAGAAAAACCTTTATTACTTTTACTTCTATGCTGTTTAAGTCTCTGCTTAATATTACCAGTAAAACCTATATATAGAACTGTATGATTCATATTTGTTAATATGTAAACAAAAAATAAATCTTGTTGCTCTTTTATATACATTAACTAATTTTAATGCTTTTAATTTTCATTAATTCTTATTGAATAAAGCTTAATTAGCAATATAATTTCAACCTTAGAATTAGTGACTTAAGACTTCCGACTTCTCGGAAGTGGACTTACGCATCTATAATTTAAAATAGTCGATATAGGTATTCAAATCTTTATCTCCTCTTCCCGAAAGGCTAATTACCACGACATCATCAGGCTTAAATTTTTTGTCATTAAAAATGGCTAAAGCGTGGGAGGTTTCAATTGCAGGGATAATTCCTTCCAATTGCGAAAGCTCAAGACCTGCTGTCATAGCATCATCATCTGTAACCGAATAGAATTCGGCCCTACCCGTTCTTGCCAAATGCGAATGCATTGGACCCACTCCCGGATAGTCTAGTCCAGCCGATATTGAGTACGGTTCAGTTATTTGACCATCGGGGGATTGCATTAGCAATGTTTTACATCCATGAATAATCCCTTCCTTTCCTAATTTACTAGTAGCAGCGCTTTCTCCACTATCAACTCCTTTACCTGCAGCTTCCACGGCAATAATACCAACGTTCGTATTTTCTAAAAAATGGTAATATGTTCCCGCAGCATTACTCCCACCTCCAATACAAGCCACTACATAATCAGGATCTTCTTTACCTTCTTTTTCTTTAAGCTGCCATTTGATTTCTTCGGAAATTACGCTCTGAAAACGCGTTACCATATCTGGATATGGGTGTGGCCCTATGGCTGAGCCAATAATGTAATGCGTATCAACCGGATTATTTATCCAATCTCGGATTGCTTCATTTGTGGCGTCTTTTAATGTTCTACTCCCCGATTTTGCAGGTCTAACTTCTGCGCCAAGCATTTTCATACGTGCTACATTGGGTGCCTGTCGTTTGATATCAATTTCCCCCATGTATACAATACACTGAATCCCCATTAAAGCGCAAACTGTAGCTGTTGCAACGCCATGTTGCCCTGCACCTGTTTCCGCTATAATTCGATTTTTACCCAATTTTTTAGCCACTAAAATTTGACCAATGGTATTGTTAATCTTGTGAGCTCCTGTATGGTTTAAATCCTCCCTTTTTAAATATACTTTAGTATTGTATTTTTCGGAAAGACGTTTAGCAAAATACAATGGACTTGGCCTGCCTACGTAATCTTTTAAAAGTTGATCAAATTCAGCTTTAAAATCGGGTTGATCCATTATTTCCAAATACGTTGTGCGTAACTCTTCTACATTTGGATATAACATTTCAGGAATGTATGCTCCCCCAAAATCACCGTAATATCCTTTTTCATTAACATGATATTTCATAATTTATAGCTATTGGCTATCAGCTATTAGCTGTTAGCTGTTCTACTTTTTCTAAAAATTCTTTTACTCTTTTGGCGTCTTTAACACCAGGTGTTATTTCAAATTTACTATTTAAATCCAAGGCATAAATGGGTAAATCCGTTTTTAGGATTTGTTCAATTTTTGATAATTCTTCAATTCCAATTCCGCCACTTAAAATAATGGGAACTTTGCTAGTGTAATTTTTTAAAACACTCCAATCAAACGCATATCCGTTTCCTCCTTTTTGCTTTCCTTTAGTATCAAATAAAAAATAATTAACATACCATTCATAGGACGCTAGTATTGAAAAATCAAATGCATCTTTAATTCCAAATACTTTAAATATTTCAATATTAGTAAGCTTTTCCCTCAAATTTTTACAATATTCAGGGGATTCACTTCCGTGAAGTTGAACCGCTTTAAAATCATATTTTTTAACTTTTTCGAAAATAAAATCAATCTCAGCATCTACAAATACTCCAGTTTTTTTTATAGTATGATCTATTTCAGGAATAGCGCCTTCAAAATTCCTTGGAGATTTTGGATAAAAAATAAACCCTAAATAATCAGGTTGCAAAGCAGCAACTTCTTGAATGTTAGTTGCATACTTCATTCCGCATACTTTTATTTTCAATTTCTTTTGTTCCATTATCCAATAACAGGCGTTATGTTGTTATTATCAAAATTGATGTTGTGTGCAAAATCATACATTTCTTTAAATACCAATGTCATGTCTGGCTCCTCAATATCCTTCAATAATTTACGCACTAATTTTGATTCAAATTGGTGTTTTTTGGAGGTGGAATAACTTGCCAATTGCCCGCCTACCGTTTTATAAAATAACGCTTCTATAATGCTTTTATCCTTAGGTTCTTCCGTAACAAATTCCAAACCATCAATCCCACATTTATTAAACATCATGGTCAATAAATACTGAATTCCTACGTTTTTTGTTAAGGTAATATTTAATTGTTTTTCTTTTAAATCTGCCGACCTTACAATGGCTTTTGCTACATAATCCACTGGAACAATATTCAGTCCCCCTTCAGGATTTAATACAATACGTATCTTACCAATATCTTTATAAATGGATTTCATTTTACTAAAAAAAGCTCCAATTGCATAAAACACAATGTAACTATTAGTCACATATTTAGGGGTGTCCAATAAACGTCCGGAAATAACACTCGGTCGCGCTATAGTACATTCAAAATCATTAGCTGCTGCAAGTTGCAGCACCTCTTTTTCAATCTTCATTTTAAATTCTTCGTAAAAATTTCTGAATTTAAAATCATCTTCAGCATGATAATCATCTGTAATAACTCCCTCAATATCTCCACGAGAAAAAGCCGTACTTACAAACACTAGTTTTTTGGTACGCTTTTTTATCAATTCAAAAAAAAGTTTTAGTGCTTTTGTAGTTAGTTGCCGCAATTTCTTTTTTAGCTTTTAACCCTTTTCCCAAGTTTACAGATGCCGCCAAATGAAAAACGGTTAATTTATTTCCTGCATCATTAGGAATTATAAAATTACTGATGTCTCCTTCTAAAACCTGCACATTTTTTTTTATGTAAGTTTTAAAAAAGGGGGCAATCTTTTGAGGAATTAAACTAGGTGTAAATACTTCCGAGTGTAAACGCTCCCATCCTGTTTTTCCATTACTACTACGAATAACTAAATAGATTGGCGTATCCTTTTGCTGATTATGAAGGTCAAAAAGCAACTCAAACAACACATGCGAACCTACGTTTCCTGTAACCCCAGTAATTAAAATTGCTTCTTTCATAATTATTAATTTATAACTGCCCTATAAATTCAATAGCACTTTGAGCTGGATTATCAGTTTTCATAAAGTTTTCCCCAATTAAAAACCCTTGATAACCATAAGGTTTCAATTCTTTAATAGCTTTTACTGAACTAATTCCACTTTCCGAAACCTTTACAAAATCATCAGGAATCTGCCTACTTAAACTTTTACTAGTTTCTAAACTCACTTCAAAAGTTTTTAAGTTTCTGTTGTTTACTCCCAACATATCCAACGAAGGCATTAGGGATTTTTCCAATTCTTCCTGATTGTGCACTTCCAACAACACATCCAAATCTAAACTTTTTGCAAATTCAGAAAGGTGTTTTATTTCATCCCTGGTCAAACATGCAGCGATTAATAAACAAACATCTGCTCCGTAGGCTTTTGCCTCCAATAACTGATAAGGATCAATAATAAATTCCTTGCGTAGCAAAGGCATTTTTACACTAGCTCTCGCCGTTAGCAAATCATCTAATGAACCTCCAAAATACTTCCCATCAGTGAGTACTGACATTCCACAAGCTCCTGCCTTTTCATAGCCTTTTGCTACATCCCAAACGCTACTTTTTTGATTGATTATTGCCTTTGAAGGAGACCGGCGTTTATGCTCTGCAATTATTCCCGTATCGCTTTCGCGAAGTGCTTTTGCTAATGACACAGTAGCGCGTTCAAAAAGTACTGACTGCTCCAGCTGTTTTACTGGAATCAGTTCCTTTCTGAAGTCAACTTCAATGCGTTTATCTGCTACTATTTTATCTAATATATTCATTTTTGCTTAGGTTAAGGGTTGAAGGTTGGTAGTTGAGGGGTATTCTGAAAATACTTTAACCTCTTGCTTTTGTCCTTCTATCCTATCTAATATTTTTATTCTTACTTGGGTTGAGGGTTGAAATCTGAAGGTTGAGGGGTATTCTAAAAATACTTTAACCTCTCTTTTACCTTCTACCTTTAACCTTCAGTCCTGTACCTTTAACCCAATTTATCTACGATAAATTTTGCACTTTCTTTAAAACTTCCAAGCCTTTTCCGCTTAGTAAACTTTCTTTGGCTTTTTCAAAACCTTCTTTTGGTGTTAAGTTCAATACCGTTGCAATCGCCATTCCAGAATTAGCACAAACTACATTATTTTGTGCTTCGGTACCTTTTCCGCTCAATACATCGACAAATATTTTAGCAGATGATTCAATAGAATTCCCTCCATAAATATCCGATTGTTTTAACTGAGTTACTCCAAAATCATCTGGTGTTAACATGGCTTCAGTTTGTCTAGTGATTGTTTTGGTTTTTCCTGTTAAGGATATTTCATCATACCCATCCAAGGCATGCAAAATGGTAAAGTTTTTAGTTCCATTTTGGTATAAATACCCATACATACGCGCTAATTCCAAATTAAAAACTCCTACCATTTGGTTAGTTGGAAAGGCTGGATTAACCATAGGACCCAACATGTTGAAAAATGTTTTTACTGCCAACTCCCTGCGTATAGGCGCTACATTTTTCATTGCTGGATGAAACAAAGGTGCGTGTAATACACAAATACCCGTTTCATCAATACTTTTGGTTAAAAAGTCTTTGTTGTTACTAAACTTAATCCCCAAATGCTCCATTACGTTTGAACTTCCGCAGGTTGAAGACACCCCGTAATTTCCATGTTTGGTCACTTTTATTCCCGCCCCAGCGGCAACAAATGAGGATAGTGTTGAAATGTTAAATGTATCCTTACCATCACCTCCCGTACCACACAAATCAATTGGGTTATATTCACTTAAATCAACTGCCACACAAAGTTCCAACAACGCATCTCGAAAACCTTCCAACTCCGCTACGGTAATGCTACGCATCATATACACGGTAAGGAATGATGCTATTTGGCTGTTGTTATAACTTCCGTTTGAAATATTCACCAAAATATCTTTAGCCTCTTGCTTACTCAGTACTTCGTGACTTATTAATCTGTTTAGTATATTTTTCATTTTTCATTCGCTTTGCGAATTGCTACCAGCTAATTCACTAGAGGCAATTTACTTTTATAATTGATTTAGCAATTTAGGGTCACTAATTTATTATGATTTTATAAATCCTTTTTTATCTTTAAACTTCAGTATTTTGGATCATTTCATCTTAAAACTCTTCTCATTATGAGACTCCCTCCTACGAGGGAATTGATAAATAACTATTAATTTAATTATTTACCCAATTCTCTAACATTTTCATTCCATCAGGTGTTAATACTGATTCTGGATGAAATTGAACCCCCCTAACATCAAATTCTTTATGACGCAAGGACATTACCTGTCCGTTTTCGTCCAAAGAGGTAATCTCCAAACTATCAGGAAAGCTTTCTTTAGCTACCACCCATGAATGATAACGCCCAACTTCAAAGGATCTTTTTAATCCTTCAAACACTAAATCATTATCCACTACTGTGGTTATTTTTGTAGCTACTCCATGGTATACATCATCTAAATTCCTTAGCGTTCCGCCAAAAACCTCACCAATAGCTTGCTGCCCTAAGCATACTCCAAAAATACTTTTTGTAGCCGCATATTTTTCAATTATTGGTTTGAGTAAGCCTGCTTCATCTGGTATTCCAGGTCCTGGCGAAAGTAATATTTTGTCAAAATCCGCTACCTCATCAATATGCAATTGGTCATTTCGTTTTACTACAACTTCACAACCTAAGTCCTCTAAATAATGAACCAGATTGTAAACAAACGAATCGTAATTATCTATAACTAATATCTTTTTCATAAGTACTACTCCTTAAATAAAGGAATCTTATTTAATTAATTCTATTCCTGGGAAACTTTCGCCCTTACGGGAGAAATTAAGACTGTTTCTATTAAATATCTTCAGCTAATTTTAACGCTTTAGTTAAGGCACCTAATTTATTATATACTTCTTGTAACTCACTTTCTTCTTTACTTGCTGTTACTAAACCCGCACCAGCTTGCCAATGCAAACTATGATTTTTACTTAGAAACGTTCGGATCATAATGGCGTGATTAAAATTACCTTTAAAATCCATAAAACCAATAGCTCCACCATAAAATTCCCTGTTTATCGTTTCATACTTTTCAATCAGCTGCATTGCCATATGCTTTGGAGCCCCACTTAATGTTCCGGCTGGAAATGTATCGGCTACTACTTGCATTGTTGAGCTGCTTTCGCGCTTTTTCCCCGTAACTTTACTTACCAAATGGATTACATGGCTGTAAAATTGCACTTCGCGGTAACGCTCTACATTTACATCACTCCCGTTACGACTCAAATCATTTCGCGCCAAGTCAACTAACATAACATGCTCACTATTTTCTTTAGGATCTAGCGCCAACTTTTTGGCCAAAACAGCATCTTTTTCATCATCCCCCGTACGCTTAAATGTCCCGGCAATGGGATGAATTTCTGCAATCCCTTCGTCCACTACTAATTGTGCCTCGGGTGAGCTTCCAAAAATTTTAAAATCTCCGTAATCAAAATAAAACAAATAAGGCGAAGGATTTACGCTACGCAAAGCACGGTATACGTTAAATTCATCACCCTTAAACTTTTGCGAAAACCGTTTGGAAAGCACTAGCTGAAATACATCGCCGCGTTGACAATGTTTTTTAGCAATAGCTACATTTTTTTTAAACGTTTCATCATCAATATTACTTGTAGTTTCACCTACCGATTCAAATGAATAGGAAGCAAAATTTTTCACTTTTATTAATGATTCTATTTCGTCAATATTACTCTCCTTTTTGTAAGTATGTGCAAAAATATAAGCCTCATTATTAAAATGGTTAATTGCTATAATATTTTGATAAACGGCATAGTATACATCTGGAATATCAAGCTTATTGGGCTTTTGACTAATGTCCACGTCTTCAAAATAGCGAACAGCATCGTATGAAATGTAACCAAACAATCCGTTATTTATGAATTTAAAGTTACTATCATCGGTTTCAAAAATGCTTCCAAAAGCTTCAATAGCCTCAGGAATATCTGTTTTGGTAGTAATATCAGCAACTTGCACGTGACCTTCAGGACAAATTTGAGTAATCTTCTCATCCTTTACTGTAATGCTCGCTATAGGATTACAGCATATGTATGAAAAACTATTGTCCGATCCGTGATAATCACTACTTTCCAACAATAAACTGTTTGGAAAACGATCTCTAATTTTTAAGTACACACTTACAGGCGTAATGGTATCTGCTATTATTTTTTTAAAATTCGTTTTAAGTTGGTAACTCATATTGGTTCTGTATTTTCGAATCTTTATTAAAGAGCGATGTAAAAATATAAAATAAAAAAAGGCTTGTCGTGATTGACAAGCCTTTTTTGAATGAAATTTTGAACAAAAATTTATATAAAATGCATAATATCACAGCTAGTTAACTAGAGATATCCACCACCAAATATTAAATTTTAAATTTTTCATCAGGCAAATGTAATTATTTTTTATTTTTTTCGATAACATTGTATAATAAAATTTAAAATTATGAGACAAGATATAGATCAAGACGAATGGATTGAACTTTTAGAAAATGATGAAAATGCTGTCATTTTAGATGTACGTACGGATGGCGAAATTGAAGAAGGCTATATTGCCAATATGAAACAAATTGATTTTTTAGAAGGTCAGAATTTTTTAGAAGAAGTAGCTAAACTAGATAAATCTAAAAATTATTATATCTATTGTCGTTCAGGCAACAGAAGTGGTCAAGCTTGTGATATTATGGAACAACTCGGTTTTGACACCACTTATAACTTAGAAGGTGGTTTTATGAACTGGACAGGTGATATTGTGGAAGATTAACCTGTTATATCATTTTTATTAATTGATAAATTTTTAAGTATCAATATTTTCTAAATACCAAACTTATCAAACACCAAAAAAAGATTTTTTAAAAGAATACCTTTTTTGGTGTGATTATTGACTTATTTTTGATTAAAACATAATAAATGAAAACTACACTATTCTTTTTAATCTTACCATTATTAACAACTAAAGCTCAAAACCTTATAGAAAATTCTAGTTTTGATAATGGCACTAAAAACTGGCAATTTATTGTTAAAAACAACAATCAAGATGACATCGCTCTTGAAGCTAATTTTAAAAGCAACTATGAACGTAAAGCAGAGAGGTTTAAAAAACATGCTAAAATTGAAGTAATATCTATTGGCAAAACAACCAAGCATTCAAATGTGATTTTACAACAAAAAGTCGAAGGCTTAAAAAAAAATAAGAGATATAATTTTTCAGTCTGGATAAGAAGTAGATCTAGAAATAACGACAAATTAACTTTAAATATTATTTCTGCCCCTACTAACACTGGATCTAAATTACCACAAACTACTATTGCATCTACAGAATTAAAATATAAATGTAATGGTATATGGCAACAAGCTAATTTTGAATTCGAGACTAGATCAAAGAACAAAAATAAATTAGATTTAAAAAACACTATTCTTCAAATTGGTTTTGGCCATAGAATCGGTGATTTTTATATTGACAGTATTGAAGTCATCAGAAACTAATAATAAAAAAAATCAAAACCTGTAATTTAATTACAGGTTTTGATTTTTTATTAATCGATTACATGTTTTAAGCCTTTTTTAAGGACTTTCCTCTTATCACTCATTTTTATTCACTTCAAAAAAGGAACAAAACACCTTTTAAGACCATTTAAACCTCTTTTTAGCAACTTTTAATTATTAACCTTAATAGTGTTAATAACTTAGACCCACCCCTCTTAAAACTCCTGTCTTAGTTAACTATATTTGAATATAGTATTTGTAAAACAAGTAAAATTATGAGCGAAGAAGCTAAACAGGGCTATTCAGCCGATAGTATTCAGGCACTTGAAGGAATGGAGCATGTACGTATGCGTCCTTCCATGTATATTGGTGATGTAGGTGTACGTGGTTTGCACCATTTAGTATATGAGGTAGTTGATAATTCCATCGATGAAGCTTTAGCAGGTCATTGCGATGTAATTACTGTAACTATAAATGAAAACAATTCGGTTACCGTAACCGATAATGGACGTGGTATCCCTGTTGGATTGCACAAAAAAGAAGGTGTTTCTGCCTTGGAGGTAGTAATGACTAAAATTGGAGCCGGTGGTAAATTTGATAAAGATTCTTATAAAGTATCTGGTGGACTTCACGGAGTTGGAGTTTCCTGTGTAAATGCACTATCAGACCATTTACACGCCACGGTTTTCCGCGAAGGTAAAGTTTGGGAACAAGAATACGAAAGAGGAAAAGCCGTATACCCTGTAAAATCAACTGGTGATACTGATAAAAATGGAACAATTGTTACCTTTTTACCAGACAGATCTATTTTTCAGCAAACTGTAGAGTATAATTACGATACACTTGCTAGCAGAATGCGTGAATTGGCCTACCTTAACAAAGGAATCACCATTACCTTAACCGATGCACGTAATACCGATGATAAAGGAGAGTTTATTTCTGAAACTTTTCATTCTAATGAAGGATTAAAAGAATTCGTAAGCTTTCTTGATGCTTCAAGAAATCCTATTATAGGGCATGTTATTGCCATGGAAGGCGAAAAGAATGATATCCCTGTTGAAGTAGCTATGATCTACAACGATTCATATGCCGAAAATTTACATTCCTATGTAAATAACATTAATACCCACGAAGGAGGAACGCATCTTTCTGGTTTCCGAAGAGGATTAACCTCTACCTTAAAGAAATTTGCTGATAATTCTGGATTATTAGATAAGTTAAAATTTGAAATTGCTGGAGACGATTTTAGAGAAGGTTTAACCGCTATCATTTCTGTTAAAGTCCAAGAACCACAATTTGAAGGACAAACAAAAACTAAATTAGGTAATCGAGAGGTAACTTCTGCTGTTTCTCAAGCTGTTTCTGAAATGTTAGAAAACTACCTTGAAGAAAATCCAGCGGATGCTAAAACCATCATACAAAAGGTTATTCTTGCCGCTCAAGCCCGCCATGCTGCCAAAAAAGCACGTGAAATGGTACAACGTAAAACCGTAATGAGTATTGGTGGTTTGCCTGGAAAATTATCTGATTGTTCTGAAACCGATCCAGCTGAGTGTGAAATATTCCTTGTAGAGGGAGATTCTGCAGGTGGAACAGCTAAACAAGGTAGAGATCGAAATTTTCAGGCTATTTTACCCCTACGTGGTAAAATTTTAAATGTTGAAAAAGCCATGCAACACAAGGTTTTTGAAAACGAAGAAATTCGAAATATATTTACTGCTCTAGGAGTTTCTATTGGAACAGAAGAAGACAGCAAAGCCTTAAACTTGACCAAATTACGTTACCATAAAGTAGTAATTATGTGTGATGCCGATGTTGATGGTAGTCACATTGCAACTTTAATTTTAACCTTCTTTTTCAGGTACATGAAAGAGCTTATTGAGCAAGGCTATGTATATATTGCTGCGCCACCGTTATACTTGGTTAAAAAAGGAGCTAAAAAACAATATGCTTGGAATGATGATCAACGCGATATTTTAGTAAAAGAATACGGTGAAAACTCAAAAATCCAACGTTATAAAGGTCTTGGTGAAATGAACGCAGAACAACTTTGGGACACCACTATGAATCCTGAATTTAGAACTATGCGTCAAGTAACTATAGAATCTATGACAGAGGCTGACAGAGTATTCTCGATGCTTATGGGAGACGAAGTTCCACCTCGTAGAGAATTTATTGAAAAGAATGCTATTTACGCAAATATTGATGCTTAATAGCTCATTCTCACAAAAAAATGCGTTAAGCTTTAAAAGTTGAGCGCATTTTTTATACTTTATATTTATACAGAAGCTTTACTTTTCGTTTTCCATATGACGCGATCTTGCCAACAAGGTATTTTTTAACAACATGGCAATGGTCATTGGCCCTACTCCACCAGGAACAGGTGTTATAAACGACGACTTAGGTGCTACAGATTCGTAATCCACATCACCTGCTAAACGAAAACCTCTTTTCTTAGAAGCATCTTCTATACGCGTGATTCCAACATCAATAATGGTAACCCCTTCCTTAATCATATCTCCTTTTAAGAATTCAGCAACTCCCAAAGCAACTACAATAATATCAGCATTTAGAGTAAGTTCTTTTAAATTTTCTGTTTTAGAATGCGCAACAGTAACCGTAGCATCCCCAGCAGCTCTTCGCTGACTCATTAAAATACTCATAGGTCGCCCTACGATATGTGATCTTCCTATAACCACTACATTTTTACCAAGGGTGGGCACATTATAACGCTCTAACAACTCCATTATTCCATAAGGAGTAGCTGGCAAAAAAGTGGGTAATTCCAAAGCCATTCTACCAACATTAACAGGATGAAAACCATCCACATCCTTAGTAGCATCCACAGCTAGCAAAACTTTATGCTCGTCAATATGTTTAGGTAATGGTAACTGCACTATATAACCATCAATTACATCATTAGTATTTAACTCCTCTATTTTGGCTAACAATTCAGCTTCTGTTGTATCTTCAGGGAACTCTATTAAAGTAGACTCAAAACCTACGAAATTACATGCCTTAACTTTAGCTCCAACATAGGTTTTACTAGCACCATCGTTACCCACAATTACAGCAGCTAAATGAGGCACTTTTTCTCCTTTTGCTTTTAATTGGGCTACTTCAACAGCAATTTCATCTTTAATATCACTACTTATTTTCTTCCCGTCTAGTATTTCCATTAATGTAGTTTTATTTATATTCTATTTAAAAAGTTAATCCTTACTTCATTCCCTGCATCATCTGCATCATGCGTTTACCGCCTCCACCTTGCATCATTTTCATCATTTTACCCATTTGGTTAAACTGCTTCAATAATTGGTTTACTTGCTGAATTGATGTTCCGGACCCTTTTCCAATACGTTTTTTTCTGCTGGCATTTATCAATTGTGGATTTGCTCGTTCTTCTGGCGTCATGGAGTGTATAATAGCTTCAATATGTTTAAAAGCATCATCATCTACATCAACGTCCTTCACCATTTTTCCCATACCAGGAATCATTCCCATCAAATCCTTGATGTTCCCCATTTTCTTGATCTGCTGTATCTGACTTAAAAAATCATCAAAACCGAACTGGTTTTTGGCTATTTTTTTCTGAAGTTTTCTGGCTTCCTCTTCGTCAAACTGCTCCTGTGCTTTTTCAACAAGGGACACAACATCCCCCATTCCTAAAATACGATCCGCCATACGCGATGGATAAAAAATATCAATCGCTTCCATTTTTTCGCCCGTACCAATAAATTTAATTGGCTTATTAACCACGGATTTAATTGAAAGTGCCGCACCACCTCGGGTATCACCGTCTAGTTTTGTTAAAATGACACCATCAAAATTTAGTACATCGTTAAAGGCTTTCGCGGTATTTACAGCATCCTGACCTGTCATGGAATCCACCACAAACAAGGTTTCTGAAGGATTGATGGCTTTATGAATGTTAGAAATTTCATTCATCATTTGCTCATCAACAGCTAAACGACCCGCGGTATCAACAATTACCACATTGCAACCATTAGCTTTTGCATGCGCCACCCCTGCTCTGGCTAATGCTACAGGGTCATTGTTTTCTTTATCACTATATACCTCAATCCCAATTTGATCACCAACCACATGTAACTGATCAATAGCCGCCGGACGATATACATCACAAGCTACTAATAAAGGTTTCTTTGTCTTTTTATTTTTAAGAAATTGAGCTAATTTACCTGAAAAAGTAGTTTTTCCTGAACCTTGTAAACCGGACATTAAAATTATTGATGGCGTGCCTGAAAGGTTGATTCCTTCAGCATCTCCCCCCATTAAATCAGTCAATTCATCCTTGACCAATTTTACCATTAATTGACCTGGCTTTAAACTTTTAAGCACATCCTGGCCAATAGCTTTTTCTTTTACTCGTTTGGTAAATTCTTTTGCTATTTTGTAATTTACATCAGCATCAACTAAAGCTCTTCGGACTTCTTTTAAAGTTTCGGCAACATTTACCTCAGTAATTTGACCATGACCTTTTAGTACATGAAGTGCTTTATCCAGCTTATCGCTTAAATTATCAAACATTTTTATGGTATATTTTAAGGGTATTTCTAAAACACAAATTTAGGAATTTGAAGTTTAAGAGACGAATGTATTGTTTAGATTTTAAAAACAACACAAAAGAAAAGTGATTCGTATTAAAATACAAACCACCTTAATAAATTTTCTAGTGTGTTAATTACTATTCATCAGTTAATTTATAAGTATGAATCCAATCAACTCTCATAGTATTTATAGTTTTATCAGATAAGTCCGATTTTGGAGGCAATCCTCCAAGCCAAGGCTGATCAACTGTCCATAAATCCCATATAATATTTAAATTTCTCGTAAACGCCCTGCCTTCAATAAACGGTTCGTTGTCAAAACGCTGCTCGCCAAACACAACACTACCAGCTTCTTCTCCATTTAAATAAAACTGTGCATTTTTGGCATCCTTCCACCATACACCAAACACATGATACTCCTCATTCCACTTTACTCCTTTTAATGGATTTGCATCTGACAGAGCTCTATTATCAAAATTACCATGATTCCTTACTTCTTTAGGACTTGCAGCTGAATTTACCTGGAAATATTGAGAATTCATTTGCCACGGAAAATCTGGTTGACAGTTACAAGAGGGTTTTGAATTATTTTCAATGACATCAATTTCATCACGATCATCAATATTTCCATTATTTAACCAAAAAGTATTATAGGCAGAAATATGTGCTGTTTTTATTTTTGATTCCGTGTACATTGGATAATTTATTTGCGCTCTGGATTGCACTCGAGAAGTTCTAAACCATCTTCCATCAGGATTTGTATTATCTAATGTAGCCATAATCCATAATCTACCATCAGAAACTCCTGAATTTTGCGCCACCATTTGAACAGGAACCCCATAATTCCACAAAGGTTTAAACCATTTATCGGTATCAAAAGTGCCGTTAAATTCATCTGTAAGTTCTGGTACAATTTCCCATTTTTTACCCTCGGGTGGTGTTGGAATATCAAAAACAACATCTATAGGTTCAACTGTTTCTGGTATTGGCTGAGGTATTTCCTCTGGTTCTGTCATGGAACCCTCTTCCTCAGGGTCGGGGTTTGATTTTTCCTCACCAGAATCAATAACCTCTGGGCTTGGTTGTCTAGGAGGTGGCGTACTATCATCGTTAGAACAGGAATATCCAAAAATACATAAAAATAATATTGCGATTTTTTTCATAAAGTTAAATTGTGTGTACTAGTTATTAAAAAAATTACTTTAACGTTTTCGAATTTAATTATTTTGCTTGTAACATAAACAAAAATCCACTTGAAATTAAATAAGAATTATTAATGAATATTATTAATAGTTAATTAGACGCCAATCTTTTAACTTGATTACAGATTCGTTTTATAGATTAAAAAAGTATCGCACTTGAAAATTGGATTATAACGGTTCTGATTTTAAATTACTCAAATAAAAGTTAGGCGTTTTTTGTTTAATCAAGAAAGCATAAGCATAACCTTATGCTACTATATGGTGTCCAATTTAAAATATCAAACAAAAGAGAACCGTTATAAATGGGAAATTTAACTTCAGAAACGGTAATAAGTCAAATACATAAAATTAAATACTAACCAAGATCGTCCGAAAGAAGTAGAAAAATAACCTATTGCAATGAATTCATATACTTTGAAGCTTAAAAATAAGTTCTTCAACAGTGTTTAATTTAGCTAATGCATCCGAAGAAATTACCTCCACTAATTTAGTTTTACCTTTATTCATGGAAAAAATAACTGGATAGGTTATATTTTTATTTAGAAAACGTTTTTCAAATTCATCCTTGTAAATAAATTCCATTGGTAATTTTGCTGATGCACTAAATGATTTCCAATTATCCGTTTCGCCAAAGTTACCGTGAGTTAATGCGCAAAGACTACATGCATAAGTATTTGGACTTAAAATTTTATGCGCTAAATCTATTTTTTTACTCCAAAAATCAGAAGAAGCTTTGTATACAAACAGCAAACTATCCATAAGTAAGTTTACTTTTTTAAGTCCAATTTATCCGCAAAATAATCTGTAAAATCTTTCATGGTTTCTGCCATTTTTACATCTTGGGTAGCACGCTGATAAGTATCCGTCATTGCTACTAGTGTTTGATGAAAAAAAAGTTTCATTTCATCGACAGGCATATCTTTAGTCCATAAATCAATTCGCAGGCTTTCCTTAGCTTTAGAATCCCAAACTGAAAGCATAAAGGCTTTTGCCTTTTCATTAGTAACGCCACCATCTTGAGCTGTCCATGAAAGCGCTTCAGGCACTTTATTTTCATCAAGTCCTACTTTAATTTTTATTTCAGAAGTATGCTTAACTGCCATTGTAAATTGATTATTTTTTTGGTTTGTATCTGGACTTTTCAAAAATAGTTTTGCTGTCTATTTCCATAAGTTGCTGCAAAGATACATTGTTCTCTTCCATGAATGCAAGAACTATTTGGTAACCTATATATTCTCCAACCCTATCTGGCGCTTGTTGATCTATGGTTAGATAAAATTTAGAAAATGGAGCAGGATATATGAAACGTGGTAATAAATCCTTATCAGTATTAAAAAGCATTTCTTTTTCTATAAAATAGCGCCAAATAAATGCTTCATTTTCTTTAAGCCAATTCATTTCATTTTCGGTATACCCCAAAATAGTATTTAAATCTTCTTTTGGTAGTAGTTTATGCAATAGCAACCTTCGCTTCCCAAATAAAATCATCTGACTTAATAAATCGCGTCCATCTGCTCTTGGTATCACTTTTCTGGCGTAAGCCATGGCTATGTTTGGTAAAAGCTGTGATGGCTCAAAATCATCTTTTATATATTTCGAAATATCCTCATAAAAGTAATGTTCCTTTCCTAAATAAGTATCTAACGATAGTAAAAGCAACTCTTTTCGGAGTATAATGTTGTTTTTATAATCTACATCTGAAATTAAAGTAACAATCCTTGGAACTTTTATCGATGGATAATAATAGATTAAATGTTTATAAAATAAAGTTAAATCAGATTTTAAATTGTTAAGGTCTGGAAATACATTTTTTACCTCTCTTACTAATTCCTGCTGTAAAGTGTCTTTAGATTTTTTTAACCAGAATTTATCCTCAAAACCTGTAGGAAATAAAAACGGGTAAGTTTTTTTTAGAGTAACTAGCTTATTTTCATTTAAATTCATAAAATCCTGATCAAAACGCTCGATACTAACTTCAACGTCAATTGAAGAAATTTCTGCAGGTATTTGATAGCCATTTTTGCAGCTAAAAAAAAACAGATTTCCTAAACTTAATAGAAATAGTTTGAAAAAAATTGGATACTTCATCATATACATTTCACAAAAATAAACAAACATTAATAGTACACTTTATTTAATGTCTCTTTTTCGTTACTTTTATGAAAATGAACTTTTCTTTTTGAAAAAAATTATAGTTTAAACCGAAATTCAATAAAGTAATTTTTGCAATAACATATCCTGATAAAATAATAACCTAATGAAAACTGAAAAAGTAATTGATCACATTGTAGACTGGTTAAAAGATTATGCTACAAACGCAAACATTAAAGGGTTTGTTGTTGGGGTTAGCGGTGGAATTGACAGTGCATTAACCTCCACACTATGTGCAAAGACTGGGCTGAGTACGATTTGTGTGGAAATGCCAATCCACCAAGCCGAAATCCAAGTTACTCGTGCTCAGGAACATATCACCCAGTTAAAGCAGCGATTTGCTAACGTAAGTAACGAACGTGTTGACTTAACACCTGTATTTGAAGGGCTTAAAAAACAAGTTCCGGATGTTTCACCAAGTGCTCAACTTGACCTTTCATTAGCCAATACCCGAGCAAGAATTCGTATGACTACGCTATATTATTTTGCCGGTTTGTACGGCTACTTAGTAGCTGGAACTGGAAATAAAGTAGAAGATTTTGGCGTTGGATTTTACACAAAATACGGAGATGGTGGTGTAGATTTAAGCCCAATTGCCGATTTAATGAAAAGCGAAGTTTATGAACTTGCCGCAGCATTAAATGTTCCTGAATCCATCCAAAATGCAGCTCCCACTGATGGACTTTTTGGTGATAGCCGAAGTGATGAGGATCAAATTGGCGCTAGTTATGATGAACTTGAATGGGCAATGACCCAGCAAGATGCTGGTAAGCATTTTGACGATTTTTCTGGCAGAAAACAGGAAGTTTTTAAAATTTACCACCGACTAAATACGGTAAACCAGCATAAAATGCAGCCAATTCCTGTCTGTAATATACCTCTTGACCTAAAATAATGTCTTTTTATCGAAACTTGGGTGTAAAAACTTTTTTCAATTGCTTTTCTCAATAGTTTTACATCACACAAAATCAGTCACAATCATCAATAAAAATTGTTATGAAAGTATTAGTAGCAGATCATCACCCAATAACTCGTAAAGGGATTTTAGAGGCATTATTCAACAATGCAAACGATGTTCGATTATTACCTGCACTTATAGATGGAAAGAATTTGTTTAAAGTGATAAGGAAGGAAATGCCGAATATTGTTTTTTTGGAATTGGATTTACCAAATTCAAATGGACTCCAGACCATCAAGGAAATAAAAAATAGATTTAAAGGGGTTAAGGTTTTTGTTTTTAGTCATCAGCCTGAAGAAATTTATGCATTAAGTACAATTAAATCTGGGGCTTCAGCGTACTTGTGTAAAACAGCATCTATTGAAACTTTAAAATTTGCTTTTGATAGAGTTGCTCGTGGAGGTATTTACTTAAACGAAAGATTAAGTGACCAATTAAATAACAGAAGTTATAGAGGTTCACAATTTAACACATTTAAAAAGTTATCTACAAGAGAGGTGGAAGTATTGAACTTACTATCAGCTGGCAGAAGAAACAAAGAAATTGCTAATAAATTAGATATCAACGAAAAAACAGTAAGTACTTACAAAACTAGACTGTTAAAAAAATTAAAAGTTGACAACCTTGCCGACTTAATCCATCAATCACGAATTTTACACATTTGCTAAATTAAATCACTCGATTTAATTTTTCCGAAATCACTCGTTTTAAATTTTGATATTCAATGACTTCTGACAAGTCCTCTTGAATATCAGATTTTGAATCGGGTGTTTTATTTTTTATACCATTCATTAAATCCAGAATTTTAAGATCGACTAGTTGTCTTCTTAAATTTAAGATGACATCGTTTACGTACTGAACTATACTTGTCTTTTTTTGCTTTACATATATTTCGTTACGCTCCCAATCATCTAAAGCGTATTTTTCTTCTTCCATTAAAATATCAGTAATTTCCGAGGAAAGTTCTGGCGTTAACATTTGCAAAAACATATCGATCCTAAACTGATCTTCGGAATTCAAGCTTTCAATTAAAATTCCATATACTTTTTGAAAACTAGGATGCGTAAATTCAATTTCATCCATTTGCAAATCCAAAAATATTTTTTGGTACACCTTTTTAGTCTGCTCTACTGGAACAATTTCCAACTCCTCATCTTCATTACGTTGGTAAATTAACTCCGTAAACACCTCTTCTTCCTGCCCATAAAGTAATAAAATCCCAATAATAGAACGCTCTAACCGAAACAGCACATTTACTTTAGTTTGAGTTTCAGCAGACTCCATATTATTTAAAAACACTTCCATTGGAGGTTCATTGGGATCTACCCCTGGAGGAGTTTTGGCTTTAGCTAACTTACTTACATCCCTTGCTGCTTGTTGTTTTGCCTTTTTAATATTTTCTTTTTCCGCAGCTGCTAAAAGTTGAGCCAGAGTCGTAAACAAAACTCCTTCCGAAATTTGCATTATCGATGCACACTCCCTTACATACACCTCGTGCTTTATTACATCAGGAATTTTGGCTATACTCGCAACCATATTGCGGATCAGTTCCGCCTTTTTAATTGGGTCATTAGCTGCTTCTTCTTGTAATAAACTTGCCTTAAAACGTATAAAATCCTGCTGATGCTCGTTTAAATAAGCTTGAAGACTTTCTTTAGTATGCTTTTTTGCAAAACTATCTGGATCTTCTCCATCAGGAAACGTACACACGCGTACATTCATGCCCTGCTCTAAAATAAGGTCAATTCCCCGTATAGCAGCGCGCATACCTGCCGCATCACCGTCAAATAACACTGTAATATTAGGTGATAATCGATTAATTAATCGGATTTGATCCGAAGTTAATGCCGTACCTGATGACGAAACTACGTTAGTGATACCTGTTTGATGAAATTGAATAACGTCCGTATACCCCTCTACTAAATAGCAATTATTCTTCTTTGTAATGGCTTGTTTAGCAAAATAAATACCGTAAAGCACTTTGCTTTTGTGGTAAATATCACTCTCAGGAGAGTTTAAATACTTTGCTGCTTTAGCTTTGTTAACCAACAAACGACCTCCAAATCCAAGCACCCTACCCGACATGGAATGAATCGGAAACATGACTCGACCTTTAAATCGATCAAATTGTTTTTGTTCTTTTACGATACTTAAACCCGTACTTTCTAAATATTTGAGCAAGTAGCCTTTACTAATTGCGGTTTTGGTAAATGCATCCCAGGCATCAGGGGAATATCCTAGTTGAAATTTTTCTATAGTTTCAATGGTAAAGCCACGCTCTTTAAAATAGGTTAATGCAATTGCTTTTCCAGTTTCCGTTTTATGTAATTGCTCCTGAAAGTAAATATTAGCGTAATCACTCACTAAATACATGCTTTCTCTTTCGCTAGCTTGTTGCTTTTGCTCATCCGACTGTTCCGTTTCCTGAATTTCAATCCCGTAACGTTTTGCCAAATGTTTAATCGCCTCCGGATAATTGTAATGCTCATGCTCCATTAAAAAAGCAATTACATTCCCTCCTTTCCCGCTACTAAAGTCTTTCCAAATTTGCTTTACCGGAGACACCATAAATGAAGGAGACTTTTCATCCGAAAAAGGACTTAGTCCCTTAAAGTTACTCCCTGCTTTTTTTAGCTGCACATAATCCCCTATCACTTCCTCCAAACGAGCAGCTTCATAAACAGCATTTATGGTTTCTTTTGCAATCAAAATGTACTATTATTTCTTACGATCAATAACGTAATTAACCATCAATTCAAGTGCATCCCTATAATCTGAGTTGGCATATTGTTGCAGCATCTGCAATGCTTCTTTTTTAAAATAAAGCATCTTTGATTCCGCATATTCTAGCCCGCCCAAATCTTTTACTTTTTGGATCACTTGCTTAACGCGAAGTTTATTTTTATTATGATTTTTAACCGAATTAATAAGCCAATTCCTATCCTTACTATCCGCTTTATTTAGGGCGTGTATTAAAGGTAAAGTCATTTTTTGTTCCTTAATATCAATTCCCGTCGGTTTACCAATAGCCGTATCCCCATAATCAAACAAATCATCTTTAATTTGGAATGCCATTCCTATCAGCTCCCCAAACTTGCGCATTTTTTCAACATGCTCAGTATTTGGTTGAACTGATGCCGCCCCCAAACTACAACATGCTGCAATTAAGGTAGCTGTTTTTTGACGTATGATATCATAGTATACATCTTCTGAAATATCCAACTTTCTTGCTTTTTCTATTTGCAACAATTCACCTTCGCTCATTTCACGCACGGCCACTGAAATGATTTTAAGCAAGTCAAAATCTTCATTATCAATAGAAAGCAGTAATCCTTTTGAAAGTAAGTAGTCTCCTACTAAAACAGCTATCTTATTTTTCCATAAAGCATTTATTGAAAAAAAACCACGCCGCATGTTAGAATCATCCACTACATCATCATGCACTAGCGTAGCTGTATGTATTAATTCGATTACAGAGGCTCCGCGAAAAGTACGTTCGTTAACCATTTTGTTTTCAGAAAGCATTTTTGCTACTAAAAAAACAAACATAGGTCGCATTTGCTTTCCTTTTCTGTTAACAATATAATGTGTAATTCGATTGAGCAAAGCCACCTTGGAACTCATTGAATTTGAAAACTTTTGTTCAAAAGTTTCCATTTCATTTAAAATTGGGGCTTTTATTTGCTCTACTACCTTCATAAATAAGAGTCGCTAAGATAGTTGTTTTTAACGTTTATTGCATTAACAATTACCTACTTCTGACGTGTATTTTTTTATGCCCAGTCAAGCATCTAACTACTACACGGCAGTAAGGAAGCATCATAGTCCATTTTTACTTGTTTTAATGTTTTTTTATAAATAGACTCAAAATTACTGAAATCCTGACTCCATAATTTCTCAAATTTTGAAAACGAATAATTTTGCAGTAAAAAATCTACCAATTTTACAGAATAACTTGTATCAGCCGTAGTAAAATCATATTTCTTCTGAACGTTACTATTTAGTGTCAATTTACTTTCCGTGCACCCTTTAAAATTGTAAATATTCGCCACACAGTTAGTATTCGTTATATAGTTCCCCATAAAATCAGCACTTTTCTCAGTTTGAATCAAATGGTATTCCATATGTGACAGCAACTTATTGAGCTGATGCCCTCCCAACTTTCTTTCTGGTTTCAAAACGATATACGTAGTAGACTTATAAATAGCAGCTGCATCATTATTAATTTTATAAAAATGATGCACTGCTTTATTTTGCTTATTCAAATAACTTATCGAAAGGCTATCCGTAAATTTAGATACTTCAATAAATTTAACTTCACTACCATTATTTTTAATTTGACCAATAGTATCTTTTACAAAATTCTCATAAGTGACTTTCTCAGAAAAATTTTGCTTTAATAGGGTTATATCTTTAGTAAGTAAAAATTTATCCTTGTTTGTATTACACGAAAAAAGCAATACAACAACAATAAACGCTACTCCAAAATTGAAAATACGTTGTAATACCATGATTATGCTTGGTTGTACACATGAATATCACGTTGAGGAAATGGAATAGAAATATCATTAGCCTCCAGCCTTGCTTTAGCTTCTTCCAAAACGTAAAAATTAAGTTTCCAGTAATTTGTATTTTCTGCTGAAAATCGCAACGATAAATCCACCGAACTATCACCTAAATTAGCCACTACTACCTCAGGAGCTGGTTCTTTTAAGGTAAACTCATGCGATGTTACAATATCCAATAATATATCTTTTGCTTTTTTGATATCACTATCATAAGAAACTCCAATGGTCATAAAATTACGACGTGTAGGCTCAGCATTAAAGTTTTTTATAGTATCATTTGAAAGCTTTCCGTTAGGAATAATGGCTTGTTGATTTCCTGGAGTATTTAAAATTGTGGTAAAAATTGAAATTGATTTTACCGTTCCCATTTGCCCTTGAGCTTCAATAAAATCCCCCACTTTAAAAGGCTTAAACAGTAATATCAAAACACCTCCTGCGAAATTGGAAAGCGAGCCTTGCAATGCCAAACCTATTGCCAAACCAGCGGCTCCTAAAATAGCTAATAACGAACTGGATTGCACCCCAAGTTGCGTAATAACCATTATAAACAGCATTACTTTAAGCCCCCAATTAATTAAGTCGGCAATAAACTTTTCCAAAGTAATATCGTAGTCCTTGCGTGCAAAAAACTTACGGATTACCTTATTTATAAATTTTATAACCCATAAACCTAAAACTAAAATAAGCAATGCGGCTACAATTTTTGGTAGATAACTCATTGTTGATACTACTAGTTTGTCAATTGTTTCCTTACTGATTTCATATCCAAAAAGTGAAAAATTAGAAAAAGGCATCATTTGTATCATAATTGAGTTTTTAGGTCAAATATATAGTTAATTACAACTTTCAAACGACTCAAATCCTAAAATATTTAACGCTAATATTACGATACTATTAATTTTTAATTAATGATTTTCTTATCTTTCAACAACTACTTTTCATTCAACAAATTAAAAGCTTCCGACACCTCTGTTACTGGATATTTACACGCATTATTTACACAAATAAAAATATGCGTGTCAGTATCACTAAATCTATTAAGCAACAACGGCTGAGTGGATGCTGTAGCGCTACCTGCCATAATTTTATTTGGATAATATTTTTGCTGTACAGCCACCCGTTTTTCTTCTGCAGCAGCGCCAATAATAACTACTTCATAAAAATCATCAGTAAAATTTAGCATTAAATCCAACCAGTTGGAATAACCACTTGGATATTCAGTAATGTTTGTTTGGATATTGTGCAGCATTTTACGTGAACGTACTAAATAATCTTTATTAGAATAGTAATGAGACAAGTGGTACAGATTTTTAGCCATAATGGAATTTGAGGCCGGAATAACATTATCCGATGATTCTATATTACGAGTAACCAACGCTGCGTCTTCATCAGAGGTAAAAAAGTACATTTCGCTTGCACTATCATAAAAGTGAGTATGTACGTAATCGATCATTTTTTTGGATAAATCCAACCATTGTTGATCAAAAGTTACCTGATATAATGCAATAAATGCCTCAATAGTAGCGGCATAATCTTCCAAGTAACCATTTATAGTACTTTTTCCGTTTTTATAGTTATGCATTAATTGTCCACTCCCTTTCAATTGCTTGGTCTTAATAAACTCAGCATTAGCTAAGGCTGCTTTCAAAAATTTAGCATTATCAAAAACACGATAGGCATCAGCATATCCTTTAAGCATTAGCGCGTTCCATGAGGTTAGTGTTTTATCATCCAAACGTGGGCGCTCTCTTTTTGAGCGTATGCCTAGCAATAATTGTTTCCACTTTTTTTGCTTTTGCAAGAAGGCATCCATTTCCATTTCATGCTTTTCAACAAAATTAGCATCACTTTCCTTCCTTATCAGCACATAATTATTATGCTCCCATAAGCCGTATGTATTGATATTATAATAGTCTTTAAAAAGCGGAAAGTCTTCCCCTAAAGCAGTTTCCAATGCGGGCTTTTGCCATACATAGAAAGCCCCTTCCTCTAGTTTTCCTGACGGGGTTAAACTATCTGCATCAAGTGAAGAATAAAATGCCCCCTCATCGTTTGTCAATTCCCGCGCTACAAAATCTAAAGTTTCATAAACTACTTGCTTATACCAGTCGTTTTTAGTAATTAAATAAGCATCAGAATATAAGCTCACTAACTGCGCATTGTCATATAACATTTTTTCAAAATGAGGTACGTGCCATTTTTCATCGGTAGAATACCTTGCAAATCCCCCCCCAACATGATCATAAACTCCTCCGTAGGATATTTGATTTAATGTAGTAATTACGTATTCTTTTAATTTCTCATTAGCACTTTGATGCGCGTAACGCAGCAAAAAATGATAGTTATTAGGCATCATAAATTTAGGCGCATAATCTAGCCCCCCTTTTTTATAATCAAACTTTTTTGCCCAATTAGCTACTGCATTTTCTATAGTATCTTTTTCAAATATAAGTGTATTAGGATTTGGCTTTACTAAACTAACGGACTGGATACCTTCGGTCAATTTTGTAGCATATTCTTCCAATTTAGCTGGATTATCCTCGTAAATTTTTTGAATTTGCTTTAATGCTCCCATCCATTCATCTTTAGGAAAATAAGTACCGCCCCACACAGGCCTACCATCGGGTAGCGCTATGACATTGAGCGGCCAACCACCGCGTCCAGTCATTAATTGTACCGCGCTCATATATACTTGATCAATATCTGGACGCTCTTCGCGGTCTATTTTTATGTTAACAAAATTAGTATTCATTACAGCAGCAACGGTAGAATCCTCAAAACTTTCGTGTTCCATTACATGGCACCAATGACATGCAGCATAACCAACGCTTATTAGTAGTAGTTTTTTCTTTTCTTTGGCTTCATTCAACGTTTCTGGATGCCAAGCTTTCCAATTGACAGGATTATGAGCATGTTGTAATAAATAAGGGCTGGTTTCATGAATTAAATCATTGGTAAACTCATGCTTTTCCATAGTTGTATCTTTTTGAGAATTGCAGCTAACAAGTATTCCTAAACAAATAGCAGCTAAAAAAAATCGTACTAACATAGATTTCTTTATTTAGAATAAGATATAAAAATATAAAAGCATACTGACATAGTCAGTATGCTTTTATATTATTTGAAAAATACTATAAGTTAACTAAATATTATTTCAAATAAGAAATGTTATATACCATTTACTTACTCAATTTGCTAGTAAAAATTTTTTTGATACTAACCACTTGAATACGACCTTGGCTTTATTTTACTTCAAAAGTAATTTTAACATTTACTCTGAATTCTTTAACCTCACCATCATCATCAACTGTGGCATTTTGTTCATTCACATAAACTGAACGAATATTTTTTACTGATTTTGAGGCGTGTTTTACTGCCTTACGTGTTGCATCTTCCCAACTTTTATCTGAGTTTGCTAAAACTTCAATAACTTTTAATACTGCCATAATTTTTTATATTTTTAAAAGAATTAATAAAATAATTGATTAATAATTAAAAGTATGACAATAATTACGCTATAACAAGTTCATATCACAAAAATTTTAACCACAACAATAGTTTAGCCATTTATAGCTTCTACTGAAGCTATTTTTCCAGGCAACATTTCTTTCAGCATATTTTCGATTCCATTTTTTAATGTAAAAGTAGAAGATGGGCATCCGCTGCATGCTCCTTGTAATATAACCGCTACCTTTTGGGTAGAAGGATCGTACTCCTGAAATTGAATATTTCCACCATCGCTGGCTACCGCAGGCTTAACATACTCATCAATAATTGTAATGATTTGCTTTGAAACTTCATCCAGATTTTCATCCATTACCGAAGGTGATGCATTGTTGTCTACCGATGTAGCTTCTGTAGAAGCTGAATTTTTAAAATACGCTTCATCTACCACATCCTTTCCTTGCTCCAGGTAGTCTCGTAAAAATTCACGAATTTCATTTGAAATGTCATTCCACTCCACTCGTTCATATTTGGTAATGGAAACGTAATTATCATCTAAAAACACCTCCTTAACAAATGGAAAATTAAACAAAGCTGTAGGCAAGGGTGCATTTATGGCTTCATCTATATTTTTGAATTCTAAAGTTTGAAGTACTAATTTTTTATTTGCTACAAATTTTTGCACCGAAGGATTTGGTGTACTTTCCGCATACACGGTAACAGGTACTTTTTTTGGAGCCGCATCTGCAGCTTCAATAACAGACCTTCCTTCATTTAAATACGCTTCTATTTGAGCTGCAACCTCTCTTTGCACATCAGCCCATTCAACAATATCATATTTATTAATAGCTACAAAGTTTTGTGCAATAAAAATTTGCTTAACAAAAGGCAAATGAAACAATTGTTGCGCCAATGGAGAAATTTTAGCTTCTTCAATATTTTCAAACTCGTAACTTATATGTTGTGTTAAAAAGTAATTTGCCTCAAATTTGATAATGCTATCATGTGAAGTAGGTACAACTTTTATGCTATATTTTTTCATTGTTATTTAAACTTTATACAAAGTTAATAAATAGACTTTTTAAAATCTTTGCGTTGGTAAATTAATAGTACAAAAAAGCCCGTAAAACTTACGGGCTTACTCACAAACTAACTTCACTAATTTAACTTAAGCTAATACGATTAGCTTTTTTATAAAGGGGGAATCTCTATACAACCATTCAAATGCATAGTAAGATTGGTAAGTAACTTCATTTTTATCTGATTTATTTGCCTTTTGAAGAAAATCATCTTTCAAAATCACCGTATTCAACTCAAGAGACAAATGATTCTTAGTAGCTGTGTTTGCTGCAAATGCTGACATTCCAAAGCCTAAAAACAAAACAAATAAAATTGATTTCATAATCACAAATATTAAGTTACTAACACCCAGTTCCTTACTAAGCATGGTGCAATATAGCGATTATTTTTGCATTTAAACGAATTTTAAAATGTTAAAATTTATAATAGTAAGTAATTTACTACGATGTATAGGTTTTAATAGCCTCAATTTTATAGTTTTTAAAGTGATTTTTAACTATTTCCGCTAATGTATTTGCCTTACTGTTAGTATAAAACATTATTTCACCTACTTTATTTGAAGTATTCGCAATGCACTTCTTCTTCAAAACAACACGTGTTTGTCTAGCCACTGCAGCTCCTGAATCAATTATTTTAACATTCTGAGGTAAAATTTTAGTCAGTAATGGGACTAAAAAAGGATAATGACTACAACCTAACACTAAATAGTCCACGTGATTATGTATCATAGGCTGAATGTATTTTTTTAGCAAAATCTCTAAATTGGGATTATCAAAATCACCTGCCTCAATATATTCTACCAGGCCTTTTCCTATTACTTCAATAATTTCGGTATTTTGCCCGTAACTATCGGACGCTTTTGCAAATAATGCGCTACTCAACGTTCCTTTTGTGGCTAATATGCCAATAGCTTTAGTTTTAGTTCCTAGCGCAGCTGGTTTTATTGCTGGCTCAATTCCTACAAAAGGTACCGAGTAACTACTCCTAAGCTCTGATATTGCATTAGTAGTAGCCGTATTACAAGCAACCACAATTAATTTGCATCCTTTTTTCAGTAAAAACGACACATTTTTTTTACATAAGGCTACAATTTGTTCTGGGTTTTTTTGCCCGTACGGTGCATTGGCACTATCAGCCAAATAAATGATATTTTCATTAGGCAACAGTTTTACTAATTCTTTGAGTATAGAGGTTCCGCCAATCCCTGAATCAAAAACACCAATAGGTTCTTTCATTATATTATTTAATCTTATTTTTAATACTCAAAAATTACTCTTGTTTCAAAATCATCTGATTCCATATATTCTTACCTTTTCAATTAAAATTAAAAGCTTTTATACTTCCAATTTTACAAGTTATACACTACCAACAGTTTATTTACTTTAGTTTTTTATAAGGATCTGTTATATTCAAATTATTGATCACATGAATTTACTGGAACAAAACATCCTTTGTAATTTACCACTTCGTCTTATATGATATGACATTTACCTATAAAATTTCACATCTGTCTCGTTTACATGCCCATTATTCCTTTCAAAAAAATTTAACCAAAGCCATTTATCTTTCAACGCTTAGAGCATAACTATACTAGCTTAGCATATTCGACGATTCCTAATTTAAACTAAGCTGATAACTACGCAATACGAATTTTCAGTAAATCGAAAAAAAAGCGAAACTCATATTGCGTTTGATTTTCATCTGAAAATAAAAAAAAACCATGATCAATACTAAATTTCCATTTAGAGTAGATCTTTTAAATAATACTAATATCTGGGCTTACTTTAATAGCTTCTTTCTCATCCTAACAAGATCTAATTTTTATTTAAGAAATTTAAAATTGGAACCAGTTGTTGACAATATTTTTAAATTTAAATTACAAAAAAAAGGTTGTTCAATTAGAACAACCTTTTAAATTTATTTTTTTTATTACTGGCTACTGAATACCTAATGCACTTTTAACATCATTCATTAAATCATACCCGTCAGCCATAATTACTCCAGTACCTGTAGTAGAATCTAACACATAGTTATATCCTTTTTCACGTGCAACTTTTTGCACTGTAGTTCTTGCTTTTTCAATTACTGGTTTTAATAATTCAACCTCTTTAGTTTGCAAATCTTTTAACGCTTTTTGACGGTATTCAGCAACTGACTTTTCAATTCCCTGTACTTCTTGCGCTCTTTTTAAATTTTCTTCCTGAGTTTTTGTTTTCTCTTCTTGGGTATAAAGCTTTACTTTATTTTGCAACTCAGTCGCCATGGTTTTGAATTCGGCATCGTAAGTTTTTTGTAATTTTTCAAGCTCGCCCATAGCAGCTTTATATTCTGGCATAATATTCACTAATTCTTGAGATGCTATGTGAGCAACTTTAGATTGTGCACTTGCTACATTACTCATTCCAAAAATCAAAGCAACTGCTACTAAAAGTGTTTTTATTTGTTTCATTTTACTAATTTGAATTAATACTTGTTTCTGTTTTAAATTTATTTACTTTTTTTTAAGGCCTGTAACGAATCGCGTTTCTTTTTTCTTACTGCTAACAATTTATTTCGACGCTCCTCGTACTCCTTAATTTTTTGTTGTCTTAATTTATCTCTTTCCGCTTTTTTCTCGGCAATCAAACGCTCTCTTTCTTTCTGCTTTGCTTCTTGCTCTTGCTTACGGGCTTGTAGCTCTTTATCCTGCGCAATAGTATTTCCTTCATCATTTTCTATCTTTCTTTTTTCAGCTTTTGACTGCGCTTGAGTACGTTTTGCCGCTCTTGTTATGTTACGTAATACTAAATCACTTATGTCATATCGATCAGCGGAGTACAACATTACAACATCTGCTGATTTATCAAAAATAAAATCGTATCTTTTTGTTTCAGCAATAGTTTGCACCGCATTAAAAACCTGATCCTGAATTGGCTTTACCAAGCGTTCTTTTTGACGAACTAAATATCCTTGAGGTCCAAAATGCTGCTGTTGATAATCAATTATTTCTTTTTCCTTAAAACGAATGTCTTCTTCCCGCTCCTCAATCAATTCTTTTGTTAGTAATACTTTTTCGTTGGATAATGCTACTTTCATATCTTCAACTTCACTTTGTCTAAGTTCTATTTCAGTTTTCCAGTCTTGAACTTTTTTATCCAATTGGCCTTGGGCTTCTCCATATTCTGCTACATTGTCCAAAATGTAATCCATATCAATATACCCAATTCTTACTCCTTTTTGTGCAAATGTAGCAACGCTTAAAAAACATGCTACTATTGATAAAATTTTTATACGCATCAGTATCTCTCTTTTATTAATTGAAATAATCGTGCCACAAATTAAAATTGTTGCCCTAAAATAAAATGTACTTCCTGTCCGTGTGGCCTTGTTTCGCCTGGTAAAGAATCAAATCCCCAAGCAAAATCAATACCTAACAAGCCAAATGCTGGCATAAATATACGCACACCTGCTCCTGCCGAACGGTTTAATTCAAACGGATTAAATTGTCTAAAATTGTCATAAGCTGCTCCACCTTCAATAAAAGCCAACGCATAAATTGTTGCTGCAGGTTTTAAACTTACAGGATACCTTAGCTCTAAGGTATATTTATTGAATATTGTTGAACCTGCCAGTGCATCAGTGGTTTGGTTGTTTCCAATTACTGTGGCTTGCGAAAATACTCTTCCATCAGGATATCCACGAAGTGCTACATTTTCAATTGAAGCTAAGCCGTTGTTTCCTCCAAGACCACTTCCTCCCAATTGAAAGCGTTCAAATGGTATTACCCCCCTATCTTGATTATAGGCGCCAAGGAAACCAAATTCAAAAGCTGAGCGTAGTACTAATTTTTTTGGTAGGCTTGTATACCAATCACCAGCAAACTTTAGTTTATAATATTCTAAAAACTTAAAACGTTCCTGATCAATTTCGGCAATACGATTATTGACAACTTGAGATGCTGCACCAGATTGTGCTAATTGCTGTTGAGATGCTATTAACTGCCCTCTTTCATCTCTTAATGCCTTCCAATCAGTGTTGCCAAACCATGAATATGGTAAACTGGCTTTAGCTGTAAATGAAAATTTTGAACCTGCTACTGGAAAAATTGGACTAATACTGGTGTTATCCCTACTTAAACCAAACGTGTAAGTCAGATCATTCGCGTTCCCGTTATCGAAAGAAAATGAACGAAATCCGAAATTATTTAAATTATAATGCCTGAATCCAATAGCTTGCGATAGGGTAAAATAATCATCTGGCCATCGTAAACGTTTAGCTATACCAATACTACCCCCAGTTAACAAAAAGCTTTGATTCTTATCCACTTCACGCGTTTGAAAATTGAACTGAAATTGCTTGATGTGCGAAAATGATACTGACAATTGATATGGTCGTTTTCCTCCTAACCATGGCTCTACAAACGACAAACTGTATCTTCTTGAATTTTGTGCTGCTTGCGCACGAATAGCTAAACTTTGTCCGTCTCCTGAAGGTAGTGGGCGATACGATTCTTTATTAAAAATATTTCCAATAGAAAAATTATTAAAACGAAGTCCTAAAGTTCCAATAAAACCAGTAGCTCCAAATCCTCCTTGTAATTCAAATTGACTAGCTCCTTTTTCAACTACCGAATATTCAACATCAACAGTCCCGGAATTTGGATCAGGGTTTTTGATATTTGGTGTTAACTGTTCTGTATCAAAAAAAGTAGTTTGCCCAAGCTCTCTTAATGTTCTTATAATTTTTTCTTTACTGAAAATTTCTCCTGGTCTGGTACGCAAATTACGATGAACAACATGGTCATTTGTTTTGTCGTTTCCAGTTACTGTAATATTATCAAAACGAGTGAGTTTACCCTCAATAATACGCAGTTCAAAATCAATAGTATCATTTTTAACATTTACCTCAACTGGATTTATCCTTGAAAAGAAATATCCATTATTTTGATATAAATTAGTAATATCATCAGCATCGGGCTTGGTATTATCAGCTATACGCTTATCAAGCAAAACACCGTTATACACATCTCCTTTTTTAAGTATTAATTTACGTGCTATTTGTTCATCTGTAAATACACTATTTCCTATAATACTAATATCTCCAAAATAATAACGTCTTCCTTCCTCAACGGTTAATTTCAAATCAATAGTATTGTCGTCTTTTTTTATTATAGAATCGCCAACAATACGCGCATCACGATACCCTTTTTCTTTGTATTTTTCAATGATTTTCTTTTTGTCTTCCTTGTAATCTTCGGCAATATATTTTGAACGTTTCCAAAAACGAAATGGCACTTTCTTTTTTGTCTTTTTCAACAATTTTTTGATTTTAGCATCTGAAAATTTATCATTTCCCTCAACCAAAATATCATTCACTTTTACACGTTCCCCTTTGTCTACGCGAACCAACATATTTACTTCATTAGTTTCTGTAGTATCTTTTACCTCAGTAACATTTACAAGTACTTTAGCGTTTAAAAATCCTTTTTCCTGATAGTTACGACGGATATAGTTTTTAGTAGTAGTAGTTAAATTATCAGTTACTTTTACTCCTTTATTCAGGTTATTATCTTTAATGAACTCCTGATTTTTTGATTTAGTAACCCCCTCAATACGTACTTCTTTTAACACGGGAACTTGTTGGATATTTAATTCAATATCAGCAACTCCATCTTCTACTTTAGTAATATAAAAATTGATATTTTTAAATAAACCCAATTCCCATAATTTTTTTATGGTTTTACTAATTTTGTCACCGGGCAAGTAAATTTCCTGACCTGTTCTTAAACCAGTGTATGTAATAATAGTTTGCTCGTTGTACGTAGTAGATCCTGTAACTTTAATTTTTCCTAGAATATATTTTTTACTTGTTTCAAATGCTGCGTCAGCCTGACTGTAAGCCTGCCCGAAACTTAAAATAAAAAATAAGGTAATTACATACTGAATAGAGGTTGAGTTCAATACTATTTTAGCTAAGCTGCTCACTCGTTTTTCCAAATCGTCGTTCTCTTTGTTGATAATTTAACAATGCTTTATACAGATCTTCTTCTTTAAAATCAGGCCATAATACTGGCGTAAAATACAATTCTGCGTAAGCTATTTGCCACAATAAAAAATTACTTATACGTTGCTCCCCGCTTGTACGAATTAATAAGTCGACATCAGGAATATCATACGTATATAAATGCTTCTTAATAACGTCCTCGGTTATTAAATGTGGCGAAATTAAATTATTTTTTGCTTTTTCAGCTATTTCTTGGACAGTATTTACAAGTTCTTCTCTAGAACCATAACTTAATGCCAATGTTAACACTACTGTATCTAGCTTTTTTGTTTTTTCCATTACCGATAGTAGTTCTTCTTTCGCCTTTTTAGGTAATGCATTTATATTACCTATAACATTTAAACGAATGCCACCTTCAATAAAATTAGATAATTCTCTTTTTAACGATTTAACAAGTAAACGCATTAATGCATCCACTTCCAATTTTGGTCGGTTCCAGTTTTCTGTTGAAAATGCATACAAAGTTAAATACGATATCCCTAGATCGCGACAAGCATCCACAACTCTATTTACTGTTTTTGTACCACTTTCATGTCCTAAAACACGTAAAAGACCTTTATTTTTTGCCCATCGTCCGTTACCATCCATTATAATGGCTACATGCTTTGGGATATTTGTATTTAATTGTTCTTTTATACTCATTATATTATCAATTCCATTGGGTCATTTTCCTGAAAGATTATACATATTATCATTCTAATTCGAATAAACGTATTGGAATGACACTACAAAAGTAAGTTTCCTAAGCAAAAAGGTCACATTTTTTCGTCATTTTTATTAAAAAAAACGAACAAATGTTAAGGTAACCTTATACTTCAACAAGAAAAACTAACTTAATTATA
>NZ_AFPB01000180.1 GCF_000218485.1 Aquimarina agarivorans | reverse complement strand
TATACTTTAAATGCTGGGAGAAGATTTATTAAAATTGGCGTTATTAAAAAATACAATAACAAGGTCGCCTACCAAAAGTATAGGTTAGTGTTAATGAATTAAAAAAATACCAATCGTTATTGTTTAAATTTCCGAAGTTTAAGTTTGTTGAACCAAAGGGTAAATTCAGATTTTCAGGGTTACTACCATCCAAATTATCTGTAAATGTATACCTAGCTCCTAGCTCAAACCCTACTATAAAATGTCTACCTATATTTGTTTTAATTCCTAAAACTATAGGTATAGCCATTGACCAAGTATCGTCAAATGCTAAAAACTCGCTTGATGGCACTCCTGTGTCCGAAATGAAATCTCTTCGAGCTAAATCACCATGATTGATTACAGTAATTCCCGTATACATGTATGGTACCATTTGTTTTTCCCCAGTGTGCAAATCCCATTCCCAAAAGGTATACTCAATCCCCAATGAAATTTCCTTTACGGAATTATCGAAAAAATAGGCGCGTTGTTGCCTTAATGGATCTGAAGAATCTGGATCACTTGCACTGATGGGTATGTATGCTGCTGAAAAACGAAATGAGTGTCTTTTACTTCGATTCCATTTAGCCAAAATACCAAAACCTGTATCTTGAGGGCGAATAAACGTAGTGTTCCCTACATCACCTACATAGTTTGACACACCTATCATAGCACCAACCTCATAAGTTTGAGCATGGACAAAAGCAACTACAAAAGTGGTAAGGAGGCTGAATAGGATCTTCCGCATAATCATCAAAGTTTGCAAATATAGAGATTTTGATTACTAATTAGTAAATATACTTTCATTATAAAAGTTTAAAACAATTTTTGACCAGTTTTATTGTAATTTCTTACAAATTCTAGGTCAGAATTTTGCAATCTTCTATTTTAGCTTAATTTCTTTTATCCTCACCCCACAACATTTTTTCTCGGAGCGTTTTTAAAAAACTTTCTTGATTTAGCTGCACCATATTAATTTTAAAATCCGCCTTTTTAATAATTACCTCCGTATCATTCGGAAGCGTATGTGTCCGTGAGTCTAATGAAATTAGATGTTCATCTTCCCTTCCCGAAATGACTAATGAAAGTTCATAATCATTTGGAATAACCAATGGACGCATATTCAAATTGTGCGGTGCAATTGGAGTTACCAAAAAACTTGAAGTTTCCGGCATTACTATTGGCCCCCCACAACTTAAAGAATATCCAGTAGAGCCCGTAGGGGTAGAAACAATCATACCATCAGCCCAATAAGAGGTTAAAAATTCTTCATTCACCTTGGTGTGTACGGTAATCATTGAAGTCGTATTTTTTCTACTCACTGTAATTTCATTAAGTGCAAAATTAACACCATCAAAATTGTAGCCAGCATCCGAAGTAATTTGCAACAGGTTACGCGAAGAAATACTATAGTTCCCTTCAAATATTTGGTGTATCGACTTTTCTAGCTCATCTTTTCTAATGGTGGCCAAAAAACCCAAACGCCCAGTATTTATACCCACAATTGGAATTCCCAAATCACGCACATAAGTTACTGTTTTTAATATCGTACCATCCCCTCCAATACTAAAAAACAAATCATAAGAAGTATCTAACTCTTCAAAGGTACTAAAGTGGGAGTAGTTTTTACTGATGCTTTCATGCAAGTGAATTAATTCTAAAAATTTTTTTTCAATGACCACTGTCACCGAATTGACATCAAGTAACTCCAATAATTGTTGAATGTATTTTCCTGAATTTTTATGATAAAACTGCCCGTAGATACCTACTTTCATTGGTTGTTGGTTGTTGGTTGTTGGTTGTTGGTTGTTGGTTGTTGGTTGTTGGTTGTTGGTTGTTGGTTGTTGGTTGTTGGTTGTTGGTTGTTGGTTGTTGGTTGAGATTTTTTTTGGGATTCTCCCAAAAAAAATCTCAAATCTCAAATCTCAAATCTCAAATCTCAAATCTCAAATCTCAAATCTCAAATCTCAAATCTCAAATCTCAAATCTCAAATCTCAAATCTCAAATCTCAATATAACAAACTACATATTCAAATATTTATCCAAATACCTTGAGCGTTCTTGTAAATTTTTTAAAAAGACATCATCGTAATGATCTGACACAATTTCATATCCGTACCTCCTGAATGTTTGAAGCAATCCATTCATATCACCATCGCTCGTTTTTACGGTAGTTTCAACAATATCTCGTTCCAAATTTGATACATAAACTGCTAAAACTTTAATATTATTAGATTCTACAATTTGACAAATTTCACTAAAAGAATGATCATTCATTCCTTTTTGCACTACAATTACGTTGCCATATTCACTTAAAAAAGGCATATCGCCAAATACTGCCATCACCTCCTGCAGTTCTACATATCCCAAATACCTCACCTTTTCATGACTTAGCACTGGCATTAAATTGGTCTGATATTTGCCTAAAGTTTCCAATACCTCCAGTTCATTCATACCCTCTTTCACATAAAAACTTTCGTAATCAAAAGAAAAATCTCCCACTAGCTTTTCTTTATCATAACTACGCACATCATATTCAGAAAGACTCCCCAAATACTTGTCATCATTAACTACTGGTAAGTGCGAAAACGTCAATTCATTGAACAACAATTGTGCAAATTCTATTTTAGTATCTGGTGTTAATGGCGGAATATCATTCAGTATTTCTAAATTCATATTTCTAAATTATAATGCAATCCTAAAAAATATTGCTATATCCAATTCATTTGATATATAAGCTTCAACCAATACATTGAGTATCTTTAAAATGGTAATGTAACGGCATAAAAAGGAATTAAAAAAATGTACTAAAGGAACAAAAAAGTCGCAAAAACTTTTGACATAATGCCCAAACTAGTTTGTACTTTTGATTAAAACTTAAAAGCCATGACTAAGCTTAGTGTAAATATAAACAAAATTGCTACGTTACGTAATGCTAGGGGAGGCAATGTGCCTAACCTTTTAAAAACAGCCAAGGATATTGAGCGTTTCGGAGGACAAGGCATTACCATTCACCCCAGACCCGATGAACGACATATAACCTACAAGGACGCACATGATTTGACTGCCATTATAACAACAGAGTTTAATATTGAAGGGAATCCTATTCCTAAATTTATTGATTTAGTACTTGCTACAAAACCTGACCAAGTTACTTTAGTACCCGATGCAATTACCAACATCACCAGCAATGCAGGATGGAACACTATAGAAAATAGCTCCTTTTTAACTGAAGTCATTTCGGAATTTAAACGCAATAATATACGCACCTCTATTTTTGTAGATCCCGAAAAATCTATGATCGAAGGTGCCAAAAAAACAGGAACCGATCGTATTGAACTGTATACCGAAGCTTATGCTAAAAATTATACCATTGATAAAGACAAAGCTATTCAACCTTATATTGCTGCTGCAGAAGTAGCGCTAGCTAACAATTTAGAAATTAATGCTGGACACGATTTATCATTGAATAATATCGAATTTTTTAGCAAAAATATCCCTGGATTACTCGAAGTATCAATAGGCCACGCATTGATCTGCGAATCCTTATATTTAGGCATGGAAAATGTGGTTCAAATGTATTTAAGGAAGTTAGGTGTTAGACATGAGTCTTTGTAGTTTGAAGCGTAGTAAACATTTGACTCTGAACCAAAAAATGGAAACCAAAACAAGACTTAAGATTTAGGACTTAGGACTTAACAAAAACACAGAGTTTTAGAATATAGAGCGCACACCTTAACTTTTAACTATATAAAACAAATAGCTAAAAACTGAACAAAAAAATTTCAACCTTCAACCCACAATCAACAACCGACAACTTAAAAAAAAAAAACAATGCAATTACATTCAAACATCATAGGCCAAGGTGATCCTTTTTTGATTTTACACGGATTTTTGGGCATGGGAGATAATTGGAAAACTTTAGGTAAAAAGTATAGTGAGCTTGGCTACCAAGTTCACATGATTGATCAACGCAATCATGGACGAAGCCCACATAGCGACGCATTTAGTTACCAACACTTGAGTGATGACCTACTTGAATATTGCCAAACGCATCAATTAAAAGAGGTCATTTTGTTAGGACACTCCATGGGAGGCAAAACAGCAATGTACTTTGCCTGCGAACACCCTCAATTCATAAAAAAACTACTAATTGCCGATATAGGCCCCAAATATTATGCGCCACACCACCAAGATATTTTGGATAGTTTATTGAGTCTTGATTTTTCAGAAATCACTTCGCGCTCTGAGGCAGAAAACATTTTAAAAAATTATATAAAAGATGCAGGCACACGACTATTTTTATTAAAAAATCTTTACCGAAAAACAAAGACCTCATTTGGTTTAAGAATAAATCTAGAGGTGTTAAACAAAAATGTTAACGAAATCGGAAAACCCTTACAGACTAATCAAACTTTTAATGGAGACACTATTTTTTTATACGGTGAAAATTCCAACTACATTTTAATTGAAGATATCGACCTAATCAAAACACACTTCCCCAAAGCACAATTACAAAAAATATCAAAATCAGGACATTGGCTACATGCCGAAAATCCAGCAGAGTTTTTTAATTATTCTTCAAAATTCATAAAAAACCCTTAAAGTGCACTAGTTTTTATCAGTATTTTATTTCATTTTTTGAAAAAACCATTAAAATTAACTTAACTTTACTTTAACTATTTATGAATTTAAGTTTCAAATCATGAAAAAACTACTATTTTCAATAGCCTTAGGGCTAATTACTTTAAACACCTATGCTGGTGGGTACAGGGTCAGTCTTCAGGGACAGCGCGCTCTAGCCATGGGCCATACAGGTGTAGGTGTTGTTGACAGTGCCGAATTAGCTTTTTTTAATCCGGCAGGATTAGTGTACCTAGAGAATAAACTGAATATAAGCGGTGGAGTTACCCTTATATCTTCAACAGCTAAATACCAAAACAGTCTAACAGGAGAAACTGCTGAAACAGATAACTCCATTAGCACTCCCTTCAACTTATACATATCCTATGGTATCAACGACTGGCTATCAGTTGCATTGGCTGCATACACTCCTTACGGTAGTACCGTTGAATGGGAAAAAGATTGGGCTGGATCGGATTTGGTGAACTCTATTAGTTTACAGTCCATTTATATAAACCCAGTTATTTCAGTTAAGCTAAACGAATACTTTAGTATCGGAGGAGGACCAATTTACGCTACTGGTAACGTTAATTTTAATCGAAATTTACAGCGTGCGCCTGGCGGAACAGCAAACAGACCTAACATTGAGGTTGATGCCGAAGGTGTTGACAATTGGGGTTGGGTATTTTCAACCATGTTTAGACCAAGCGAACATGTGGCCATAGGAGCAACTTACCGTAGTAAAATTGATTTAAATGCCGAAGGTGGTGATGTTACTTACACTAATATTGATTTGCCTGAAACGCAATTTAACGCAACCTTACCTTTACCTGCGGAACTTACCTTTGGTGGGTCAGTACAAGTCTCTAAAAAATTATTGCTTGCTGCAGAATTTAATCGAACGTATTGGAGTACTTATAAGTCGCTTGATTTGGATTTTACAAATCCAGAAGCTACGGATTCAAGAAACACAAGAAATTACCAAAATTCAAACATTTACAGAATTGGCGCACAATATGACGCGAGCGAAAAATTTATAGTAAGAGCAGGATATTATTTTGATGAAACTCCATTACAATCTGGATTTTACGCTCCGGAAACCCCACGAAATGATTCGCACGGATTTACCACTGGATTTTCTTATAATGTTACCAGTAAATTAGCTATTGATGCTTCATTCTTATACTTGTATTTTTCTGAAATTGACGAATCTTATGATTCTGACCCTAACGATACTGTGGAGCGTTTTTCAGGAACATATAAATCAAATGCCATAATTGCTGGTTTAGGACTTACTTATAAACTATAAAAAAAGCTAAAACTCATTTTTTATTTATAAGTAAAATAGAAATCCCAAAAAATTACACTCATGAAAAATTACATAGCATATATTTCAATTTTATCACTAGCTTTTGTAGCCTGTGAACCCGAATTTGATAATGAAGTTAGTGGCACACCTGCCCAGCAGGAACGTGGCGAAGCTGACTTTACAACGTACGTTGCCTTAGGAAATTCATTAACAGCAGGTGTTGCTGATCAAACTTTATATATTGATGGACAACAGGTTGCATTTCCTGTTATTATAGCAGAACAAATGAAAGCTGCTGGTGGCGGCGAATTTACCGTACCGTTAATGGCTGACAATATTGGTGGCTTCCCTGGAATCCCAGAGGTTGACGATATGGGTAATCCCATTGAGGGCACGTTGATGTTCCCTCCAAAATTAGTTTTTAATGCAGCAACAAGGTTGCCTGAAACAATCGAAGGCGTATCCACCACTTTACCTACTACGATACTTGATGGTTCATTTAATAATATGGGAGTACCTGGTGCTAAAAGTTTTCATTTAGTTGCTGAAAATTACGGCAATGTTGCTGGTTTACCAACTGGGAACGCAAATCCTTTTTTTACCCGTTTTGCATCGGATTCAAGTACCACAATATTGGCTGATGCTTTAGCGCAGCAACCTACTTTTTTTAGCTTGTGGATTGGCGGTAATGATGTACTAAGTTACGCTACCAGTGGAGGTACTGGAATTAATCAGCTAGAAAATACAGACCCTTCAACTTACAGCCCTGATGATTTGACCAACGTTGGTGTTTTTGCAACTGTTTTTCCTAATGTTATTAATGCATTGACTGCTAACGGAGCTAAGGGATTGGTCATGAATATTCCTGATGTAAAGACCCTACCCTTCTTTACAACTGTTCCAAATAATGCACTAGTACTAAACGCAGAACAAGCTGCTGGACTTACTGGTTTTTTTAGAGCCTATGTAGGGATATTAACCCAATCAGCAGTTATCGAAGCAGTGACTGCAGAAATAACTGAAGCTAGAACAAATGGGGTCACTGACCCTACTGTTCTTGGACAAATTCAAGAGCAAGCAACACAAATGGCTCTTGCTCAAGCTGGTCCCTTATTTAACCAATATGCTTTTACATTTAATTCAGGACCTAATAGATTTTTAATCCAAACTGCTCCAACGCTAACTAATCCTGCAGGTTTACGTCAAATGACAGAAAATGAATTGTTATTATTATCAATTGATCAAAATGCATTACGTACTCAAGGTTATGGTAGTGCTGCTATTTCTGATGAAGTATTAGCTGTTTTGAGAAAATTACAAGCTGCTCCAGAAACAGTTACCCCTGAAGAAGGCCTACTTGTAGTTAATGCCGTTAATCCTATTGAAGATAAAGACGTTCTGGACACAACAGAAATCAATGAAATTGAAATTGCAACCGCAGCATTTAATGAAATCATTAAAACTACTACTGAAGCAAACGACCTTGCGCTTTATGACGCTAATGCTCGTTTACAAGCGTTAAGTACTACTGGTATAAATGTGAATGGTACTATCATTTCTAACACTTTTGTAAGTGGTGGTTTCTTTTCATTAGATGGGGTACACCTTTCACCTCGTGGAAATGCGGTTATTGCTAATGAAATGATGGAAACGATTAATGCTAAGTACGGTTCAACTTTGCAACCTGTAGAATCTGGAGCTTTTCCTACGGTAAGGTTGAAATAGCGTTAACTTTCAAAATTGAATTAATATCGTTTCTGAAGTTAAATTTCCCATTTAAGAGCAGAACCAATATAACAACCTCCATCAATTAATTTTGATGGAGGTTTTCTTATGTTATCGTAAAATTTCTAAAGATGCATTTTAATTTGGTAAATTCGTATAGGTTATGGTATTGTAATTCAATAAATCAATTGTTCAACTTCTTCACTTAATCATACTCAGTTCCGTTATAAAAATATGCTTCCAAAAATCGAAACTTTGTTATGACAATCATTTTAGCTCCATATACATAAATAACAATTATGAAAATGATAATAAGTATATATAAAAACTAATGATATAATTATTGTAACTTTATGAAAATTAAAAACTTAAAATAAGTCAGTCTATGATTCTGATTACTACTGAATAGTTTTATCCCCACGGATAATTATTTTGTATTCAATTTTAACCCTTAAAATTTAAAGTTATGAAACGAATACTTTTTTCTCTGTTAGTCCTAGTTCCTTTTTTTGGCATAAACGCTCAATATGAAGTTGACAGATCACTTCCTTTAGGAATTAAAATGAATCATTTTAATAATGATTCTAAAATTATTGAAATAATTCTACTAAAAATACGAATCCTTTATTAAATGCACACCAAAACTATTCCGTCCACCCGAATCCAGCACGTATTGGCGAAGGCGTACATATAAATATTTTAGAAAAAGGGGATGTCGTTCACATTTTTAAACCTGAAGGAGAGCTAGTTTCCAAACAAACTATTGATGTTGATAAATTAATTGATACCAGTGATTTAACTAGCGGCGAATATTTAGTTAGAAATCACATGCTTTTTATAAAACTCTTAGTCTATTAAAGTATTATTTTAGATAAACGAAGTTAATTCAGTTAATCTTTTGAATTATGATCAACTGATTTTTTATGCTTATCAACTAACATAGCCTCCAAAAACGAACGAATTAATCCTTTTACTGTAATTTTTTTGACTAGTAATACTTATTTTAAAAATTATTTAAAAAAGGAGTCTACAAATTCAAATTTGTTAAACACTTGCAAGTCATCAATACCCTCACCTACTCCTATGTACTTTACAGGTATTTGAAATTGATCACTAATCCCAATAACAACACCTCCTTTTGCGGTACCATCAAGTTTGGTGATTGCCAAACTTGTAACTTCGGTTGCTGCGGTAAATTGCTTAGCCTGTTCAAATGCATTTTGTCCAGTTGACCCATCCAAAACAAGAAGCACGTCATGTGGCGCATCAGGAATCACCTTTTTCATTACATTTTTCACCTTTGTAAGCTCGTTCATCAAATTAATTTTATTATGCAAGCGCCCAGCAGTATCTATAATAATCACATCGGCGTTTTGAGCTACTCCTGATTTTAACGAATCATACGCAACAGAAGCAGGATCGCTCCCCATGCTTTGTTTCACGATAGGTATATCAACACGATCCGCCCAAACTTGTAACTGATCAATAGCCGCCGCCCTAAAGGTATCAGCAGCACCCAACACCACGCTTAAGCCTTGTTTTTTAAATTGATTTGCTAATTTACCAATAGTAGTAGTTTTACCCGCTCCATTGACACCTACAACCATAAGTACGTACGGTTTTTTATCCGCAGGAATACTAAATTCTTCAGCTTCGCCTAGGTTCGTTTCCGATAAAAGCCCTGCAATTTCTTCCCTTAAAATTTGATCCAGTTCCGAAGTACCTAGATATTTATCTTTAGCCACTCTTGCTTCAATTCTATCAATAATCTTAACCGTAGTTTTTATCCCTACATCACTACTAACCAACACCTCTTCCAAATCATCTAAAACTTCGTCATCAACTTTTGATTTTCCCGCAACGGCCTTACCTAATTTAGAAAAAAAGCTTGATTTCGATTTTTCTAAACCTTTATCTAAACTTTCCTTTTTATCTTTTGAAAAAATTTTTTTGAAAAAACCCATAATTTATGCTGTATAGTTTAATGGCATAGTTGATCACAAAGATAACAACTTAGCTATAACCAAAAAAAGCCATTCTACTAAATGAAGAATGGCTTTTTTCTATTTTTGAAAAATACTATTTCTTGTTGAAAAAAATCTTTCGTTGCGTCTGGCGCCATGATAGATTCTACAAAAGTATATGATCCTGTTTTAGGAGATTTTACCATTTTGATGGCTTTAGTTAATCTCTTTGAACCTGTCTGTAATGTTGCTACTGATTTCTTTGCCATAACTTACTTATTTAATCTCTTTATGAACAGTCATACGCTTAAGAATAGGATTGAATTTTTTAATTTCAATTCTATCAGGTGTATTTTTTTTGTTCTTTGTTGTTATATATCTTGATGTACCTGGTTGCCCGGTCGCTTTATGCTCCGTACATTCCAAAATTACTTGAATTCTGTTTCCTTTTTTTGCCATGGTGCTTTATTTAAACCTTTTCTAAGGAATTATTTTTTATAAATACCTTTCTCTACAGACTCTTTAATCGCTGCTGAGATTCCAATTTTATTTATTGTTTTTAACGCTGCAGCGGACACTTTAAGTGTTACCCAACTATTCTCTTCAGGAATAAAAAAACGCTTTTTGATTAAATTTGCATTAAATCTACGTTTTGTTTTATTCATTGCGTGAGAAACATTGTTCCCCACCATTGCTTTCTTTCCGGTAAGCTCACAAACTCTTGACATGGTTATATCTTTTGTATTATTTCAAAACAGGGTGCAAATTAACGAATTTTTTACCTTTCTAACAAACTGTTTTTGAAAATAAATGTATTTTTTTAATTTATTTTTATTCTACTAGCTAGAACTTATTTATTGGTTGCCAAAACTGATAAAATCTGACTTTGAAGCATTTCTAAAGCCTTATTCACTGCTTTTCCAATAGTACGCTCCCTGTGATTACTAAACACAAATTGTTCGGATACTACTCCACGAGGTGAAGCTATAGCAATACATACTGTTCCCACCTCCGCGTCACTATCACCTTTTGTAGGCCCTGCATTACCTGTTGTTGCTACTGCAAAATCTGACGCAAACAATTTTAAGGAGTTTTCTGCCATAGCTGCTGCCACCTGTGTACTAACCACTGAATGGGTGTTAATTAAGGTTTCAGACACTCCCAAAATAGTAGTTTTTAAACGTGTATCATAAGGCACTAACCCTCCTTTAAAATACTTGGAAGCACCCGACATTTTTGTAAAACCATGAGCCAACCTACCTCCAGTACAACTTTCAACTACGGATAACGTGAGCTTGTTTTCAGTTAACATTTTAGCTACCATAAACTCTAAACTTTCGTCATCCGCATACCCCACAATAATATCACTTATTAAATGATTTAGTTGATCTACAGCTTTGGCAATTTCTTTATCTAGTAAATCCTTGTTTGTTCCTTTAGCCGTCAAGCGCAAACGCACCCTACCCAAACTAGGTAAGTAAGCCAATTTGATAAACGCAGGTAAATTATTTTCAAATTCTTCAATACGTTCTGCTACCCTACTCTCGCCCATTCCGTAGGTAAGGATTGTTTTATGGATAATGTAGGGCCTATCGAAACGTTCTTGCAAACGTGGTACGACTTGATTGGTGATAATCCCTTTCATTTCAAACGGCACCCCTGGCATGGAAATAAACACAGTATTTTTGTCGGTCAACCACATTCCGGGCGCTGTACCAAATTCATTCATCAACACCTCAGCTTTACTTGGCACTAACGCTTGCATTTTATTCACCTCAGAAATGGGTGATTTGATATACTTTTTAAATAAGTTTTCAACGTGTGTCAGCACCTTGGTGTTTTCCACCAGTGAGTCATTAAAAAATTCGCAAAACGTATGTTTAGTAATATCGTCCTTTGTTGGTCCAAGCCCTCCTGTAACTAAAACAACATCTACTCGGGATTGTGCTTCGGACAATGCTTTTAATATATGCGTTCTATCATCTCGTATGGAACTTATTTGATGAACATCAATACCTATTTTATTCAACTCTTTAGCTATAAATACCGAATTAGTATCTACAATTTGACCAATGAGTATTTCATCACCAATAGTAATAATTTCTGCTTGCATTAGACTAGACTAGTTAAGTAATTCTTTTAGCTCTACTAATGCACTTTGCGCTTTTTTCTCAATAGTATGCAAAGCTGTCTTCACCTCTTCAAAAGTTTTGACGTCATTGGACCATGACTCAATAAGTTTTATTTGATCTAAAACCTCAATTCCAAACAACTGAAAATTTGGTTTCATTTTATGTGCATATTGATAAGCAACTTTGGCATCATTTTCGGCAACAGCATTTGACATACTTTTTAAGTCATCAGGTATTTCTTCTAAAAAAGTTTGCACTAAAATTTCCACAAAACTTTCATCGCCCCCTGCTAACTCTTTTACTTTGTCAAGATTGTATGATGCACTCATTTATTTAACTTTTATATAAAACATTTCCTCTTTTTCCAAAAAACCTTTCAATTGATCCCCCGCAGCGACTGGACCAACACCCGCCGGAGTTCCTGTAAATATAATGTCTCCTATTTTTAAAGTAAAATATTTTGAAACGTAACTAATTAACTCGTCCACCGAATATAGCATTAATTTAGTAAACCCATCCTGAACAACTTCATCGTTTTTAAAAAGTTTGAAATTAACATCTAAAATATTATCAAATTTTGATTTTGACACCCATTTACCTAATACTGTTGCTCCATCAAAAGCTTTTGAACACTCCCAAGGCAATCCTTTTGCTCTTAACTCACTTTGAACATCACGTGCCGTAAAATCAATACCTACACTTACCTCATCGTAATATTTATGCGCAAACTTAGGATCAATATGCTTTCCTATTCGGTTGATTTTTACAATAAGCTCAATTTCATGATGGACATCGTTACTAAAATCTGGAATAAAAAACGGCTGTTTCTTTAGCAAAATTGAGGTATCTGGTTTTAAAAAAACAACGGGCTCACTTGGTTTTTTGTTTTTCAACTCCTCAATATGTGCCGTATAATTACGACCAATGCAAATAATTTTCATAAGCAACTACGCATTAAACTTACGCAATCGGATTGCGGTTAATATTTTTTTAGTGTATAGTGGAAAATCTGCATTTTGAATCCAACCAAAATAACCTGGCTCTTTGTCCAAAACCTCCTCAACCAACTTCCCTTTGTGCTTTCCAAAAGTGAATACTTCATTTCCTTCGTCATTAAAAGCTATGAAACCTGCAAAATCCGCTGTTTTTCTTCGGGTACTAAATTCAGACAAAAACTTCATATCATTCTCCAAATCTGGATATTTATCTAATTGGGAGCACAACACCTCATAGGTAGCTGTTGTATCGGCCTCCGCACTATGTGCGTTAGTCAAATCCTTATCACAATAAAACTTGTAGGCAGCAACCAAAGTACGTTGTTCCATTTTATGGAAAATATTCTGTACATCTACAGCTACATTATGAGACATATCAAAATCCATATCAGCACGTAGCATTTCTTCCGCCAAAAGTGGAATATCAAATTTATTTGAATTAAACCCTCCTAAATCACATCCACTAATCATATCACTAATGGTTTTAGCTAATTGCTTAAATGTTGGTTCGTTAGCTACCTTTTCATTAGTAACGCCGTGTACCGCTGTGGTTTCTGCTGGTATTGGCATTTCAGGATTTACCAACCAAGTTTTACTTTCTTTATTTCCGTTAGGAAAAACTTTAAGAATAGAAATTTCAACAATTCTATCCTTAGATATATTTACGCCTGTAGTTTCCAAATCAAAAAAACAAATAGGACGACTTAACTTTAACTCCATAAATATGTTTAAAAAGTAAAGTTAACAATAAACCTATTCAATGCCTAATACACTTATTTTAGAACAATACTTAAAAAACAAGTCTATTTTCTTAAAAAGAAACTTCAAAATATAGTAAATTTACTGAAAATCAATAGTATAAAAATGAACAAAGCAATATTTTTCATAATTTTTATATTTTACAGCTTTTATGGCAATGCACAAAAAAATGGAGTCCTCATAATTGAAGAAGTTGGAAAAAAACGCACGCTCATATTTGCACAAAATACCACTGATGAACCCAGGAGCGTATTTTTTAAAGTAAACGCCATTGGTTATCGCCGAAGTGGTGACCGACCTGTAATTAAAGAATTGCCACCTAAATCAAAAACCCATTTAATTACTTTAATTCCTTTAGCTAATGTGACATCAAGTTATACTTACATTTTTGTTGCTAACAAAACATTTGAAAATATCAATTTAAAAGGAAAAAATGAAAGTAATGCTGATGTTGCTCAATTAATAAAACAAGAAATTGTAGTTTTTACAAACAACTCATGCCCCAAATGTGAACGCTTAACTGAACTACTAAATAGTAAACACATTACCTACCGTACTATTAATATTGACAAACAAGAACGCTTTTATAAATACACATGGCAACTACTTAAAGAAAAGGGCTACCACACTGACACACTCAAACTCCCTTTAGCCAGTGTAAAAGGAAAAATTATTCATCCTATTAAAAACTTGTCTGAATTTGTCGCTAAAAATGTTGAATAACTAACATTTTAAATAAAAAAAACTCTTTTAAATAATACAATTAACTAGAATATCTTTTACGACTATAAAACTACTTACACTAATCGATTTACATCCCAAGCTTCAAGCAATTGTTTGACACGTTGCACAAATTGACCACCAAGAGCTCCGTTAACCACTCGATGATCATACGAATGGGACAAAAACATGCGCTGTCGGATGCCAATAAAATCCCCGTCGGGTGTTTCAATAACCGCAGGTACTTTACGTATAGCCCCCAAAGCCAATATACCCACTTGGGGCTGATTTATAATTGGTGTTCCCATAATGGTACCAAAACTTCCGATATTGGTTACGGTGTAGGTGCCATTCTGAATATCATCGGGATTAAGTTGGTTTTTACGGGCACGGTTCGCTAAATCATTTACAGTTTTAGCCATGCCCACCATGTTTAACTGATCCGCATTTTTAATTACCGGAACTATTAAATTTCCATCTGGTAACGCTGCCGCCATACCAATATTGATATGCTTCATTTTTATGATTTTATCGCCATCAACGGCAATATTCATCATTGGAAATTCTTTTAACGCTTGCGCTATTACTTCCATAAAAATGGGAGTGAATGTCATTTTTTCACCCTCGCGAGCTAAAAATTCATCTTTTACTTTTGCGCGCCATTTCCATATATTAGTCACATCAGCTTCAATAAAAGATTGCACATGGGCTGATGTTTCCAGTGATTTTATCATGTGCTGAGAAATCAATTTTCCCATACGCGACATTTCAATCACCTCATCTTGACCTTTAATTATTTTTACAGGCGTCTCTTTTTCCTCCGTTGATTTTTGAGGCTCTGACTTTATCGAACTTTGAGCCCCCTTATCAATTTCCAATGGAATAACTGGCGTTCTGGTAGCAGTTGCTTTTCCTGTCCTCCGATTAGATATAAAGGTCAAAATATCATTTTTTGTAACCCGCTCCCCTATTCCTGTTCCTTGAATACTATCCAATTCCGCATCTGTTAGCCCTTCTTCATTGGCTATATTACGCACTAAGGGGGTGTAAAATCTGCCCGAAGCATTGGTTACAGGCGTACTAATTTGATTAGTTGCTACCACTTGCTCAATTTGCTGTTCAATAGCAACTGCACTTTTATTTACTTCATTTACTGCCGTTTCCATTTCTGGAGAAGTTTGTTCTGCGGCAGCTTCCGTATCAATAATAGCTATGGTTTGTCCCACTTTAACTACCTCATCTACCTCAAAAAGTTTTTCGCGCAACACGCCTTCGATTTCACAAGGCACCTCAGTATCTACTTTATCCGTAGCAATCTCTAGTACAATATCATCTGCCTCAATGGTATCTCCTACTTCTTTTAACCAAGTCGTTATTGTTGCTTCTGCAACACTTTCTCCCATTTTCGGTAGTTTCAATTCGTACTTTGCCATTTGCTTTTTATGTTATTTCGCGAATTTAATGATTCTTACTATGTTTTAAGCTTTGTCTATACATATTTATAGATGTTTTAACCCATTTTTAGTCCTGAAACTGCAAAACTTCACCACGACCAGTGCTTGTATCACTCCCTGCTGCAAATTGTGTGTGTTTTGGAATAAATCGAAAATACAAATTGGTATCACTATATTGTTTCAAGAGCTGAATGGCATCCGAATATGATAGTTTACACATATCCAAATAAAAACAAGTGGCCTGCGTCTTATTTAAATATAGTGCTATATCATTTGTGCTTTGAATATACTTTAATGTTCCTCTTTCCTTTTTTAGCTGATTATAGAGCTGGGAATTTTCACTCACTAAAACATGGCTTACAAAGTCCACTTTTGATTGTTGTTTTTTAGCAGTTTGTACTAACGCAGAAAATTTGATTCCACTGTAAATAAATAAATTTACAAACGCAAATGACTTAAAATGCTTTTTATAAAAAAGTGTCATTGCACCAAAAAAACGCTTGCGATAGGTAGCGTCTTTCAGGGTACTTTCACCTTTAAAATGAACTACTGCCTGAGTCCCTAAATAATAGTTTTTGAAACCTGCTTTCTGAACTTTATAGGATAAATCGATATCTTCGCCATACATAAAGTACTCTTCATCAAAACCGCCTACTTTATCGTAAACTGATTTTTTGCAACACATGAATGCTCCTACTAAAATAGAAATTTCCCCTTTGCCATCAGGCAAAATACCAGTAGCATAATACGGTGCTACGGATGAAAATCGAGGCCCCACAATTTTAAAAAATGATACTTTTGGCGTAGGTAAATTGCGTTTACTCTCTGGCAAAAATCTTCCTTTTCCATCAATTAATTGCACCCCTAAAAGTCCTAAATTAGTAAACTGCGTTGCTTTTTCAAGTACTGTTGTAAATGTATTTTCAGCAACTACGGTATCTGGATTCAAAATACACACATACTCCCCTTTTGCTATAGCTACAGCCTGATTATTTGCCTTTGCAAATCCTACATTCTCTTTATTTTCAATCAATTTAAAGTTAGGGAAGCGCTGTTTAACCATAGCGCAACTATCATCAGGCGAATTGTTATCCACCACAATAACTTCTGCCGAAAGGCTTGCAATTGCTTGCGCCACACTTTGCAAACACAATTCTAAAAAATAACGTACATTGTAATTTAGTACAATAACTGATAATTGCATAAGCTATAATTTCAAGGAATTTTCTAATGGAATACGGTTCATGATACTTCGTCCTAAGGTAATTTCATCAGCAAATTCAATTTCATCATTTACACCAATCCCCCTGGCAATGGTCGACATTTGAATTTTAGTGTTTTTGAGCTGTTTGTAGATATAAAAATTTGTTGTATCACCCTCCATGGAAGCACTGAGAGCAAAAATTAATTCTTCAATTTCTCCTTTTGCTACGCGATGGACTAGCTGAGTTATTTTTAAATCATGCGGACCAATACCGTCCATTGGACTAATTTTACCCCCCAATACATGATATAAGCCTTTGAACTGACTGGTGTTTTCGATAGCCATAACATCTCTAACATCCTCGACTACACAAACAATTTTACGGTTACGATTATGGCTTGCGCAAATTTCACATAATTCAACATCGCTGATATTATAACATTCTTTGCAATGCTTAATTTTTGATCGCATTTGGTGCAGTGCCTTTGCCAAATGTTCGGTTTGGCTTTCGGGCTGTCGCAACAAATGCATTACCAAACGCAATGCGGTACGTTTTCCTATTCCTGGTAATTGAGACATTTCAGCAACTGCTCTTTCCAATAATTTTGAAGAAAATTCCATTGGTACAAATATAAGGAGGAGAATTGCTTTATTAGAATACTATTTATTCTAATACATAAATTAATTCTCCTTTGTAAACCACAACTTTTCAAAAAGTAAAATTTGTTCCTTTTAACCTGAATCATGTAATTCGAGTTTAAGCTGCCATTAAATTTTCTGGCACATCAATAATATGCATTTGAGGTTCTAAATAATTTTCTGTTGTTGACTCAAATAATGAATCGGTAAGCGTATAATTAAACCATATGGATAACAATCGAAATGGAATTTCAACACTATCTTTTACTCCAAGTTTTGAGTCATCCATATGCACCCACCTGTGTAAAGGCTGCTCTAAAATCATTTGCATTGTTTTTTGCTTTCCAAAATATCTTTTTATTCGAATAAACATTTCAACATCAAATAACCATTTTGTTTTAAATTTTCTTCCAAAAAGTAGCGGTACCAAGTTTATTTCAAATACTTTAGCACCACATTGCGTATCAGCAATTGACAAGCCTAAAATAAATACAATTAAAATATTTATCATTTTTGAAATTATCGCCCTTACTCCATCTTTTTTTATTCCCTCGGAAGCATTTTTAGCACGTGATCCAAATACAAAACTCAATGAATTACTAGTACTTAAGGTATTTACTAAATTTTCAAAATCTTTAAAATCTGTAGAAAGATCCGCGTCCATAAACCCAATATACTTAACAGTACTTTTGGCATAAAAATATTTAGCCCCTGCTCTTACTGCTGCAGCTTTACCACCATTTACTTTCACATCAACAATACTTACTTTATTTGGATTCGTTTTTTGAATACCTTTTAACACATCAATCGTATTGTCCTTACTTCCGTCATTTACAAAACATAAATGATAAGCATTGTTAGTACTGATAAAGTTTTTAAATGCAGTAACATCTAATCTATTTTCTTCATTATAACAAGGTATGATTATTCCAGTTTTCATAATAGTTTGGGTTTTAATTATACCCAAATGTACCTTTGAACACCTGTCTAAATAGGGATATTTCGATGAGTAGAAGTTTGCTATAGTCGAATGGTTTCAATTAAAAGTCAAACAGTTACCACAAAACAAAGCCTTTGTTGTATATTTATTTTAGATGCCAATTAAAACCAATAAATATTTAATTAGTGCCCTAATATTAGGGATCACCTTACATGGGGTCAGTTTATTTTTCACCTTGGAAACCACTTATGATGCACTTATACATTTATGCTTTGCCGAGCATTATGCCAGTCATTGGTTTGAACCCTGGAACTATAAATGGTATACTGGTTTTACCGTAACAGGCTATCCGCCTCTGGTACATCAAAGTATTGCGCTGTTTTCCTTAATTGGAGGTTTAAAATTTGGCTTATTTGCTGTAGCCTTTATTGCCATACTTTTATTTATTACGGGCGTTTATCGGTTTTCATTACTATTTACAGGGGACAGAAAAGTGGCGGGTTATGCCGCAATTGCAGCCGTATTTTCTTCTTCATTTGTCGAAACTTTACATGTTTTTGGGCAACTACCTAGTATTATTGGCATTTCGGTACTTATGCATTGTCTGCCCGAAATTTATTTATGGATTATAACTAAGAAATACAAGCACCTGTTAGCGGCTCTTAGTTTACTTGCTGTTACCATTACATCGCATCATGTGACTCCTATTTTTGGAATGGTATTCTTTATTTTCCCTTTACTGGGAATGGTGCTTATGGACATTGCCCGAGAAAATGTAGGTTCTTATAAAAAAGTACGTTTTACTTTGTTTTTAAAAACTTTTTTTAAACACTTTAAACGCATTTTAAGTTTTGGAATAAATGCTTTAGCATTAATCATATTTTGTATCCTTCCCTATTGGATAAACACTAAAAACAATCCCATTACTCAAGTTCCCATACCTCATGGGTCACGAGATAATTTTATAGAGGTCACCTCATCGGGCTTAGTCTTTTTTATTATTCCTTGGGGTATATTACTCTTTGTATTTCCCTATTTATTTTATCGATCTTATAGCAAACGTTACTTGTTTTTCGGCTTATCCTTTAGTTTCTTAACACTTTTAGGTACTGGAGGCACTACGCCCATTCCTAAATTAATATTAGGTGAAAATGCATTTAACATCCTTACCCTTGATCGATTTACTCTTTGGGCTTCCATTATGGCATTGCCTTTATTTGGCGAATTCCTTTTTCGTTTTATTGAAGGAGATTTAAAAGAAGCTTTACAACGCAAATTTGGAAGTGTTTTCCATCGTTTATTGGGTGGCTTTTTGGTTAGTGGTATTATAGGACTGTTTATTTTTTCGGTCAACCTTAGCTATTTTAAACCTTCGCAACCGCAAAAAATTAACATGCTTCCTATTCTTAATTTTTTAAATCAAGATCAGCATGACCATTGGCGATTTTTACCCTTAGGTTTCGGCGATCAAATGGCATGGCTATCAGCGCAAACTAATGCCATGACGGTCGATGGAAATTACCACTCCGCTCGCAGGTTACCCGAATTAACAACCAGAGCTGTAGAGCGTTTAGAAAATTCGAAATTTAGAGGAATCGAAGGCCTTGGATCCTTACAACAATTCCTTAGCGTACCCGAAAAATATCATTTAAAGTATGTATTTTCTAACGATAAATTTTATGATCCCATCCTTTACTTTTGTGGTTGGCAACGCTTGCGCCAGTTAGAAAACGGCATCATGGTTTGGGAAAAACTAAATGTCAAACCATTAGCCAGTATTTTACCTAAAGATGATATTCCGCTTTTTCAAAAATTACTTTGGGGCATTGTTCCCGTAAGTACGCTAATTATTGTTTTTTTATTACATTTTAAACGCCTTTGGAATCGAGTCCTTAAAATAAGCCCTTTGCCAAAAGCTAACTATCTCAACTTTTCTATTTCGTACATAAAATTTAATCCACAGATTATTTCTTTTTCTTTGGGTTGGATTATGCTCTGCTTATTTTTTTTAGGTTTAGGAAGCTATAAATTTTATATAGTCAACGCTACACAGATTAGTCCTAAAAATGCAATTGCCGCTTATTATGATGCCTTGGATTTTAAAGAATTTGAACGTGCTTATTCCTATTTAAATCCTAAAAGCCATAAAACCAAAGACCAATATATGCTTGAAATTGCGGTAAATGATGGTCTTTTGAGCTCTTATGCCAAACTTGATGCTATTAAAACCAAGCTTATTTCACAAAACGATAGTATTGCAAAAGTAACGGTAAACACTTTTTGGATTACTCCTTTGGAACGTATTGAAAAGGAATACTACCATGAATTATATAAGCTAAATAACAAATGGTTTATTACGCCATCGGATTATGATTTAGACTTACCACCAGATCAATTATTTTCAGTAAACACCACTAAATTTTACAATCACGGACGACGTCGAATTACCTCAGAACAAACACATCACGAAGATGTTTTAAAACAGCCTGTATTAGAAGTACTTTCTTCCAAACTTATTCAATTCAATAATCAATATAGTATTATTGGTCAGTTACAGAATGTAGATGATGTTCCTGCCGATGTTGTTGTTAATGCTTCCTTATACAACCACTCCAATAACAAATTAGCTTCCTATAATGTAATGCATCAAATGAAACATAAACTACTACCTAAAGAAATCACAAGCTTTCGCATAAATTTTGAAGGGATTGCTTGGCAAAAAAATACGGACAAAGGTCCTAAAACTTTTAACCCAAAGGAATTTACACCAGCTTCAATAAAAGAAATACCGGCTACTTTTGATTTACAGTGCGCGGGAAATGTTGCCAATGTAGACCTTTATAAAAGTGTCGCACTCCAAGATGTAACAACAACTAATGAAACCATCAATGGAATAGTATTTAATGCCGGCTTGCAGGAGGTAACTATACCTCAATTACTAGTATCATATTACAATGAAAACAAACAATTAATTTGGGTAACGCATCACTTTTTACCCGAAGGAATTAGACAACAACGCAAACAGTTTTTTTCATTTGAACTGCCAAATATTATTGGCTTAAACGTACTTAAAGATACTACCGAAAACACCTTTGTAAATGGATTACCCAATAAAGCTTTACTTGAAAAAATAGATGTAGGCACAAAGTATAAAAGCAAAAATGATGATTTAATTCCTGTAAAAGGAAAAGGCTTTTCATACCTAAAAATAGCATTGAATAATTACGTAGGAGCACCAAATTAAATATGAAGAATTGAAGTTAAATAATCAACATAATAGCCTTTTAATATCCTTATGCCTTATATGCCTAAGTTGCTATTCGTATGCATTCGTCCAACAGGAAATAACCGCCAAATTAACTACCACACAAACGGTTTTTGAAGCTGGGGAACACATTACTTTGGAATTTGAGTTGAGCGCCCCTTCTGTAGTAAATTTAATATGCCATAGTGCCTACGGGACTACAATTGTTAACCCAAATTATGGCTTAGCCAATGTTTCATTTACACTTCCTGAAAATATAAGTACTAAAAAAGGAATCCTTGATTTTAAATTGGTTTTAAAAGGGACTTCCTTGTATAATGGAAGCATTAGCATTATTGCAAATACCAAAAACAAAACAGTTTTAGAATCCTATATTGGTCCCCCAAGTATTTCAGCAGGAACGCATGATTATACGATGCTGGTTGTTGTACCAACCGATAGCTATGACAACCCTATAGCTAATCATACTCCTGTAAGCATTAAACATCAATTTTTAGATGATCAAAAAGAAGCTTCGATTAAGACCACCGACCTGATCGCCTGGAAAACGATACATTCGGATACCAAATCAGGACGGATATTAGTTTCATCAACACTAAATGATGTTAGTTCAAAAGAATTTTCTATTGAGGTTTTTCCGGCACAACCCACAAATTTTACTATTGATTATCAACGTGAACACATTTATGCCGATGGGAATCAAATCACCACTTTTACCACTTCGGTAATAAGAGATACTTATGGAAATACGATTAGCGATGGTACTTTAGTGAATTTTATAATTAAAAACCAAAACAACAGTTCATTAAAAACACAAGGCATGAGTATTAATGGGGTGGTAACAGCTTATATGCTACATCCCGATCATAAAGCCACTTGGGAAGTTACTTCACAAATAAATGGCATGGCCACTAGTAATACGATTCACATTAACTACAAAGGCGTAACCGAAAAACTACCTGTACGTTTTACCAATGCTAATAGAAGAATTAGCATTGGCCCTTTGCAAAGCTTTATGGAACAATTGATTCCCGATGGGGCTATTGTAAAATTAACAATAACCAAAAATGAACAAATTTTAGAAACAAAACTAAAAACTACCGCTAATGGAATGGTTTCTTTTGATTTAGAAAAAGGCTTTTATTCTCCTGGCACCTATTCTTTTATTATAGAAGCCTTGGGACTTACATCAATTCATTCGAATATTAAATTATGAAGCATCGTAAAAACACATATCGTGCTTTGCTACTTAGCTTATTTATTGGTGTCAATATGCTTATTCTGTTTGGGGTTGGTCAACTGTTTTCTTATTTGAATACAGGAGCAGATCGTTCTTCAATACTTCATGTTACATTACCAGATGCCAATGTGTATTTACCTAAAGTAATTTGGAACAACACGGATAATCCAGGTAGACCTATAGAAAAACAAAGCCTAGCCAGGATACAATCGGATTACCTAAAAGCTTGGCATGTAAAAAACATAGCGTATAAGAACAATGACCTTTATGGAGTTGATGATTATTACACTCAGCATGCTCGTAAAAATATAGTAAACCACATATCGGATCAAAAACAAAAAAATATCAGTATTGAAGCTACCACATTAAACCATAATTTATCCTTAGATTTTTATAGTCTCGACGGCCAATTGGCCGTACTTACTGATAAAAACAGTCGACAATATCAGCGCCTATTTAAACAAGACAGTCTATTGTTAGAAACCCAAACTATTGCTAGCTATAAAGTAGTTTTATTGTTGGAAGATGGTTTTTGGAAAATTCGTCATATAGTAAAACAATCTAATGAGCCCTTAGTTGAAACTACAAAACCTACTCCAATTAGTTCCGTTAAAAACGGGCAAGTATTTTTTGAAAATAGTCCTTTTCAAATCAAAGGCATCAACTACTACCCACAAGCCACTCCATGGGATATGTTTGGAAAGGATTTTAATACCACTATTATTGCTAAAGATTTTAATATCATTAAAAAAGCCCATTTAAACACAATTCGAATATTTGTGAGGTATGCTGATTTTGGCAAAGCCGAAGTGATCCCTGAAAAACTAAACAAACTAGAGCAAGTATTAGACCTAGCTCGGGTAAAAGACCTAAAAGTAATTGTTACACTTTTTGATTTTTATGGAAACTATGATGTGCTTGATTGGACATTGACCCACAGGCATGCCGAACAAGTCATAAGTCGATTTAAAAACCATAAAGCTGTACTGGCCTGGGATATTAAAAATGAACCTGACTTGGATTTTAAAACGCGTAATAAAACCAATGTGTTGGCTTGGTTAAAAGAAATGGCAACACAAATTAAAACATATGATCCTAATCATTTAGTAACCATAGGCTGGTCAACTACTAAAGTAGCCCATTTATTACAGGAAAATGTTGATGTTGTTTCCTTTCATTATTATGAAGATATAAGCAGGTTTGAAAAAAATACACTGATTTGCAGTCTAAAACATCAAAACCTTTAGTGCTACAAGAATTTGGCTTATCATCAAACAAAGGGCTATGGAGTCCTTTTGGTCCTTCCGAAAAAACACAAGCTGAATATTACACTACATTCAAAGAAATTTTAGATCGGCAAAATGTACACTATTTACCCTGGACTTTATATGATTTTACTCAAATTCCGACTTCGGTGGTTGGTAAACTCCCTTGGCGAAAACACAAGCAAAAACATTTTGGTTTTATTGATGCTAATGGGAATCCCAAAAAAGCATTTCAGTTTTTTGAGAAATGATCTATTCTAATTTATACAACATCAAGCACGCCACTAACTTTACGATCTATAATTTCATTAAATTCATCCATATACATGTCTACAATTTTAGACATGGGCAATGCGGTAGCTGCGTTGTAATTTGCTTTTCCTAAAGAAATACGATAAGCGTCGTTTTCCAAAATATTTTGAATGGCTGTAGCTAAACTGTCAACACTTTCGGGAGTAAAAAATTCGCCTCGGTAGCCTTCTTCTTTTACTAAAATACTAAGATCACCTAAATCGGGCATTACCACGGCTTTTCCATAACTTCCTGCTTGGTGTAATACACCCGAGCTTCCGGTAGTTGAGGTATACGGAAAAACTACTACGGCGCTTTCTTCAAACAATCCCGCTACATCCTCCTCTGCCACATAACCTGTAAATGTTAATTGTGGTACATTTTTATAGGTTTCTTGTACCGATTTTAAATACCCAGGCACATTAGGATTATCTGTTCCTGCTACTACAATCTCAATAGCTCTATTTGTTGTTGCTCTTATTTTTTCAATAGCTTCTATTAAAATTTCAACTTTTTTATAGGTACCAAACTTTCCAAAAGTCATTACTTTTAAAGGTCCTCCTGGGACATTATAATTTGGTGTTTTGGGGATTTCAAATGTACCATGCGGAATTAACTTTACATTTGTTGCCTTATACTTTTCATTTAACACCTCAACATATTTACTAATAGTTACCGCTACTGTATCCGATGCCAAAATAAAGCGTGTTAATGTTGTTCCTATAAAATTATAAGCTTTCTGCATTAGTTTATTAGACGTAAAACCGGCACTTTTTAAATCTACTTGCTCTAAAATATTATGTAACAATGTAATGGTAGGTATTCCTTTTAATTTACAAACTCCGGGTAATAACAAGCCTAAAGCTGCTGGTATTTTTTTATCGCCAAACTTCATGAATTGTAAATTAAACAATACCGCATCTGGCTTTACTTGATTAATAGTCTTCATTACCGAAAACAAATTAGTGTAACTATTAAAATCCCAACAATGTCTTACGCTGATTTTACAAGCTTCTTCTTCAAAATGAATATCAGCTTCTTCAGGGCATACATCGGTAAGTAAAATCAATTCACTTACATCTTGGTGTTTTCTAAAGTGCTTTACTAAATAATAAGCATATTCATTTAAAGTCACTTTACTAGGCGGATAGGCAGTTACAATGGCAAGTTTCATACTATAAATTTTTAAGTTATAGTATAAATATGCCTCTATATACGCGCTTTAAAGACTCATTTTAGGCGAGTTACAAATTACTGTCGGCGAGTGGTTTTTGTGTATCGATATTCGAAAAACAAAAAAAGTAAACTACCTCGGAGCATTATATCCTTTGGCGGTGCCAATAAACTAGCTGTACTACTAATAAAACTACCATAGCATAAATTTGCATAAGTACTACATCTAATAATGTATCATGAAAGAGAATAATTAATAACACCTGCGTAATGCCTAGTAAAGCAGATAATATTACTGGTATATAAGTGTCCAAAGATAAAAAGTAATAGGCAAAAATATTAGAGATAGCAAATAATGACGTGGCCACAGCATATTTCCACAACAATGGAGCAATACTCACATAGGCCTTACCAAATAACAATTGTACTACAAAAGTTGGAAATAGATAACAGCTTAAAATAATTCCAAATGATAATATGCCAATATACAATACGTATTTTAACAATACTGGTGCTGTAGGTTTTCCTTCCTTATGTAATTGCACTACTTTGGGTAATAAAAGCATTACAAACATCCAAGCTACAAAATAAACCACCCGCCCTATTAAAGCTAATGAGGCATACAAACCTGCATCGTAAGCTTCAAAATAATGTTTCACTAACAGAATATCGCTGTTATTAATAATAATCTGACTCAGTTCGTAAAAGGCCGTCAGTAAAAAAAACTTTTTGATGCGACTGCTATGTTCCGTGGTTAAAGCCTTGCTTTTTTTTAAAGGAATCTTTTCTTCCGCAAAGGGAAACAATCCAAATATCAATGAAGTTATAATACCAATAGCTACTAAAATAGCGGTTGCTGTGTTTAGTAAAAAAAGCAAACTTATAGTTAAAAATAATCTGCTCAACATTTCGGTTTGGTAAGTGATTGCCAATTTTCCGAAACGTTCTTTCCCTTGTAATACCCCTCGATTTACACTCATTATAAAATATAATGGCACTCCGATACCAAAAAGAACAAACATATAGTGGGTTTGCGTATGAAATATTTCTTGCAAAAATTTAGCTGCTACTACAATTCCAATTCCTAAAACAACCCCTGTCCATAAAGCATACTTATATACTTTACTTAAAAAATTAATGAAGTTTTGATTTTCAAAAAGTACCGAAAATTTAGCGGTAGCTAACTGAAAGGTCATGGCAATAAACGAGAGTACTAATAAAAAAGTGATTAAAATAGCGGCATCGGCAAACTGTTGAGGTCCTAAAATGCGCCCTAAAATTAAATTATAAGCATAATTCCCTGCATTTACAAAAAGTGCACTCAGCATAAACCATTGTTCCAAGGATATTTTTTTGAGTATAGGTATATTCATTCATTATTTTTAACTCATTTAAAATAAGGTATTTATCCCAATATACAAAAGATATGTTTAACTTAGTAACACATTAAAATGTTACTCCATTGCCTATGCTAAAAAAAATACTATTCCTGATTGCGTTTTTTTTTAATCTTTCCTTTTTGTTTGCTCAACAAATGCAAAAAGGCTTTACCTATTTAGAAACTGGAAAGTATGAAAAAGCTGTTCTTTTTTTTGAAGACATCCTTAAAGCCTATCCAACCAATAAAACGGCTCAACTTTGTTATGGTCGTGCTATAGGCTTATCGGGAAACTCCAAAAAAGCAGTGACTATTTTTACTGATTTAAAACAAAACTATCCTTCGGATTTTGAAATTAAATTGAATTATGCCGAATCCTTATTATGGGATAAACAATACGCTAAAGCAGAAGGTTTTTATAAAACACTGATTAAGGAAGATAACACAAGTTTTCCTGCTATATTAGGCTATGCCAACACGCTATCAAACTTAAAAAAGTATGAACAGGCATTAGCACACGTAAACACAGCCTTACAACTTCAAAACGGGAATAAAAACGCCCTAGTTTCTCGAAAATATATACGCCTGGGCTATGCGAATCAATTATCTCAAAATAAAGAATATGAGAAAGCTCTAGACTTATTATCCTTAAACTTAAAAGATTTCCCTAATGATAAAGACACCAAACTTAATCAAGCGACTTTTTACTTGATTACAAATGATCTCTTAAATGCAGAAAAGACATATACTTCATTAGCCACTTCCCCCATTGATAGTATTGTTTCGCTTAATGGTTTGGCTTTAGTAGCGCATAAGGCTTTTAAAGAAAAAAAGGCGCTACAAATTAGTACTGAAGCTGTAGCTAAAGTTGAAAATCACCAATCAAACACTAAGATATACTTATCTACAAAAGAGCGCTATATACAAGCTTTATTATGGAATAGAAAATTTAATTTGGCTGCTGCCGAAATTAAGAAACTAGAAAAACAATATCCCAATAATACCCGAGTACAAAGCTTGCAAGCCACTCATGGAATGTACACAAGTAACTTTAAAAAAAGTATACAAAACTATACCACCATACTCAAAAAGCAACCCAAATCATTTGATGGGAATTTAGGCATTGCTAATGCCTACAGAGCTACCGGGAATGACTTAAAGAGCTACGAATATATTTTTAAAACATTGGATTACTACAAACAACAACCTGATGCCGAAAAATTACTAAAAACCTTAAAACAATCACACACTCCATGGGTACAACAGAAAACCGCCTTTACTTTTGATAATGGAAATAATGAAAGTATAAGTGCCGAATTGCTTACAAAAATCCCACTATCCACTAAAACGACCATTAGTGCTAGCTATATACATCGAACTACCGAAAACACCACCTCTAATGTAAAAGCAGCTACAAATGAACTCACTACTGGTTTTGCATATAAATTTAATGGAATGTTCACTTTAGCTTCTAAAATTGGTGCGAGTAAATCCAATGCCATTACTAATGAGTATACACAATGGACTGGAGAAATAAAACTTAAAACCAAGCCCTATAAACTACAAAATTTGGAAGCTGGATACCAACGCGCCTTACAAAACTTTAATGCCGACCTTATCGACAGAGAAATTGTAATGAACAATTATTTTTTGAATTACAATTTAAACACCAATTTTAATTTAGGTTGGTATACACAATACATGTTTACCAATCAAACAGATAATAACATACGTAACCTGTTATTCACTTCGCTTTACTATAAACTATTCCATAGACCTATTGTAAAAGCAGGTATTAATTATCAAACTATTGCCTTTAAAAATCAAGTGCCTAATATTTATTTTAGTCCAAAAAAGTTCCATGTTGTAGAAGTTTTTACAAATCTTATTAGCAAACAAACTGGTAAGCTCTCCTATGGCACCAATGCTGCTGCAGGTTTTCAGTTTATAGAAAATGATCCCGCCTCAGAAACTTTTCGCTTGGAAGGGAAATTAGGATATCAATTCACAGATCGTTTTTCCGCAAACACCTATATCAAACACAGTAATATTGCTTCTGCCACAGCTGCTGGATTTCAATTTACCGAATTTGGTTTATTACTTAAATGGTATTTTATGAAACGCCCTCTTTTTGATAGGAAGATAATGAGGTTGTGATAATAGTAAAACATACTCGATTAATAAACAAAAAAAGCAGAAATACCGAAGCATTTCCACCTTTCACGGGGTTGGGGGACTAACTATTTATTGTTGAATAACAAAACTTCCTTTAAATATCTTCCCTTGAATATCAGTGATAATGTATATGTAATATCCAGCACTTAAATTTTTTGCTTCAAAATTAAAGTCATTAGTGATGTTTGCGATTAAAGCTTCGGTTCTTACTATTTTACCATACATATCAACAACATGCATGCTATTTGCTACTATCCCATCAGGTAATTGTATGGTGGTTTGATTTATAAACGGATTAGGATAGTTACTTAATTTTTTGATTTTTTGTGAGGCTGGAAAATTAGGTGTAATAGTTAGTGTTTCCGATGTAATACTACTTTCGGGATCTTTTGTTTCAACCTCAGCTACTACTATTTCAGCATCCATAGTATTTACTATTTTTAAACTAGTTACAGCTACATCAAATTCTTTAAACGTGGTATAATCCCCTTGTATTGAAAACACCACACTTCTTATATTTTCTAAATCGGCTGATTTACCCGAAGCATCTACAAAACTTTCAAATGGAATACGGTAGCTTTTAGTTCCTCCAGTTGGCCCAATAGTGTAACGCAATCTATTATTCCAATTGGCTAATACTTTGGGCACCAGAATTACTTCTACAGCAGTGTTGGCATTCATACTAAATTGAATACCTCCGGTACTATCAACATCCAAACTTAGGTCTCCAGCTAATACATTTCGAAATATATTCACCGTTCCTTTAACTTCTCCTTGTAATGACACACTACGTTCCACTGAATGATTTTCTAAAGTTTCAAAATCATTTTGTTCATTAATTTTAAATACATCTATTTTTACTTCTGCCGATTGATAATCAATACCCCAAGGACCATCGGCAAGATATAAGGCATCTGATCGTTCAGATCCTTCCGTTGATATCGAAAAGCCTATGTCAAATAAATGACCTGTAGCTACTGTAATGTCTTCTTCATAAGCTCCCGATAAATTTAAAATTTCAGTTTTTGATTCTTCAATACTTAATTCAGTTCTACGAAGGTTACTTTTAAATGTGGTCTCTCTTATACCTTTTTTATTGGTGATTTTCAATTCCAGCATACCTCCTTTATAACTCCCTTTTTGAACAAAAACAGTTGGAATTTGATCCGTTACTGGGGTACTTGTTAAAGTTTTGGTTTCTTTTAATTTATCTACAATAGTATTTGCAATGGTAGCTACTTGTCCTACAGAAGCTCCCCAAATTTGAAAATTTAAATAATCCCCTGTTGGGTATTGATCAATATTCCAAAAACTATACAACTCATTACTAACTTCGCCTAATTTTACCGAAAAAGACAGGGTTTGCTCAATTTCGCCATTGGCTCTTTTAATTTTTGTGTTTATTAGCCTATGATTTCTGATAGAAAGTGTACGTACATCCAATAGACTTGATCCATTTAATCGGTCACAAATAATTTTAGAATGATCGTAAATACTTCCTGTTGTTGCCGTAGCAAATGCCGCTGCAACTCGTGACTCATTTTGATAATAATCTATAGCAAAAACTTCTTTGGCATTTGTAATTTCTATTAAATCATCTGGACTCGAAATAAATGTAGTTTCGGTACCATACATCCCTGTTGCTGGGAAATATCGATTTAATGAATTCAAGGATTTCCCCGAATGCATCCCTGCAATGAATCTAGATTGTATCGATTTTTGATTATGAAATGTATTTTTCTTTACTCTATTAAAGTTACGCTTTGCAATTAATTTGGCTAAATCGCCATTACTCTCTAATCCCCCGTCGTTAGCCGAAGTAACATTCGTAGCACTTTCAATAGTAGCATAATTCACATTTTTTATAGCACTGTATGGGCTTGCAGTAATATAAAATAATGCATCATTAAAATCTTGATCGCATGAGGCATAATCCCTTCTTATATCTTCAAACCCAAGAATGATTCTTTCATTATCGGGATCTGACAATAACACATTATGATATTGTAAAGTAGGATTACTTTCGGGATTAAAATCTGGGTTAGAAAATAATGACCAATTCCCAGCTCCAACACATCCATCTGACCAAGCATTGGCTAATAACACCCATCCAATTCCAGTATTTGGTGGAAAACTACCAATTTTTACTTTGTTTCCTGCCACTAAACTACCTCCACTATCCTGAGCAGATACATTAGGAAAAATAATGGTTATATCCTCTGGATTCGGAGTAGTGGTTATTGGATTATTGCTATCATAAGTATAAAACCCTAAAGTATTTTTGTATCCCGCACCTTCACTAATAAAAGTGACCCATATTTCAGCTTGATCTTGTACCACTACATCAGTATCATAACCCGAAGAAATATAATGCGGATTAAAATCCGGTACTGGATAGCTCTCAGGCAATGCATTTGTTACCATATCCATGGTTGCTTGAGAAATAACATCATTTTCATCCAAATACAAAGGAGTGCCATCCGCCGAAAAATCCCCTAAATACGTATATCGATCACATAAAGCTGGTATGGGGAAACTAGCTGGAGTTTGCCCTCCATTATCTGGAGAAAAGCTACTTTTCATTAGATCAAAACTATCATCTAAACCATCTGCATCTCCATCGTTTCCCGAAATAATTGTTTCGGCTATCCCATCTCCATCACTATCATAAGCTGTCACACTATCTGATATTCCATCATTATTTGAATCCAAGTCCAAATAATCAAAGGCATCTCTAGTATCCGAATTTACAGTTCCATTAGCTACTCCTCCAAAACTGCTATCAAAAGCATCATCCATTCCATCTTGATCATCATCTTTATATGATAAAGGTTGATATGCTGTACTTTCTTGTCCTTCGATAAGATCAACAATACCATCATTATCCGAATCGGTATCATATGTATTATAAATGCCATCATTATCTGTATCCAGTAAAACTAGTTCTCCTCCATTATCCGTATCAAAAATATCTGCTAAACCATCATTATCCGTATCTGTATAATTCATATCCTTAGTATTAAATACACCATCCATATTGGTATCTAAATAGCCATAACCCGCTTCAACAATATCATAAATTCCATCATTGTCCGAATCTTGATCAAAAAAATCGGGCACTCCATCTGCATCTCTATCATAAGCACGTTGGACCACACTATCACCATTACCACTAGTGTCATTATCTAAATAATTATAAGTATCATCACCATCATCATCACCATAAGGATTAGCGCTATTAGACTCCATACTATTGGGTATTCCATCACCATCCGTATCTTGATCCATAGTATCTAAAATTCCATCTTGGTCTTTATCAATTGGAGAAATTCCATTGGCACATTTAAATCCATCATTTGAATTTGTGATCTCGGTTAAGTTTAATAATGTAGCCACTGGTTGATCACTATCATAATTATCTACCACATACAAACCACCATTATTATCCGATAAATACAATCGATTATTGGTATCGGTATACGCAGCTCCAAAAGTACTTTTAGGTAAATTAGCTACTGTTTTGCTTGAAAATATAGGCGACCCCGTAGACAGGTCCCATTTATAAAGTTTTCCTCGGCTTCCACCATAAAAGGCATTATTTATATAGGTAATATCGGCACAGGTACTAGGCGAAGCTACATTTACATTGATCACTTCAAAAACAGGCGATGATCCTTCAGTATATGACGCTAGGTTCGTTATTTTATGAAAACTATTTTTTGTGTTATTTTGATATACCCAAAGGTTGCCTTCGGCATCCACATCTGCGGCATAGCCCCCTCCAAAAACAACTGTTCCTTGTGCTGCCACAGCGCCTAAATCAATAATACTATCCATTCCTATTCGTAAAAGGTGTTTATCTTTTCCTTTTATGGCATATAAAAAATTATCTTTTGGATTATAGCCCCCTGCATTATATGCTGAGTAGGTATGTAGTGCTTTTGAGTAGGCTCCTAAAATTGGATCATAGGATTTTAAAGCTCCGGAAATTACTTGGTAAAATTTGCTGTCATTACAGTCAAATGCTTGTTGAGAAAAAGCTTGAAAACTAAAGAAAAAGATAAATAAAAGTGCCTGTTTTTTCATGACAGTAGTGATTTTAGTTTTATATATACATCAAAACTAAATCTTAACTAATTGTATTTTAAGGATATTCGGTGGGTGGTAATTTGATGCCGGTAAATGGTTTATTCGAAAGGGTTAAAATTATACTCGTTACCTTACAACAAGTTAAGCCGTTTCATTAATTCTGGTCTATTGGAACGACTTACCGGAATCACATCTTTGCCAATCAGCACACTGTTATCTTCGATATCAATAATTTTTTTAGTGTTTATTATATAAGAACGATGCACTTTTAAAAAAAGGTGGTCAGGCAGCTTTTCCTGAATTTTTTTAAGCGTAGAGTGTACCGTATAATTTTTAGTATCCGTTTTTATTTGAATATAATCGCCTTTGGCTTCAATTATAGCAATGCTTAAAAAATTGATTTTTATTAATCTACGATCAATATTTACGTACAAATCAGTATCGCTAATGGTATTTTCTGATGCTGTTATTTCTCTTTGTTTAACTACAGGCTTTGTATTTACGAAAACTTTTACTTTTTCAATACTTTTTGTAAATCGAGTTAACGTAATCGGTTTTACTACATAATCCACAATACAATCATATTCAAAAGCTTCAAGTGCAAAATTTTTATCGGAAGTGGTTAGTATTATTTTGGGCGGATTTTTTAAGGTTTGAATAAAATCAAAACCTGTAAAATCGGGCATATGTATATCTAAAAAAATAAGATCAATATCGTTTTTATTTAAGAATTTAATAGCTTGTATTGCATTTGGAAACGATTCAATAACATATAAATTTTCAACCTGATCACATAATTGTTCAATAATTACTCTTGCTGTTTCTTCATCGTCAATAATAATACAATTCATTCTATATCAATATTATAAATTCATAATAAAATCTTCCATCTGATTTAAAAGTACTATAAATTCAGGATATAAAATAGTTTTTTCTGCTTTCAAATCATTTTCAAAATCAATAGCTAATTGGTATCCTTTTTCCAATCCCAACATGCCTATTTTGTTCTTTAGTTTGTGTACATTTTCAGCAGCAGCTATATAGTTTTTAAACTTGTAATTTTTTATAAATTCTATTTGCTCTTCGGGGAATTCTCTTTTTACAATGGCAATTAATTTTTCTTCAAAAGCTGTATTTCCATTCGCCAATTGTTTAATGTAAGTATTATTTGGAACCTCATGCATACTATTATTTTTTTATGGTAAAATGAAATGTAGTTCCTACTCCCACTTTAGATGTTACCCAGACACTCCCTTTATAAAACTCAATTATTTTTTTAACAATAGAAAGCCCTATACCGGTAGAAGTTCCTTTAGCTTCTAATGATTGAAAAATTTCAAAAATCTTTTCATGATATTTCTCTGCTATGCCTTTTCCATCATCCTCAACAATAAACTCCCAGGTTGTTAAATGTTCTTTAGCCCCAATATGAATAGTTCCCTTAGGTTTATCAATACTTGCAATAGCATTTTCAATTAAATTTTGAAACACTTGCCTTAGTTTTATCTTGTCCATATAAAGATTAGGCAATGTTCCTATGGTAATTTTAATATGCTTTGGAATGGTACTCATATCAATAATCTCATTCACTAATTGTTGTACATTGATACGTACATCTCGGGTAGGCTTTTTATCTATTAATGAATATTCCAAAATATCATTAATAAGATGATCCATTTTTTGGATATTTTGATCAATTAAATTGAAATTATGCTGTGTATCAATCGATAAACCTGTTACATTATCTTCTTTAATCCAATTCATTAATGTATTAATGGTTCGTAACGGAGATTTTAAATCATGAGAAACCACATGTGCGTATTCACTTAGTTGTTGATTACTTTTTTCAAGGTCTTCTAATATTTTTTGACGCTGTTCTTCTATTTCAGAAATCTGTTTGGCTTGTTTTTCTATTAGTTTTGCCAACTCTATACCCGTCAAAGATTGCTCCTTTTCTCCTACTTTATTTTTAACCGAAATCCGCTCCAATACTTTAGTAGCTTCCTGTAAACTCGCTATTACTTTTTGTTGTTGTTTTGCTTCTTCTTTTAATTTAGTATTGGCGTCAAATAATTCTTCCGAACTTATAGACATCGCCCGTTGGAGCATACTAAATTGATCTTCATAATTTTCGTATGATCTTTCTATGGCTTTAAAAAATAAGCTTAACCTAGGATCTTTTTTTAGATCATCATCAAGTAGTTTCCGTAGTTGTCTAGCCAATAAAGAATTCATATTTATTCACTAAATAAAGTTAACGTCATGGTCTGATTATGCAACTCACACGACTTGTTTCCGTAAAAAGGAGCCAACTCACCATAGGAATAAAAACCTCCAACAACAGCCTGCTCACCGATTATTTCAATGACCTCTTCTATTTCCTCTTCCACCCGTTGATCCATAACCAATTTTCGGCCCACACAACTTACTAAAAGGGCCAACTCGGGTTTATTTTTTCTGTTTTTCATTCCTATATCGGCAGCATGTAAAGCCCCTTCGGCAATGTTATCAATATTTGCCATCATTAATTGAACCGTCGATCCCATGGGTACATCCCCAGCCAAGGTCATTGTATTTTTTTCTTCATTTATGGAAAGAATTGTACGAACTATCGGTTCCTTTTTACCTTTTTGCATTACACTTAGTGGGTATAATAAAGCTGATTGAGGTAATTGAGCCGCCTTGTCTCCCAAATATTTTTTATACAAATCCAAAGCCGGTAAATTATCCAATTCAAAAAGCACATTCCCTTCGGATTTTGTTATTATTCGTTCGGGGCCAAAGGGCGTCCAACCTCCATACTGAGCAAAACTAATTTCTAAGCTTTCACCATAAAAACCAATGGCAACTATTTCACCTTCTTTAGGTTTTTCATTATAACCTACCACTGTTTTTTCAAAGCGAGCATCATCCCCACACAAACCTCCGGTAATTGCAGTATTTGTATTTTTAGACTCTAGCCCATTTATTAAAGCAGATCCATTCACAAAACTCCCTTCCGAAACGATAAACATATGTTTCAAATTTTCACTTGGTAGTTGTGCTGCCAAATGTTTTCCAATAGCTACTGCGTCCTTATCAAAATCCAAAATATTGGCTCGTTCCACCTTAAAACTACTTTTTTCAAACTCAATGGCAGTAATCGTAATGGAATCTTCGTATACTTTTTCTAGCATAATTTCCCCTGCCGTCGAACCTAATACAATTTCACCATCGGGAAATATATTTTTCACATCCTCATAAACAGCAGCTTCTTCTAACAAAAAGCGATTTCCAAAAACCAACACAAGCGGTTTTTTTAATTGTATTTTAGTTGAAGAAACTAATATCCAATCCGTATTTGTTTGTTTTTCGTATTGCTGAAATTTCATTTTCTATTTTTTTAATGTAAAGAAAAAACTAGTGCCTACTTTAGGTACACTCTCTAACCAAATTTCACCGTCATAGATTTCTATAATTTTTTTAACTATAGAAAGTCCTATGCCTGTTGAATTTTTATTATTCCCTAGGGACTGAAAAATCTTGAATATTTTATCAAAATATTCTTTCTCTATTCCTATGCCGTTATCTTTAATTTCAAACAAATAATGTGTTTTTTTATCTTCAAAACTTATTTGAATAATCCCAATTTCTTTATCAATATAATTTACCGCATTACTAATTATGTTTTGAAAAAGTTGTTGCAGCCTCGTTTTATCTCCATTTATTACTGGTAAATTTTGCTTTTTTATAATTTTAATATGCTTAGGAATAAAAATGGTGTTTTCAATTTCTTTAATTATGCTATTTATATCAACAGCTTCATGCTTTAATACAGCTATATTATTCACGCTCGAATAATTTAAAATACCATTAATTAAATGCTCCATTTTTTCCAGAGTCTGTTCAATAAGCCGCATATTTTCTAACCCAGCATCATCCAAAATACTTTTATAATCTTCGCGTAACCAATTTACCAACGCATTAATGCTCCTAAGCGGAGATTTTAAATCGTGTGATACAATATGTGCGTATTCGGCTAACTCCTCATTACTTTTTTCTAAATCCTGAACTAGTTTGTTATTCTGCTGCTCAATGGCTCTTTGATCCGTAATATCCTTAACAATCCCCTGTGCCCCGATAGGTTTGTTCTTACTATTTTTAATAATACTTGCATTAATATGCACCCACCGTACCCCTTTATTTTTGGTATAAACACGAGCAATATAATCACTAAAAGACCCTGTTTCAATTAACAAATTAAAAGACAGCATAGCATAATTAAAGTCTTCTTTATAAATTAAACGAACTACATTAACCGCTTCCTTTGGCACATCGTATCCAAATAACTCCTTTGCTGCCTCATTCAATTTTATAATATTTCCACCTAAATCCATTAACACATAGGCATCCACTAGATTATCAAATACACCTTGCAGTTCGGTGGTTTTTTCGGTTAATCCAGACTGTAATTTTTCATTCGCTTCCTTTAATTGTTGTGTAATGGAATACAACTCTCTAGACTTCTCTTCCAAGATATTTTCCGCTGCTTTTCGGGCTTTTCTCTCACGCAATAATGCCCTTTGTAATATTTCGAGATCAGTTGTACTCATTAATTTTGGGTAATACTAAATTTAACCTCTGTACCGTCTACTTTAATTTTATCTAATAAAATCGTTGCATTGGCATTGTAATGTGCAAATGCTTTATACATTAAACCCAATCCAAACTTAGACATTGCTCTACTGGATTTATAAATCATAATCAATGCTTGCTCTGTTTTTTCAACAATTTCAAAAGTTGGTAACTCTGCATCTGGATATATTTTTCGAACCTCTACATGTATGTGATTTTCTATTGATGAAAGTAACTCAATCGGTTCTTTATACTTTTCAATAAGCTGAGGATAACTTCGTGCTAAAACACTAAAAAAATGTTCTCCATAAACCAATAATAAATCATCTATAGCAATACTAGTCTGTTCACTTAAATGCGTTAATAAACTTAGCATTTCAGCAAAATCATACGTTCCAATGGCCGTGTACGCACCTCCACTTGGTAAATTGGAATCTGTTATAATTTTATCCACCATCGCCAAACCAAACTTCTCTTCAACTAATTCTAAAAACTCTGTAAATACAATCCCTTTCATTTTACACTTTTATAAATTCATTACAAGACCAATACACTACTAAATTTTTAATTTTTAGGCTATAATCTTCATATTTCAATGGTTTCAATAGATAGCCTGCTATACCTATTTTGTAACATTCCAAAATATCTTTTTGGTTATTTGATGTTGAAAGTATTATGGCAGGTATGTATTTTAATACCCTATCATCCTTTAAAATTTTTAAAAATTCGATTCCATTCATTTTAGGCATATTCAGATCCAATAAAATTACATCGGGCACCTCATCCGTATTTTTCAAAAATTCCAAAGCTTCCTCCCCATTTTCAACCCGGTTTACCGAATGTTTAATCTTTAAAGTATCTAAAACTCGATTAAACTTTAGTGTTTCAATTAAATCATCTTCAATAAGTAAAAAGGAAATCGGCTTCATTAGTTCTAAGTTATATAACTGATAATTAATATCCTACAAAATAATTGAATATTAAAAAAATCGTAAGTCAACTTCGGCAAAGTTTCTTTTTCCTTCGGCGGATAACCATTATGTGTCGACGAATGGAATTATAAACAAATGAATTTAATTTGGGCGTTACCCAAGGGTCGGGCTATACGCTACAATCTTTTTGTTCGTCCCTCCCAAAAAGGATTTCCACTACTATCCCTAACGCAAAAACCATTCGTCTACAGTAAATTACCAATTAACTACAGTAAAAATCCCCTTAATCTAAAAACAAAAAAAGCAAGAATGCTATCCTATAATTTAGCTGATATAACCTTTTAAATCTACTATTATGGGAACGTTAAACATACATACAAAAACACCACTAACCGACACCTTGATTGATCAACTATATAACAAAGAAGCTAAAATAGCTGTAGTAGGTTTAGGTAATGAAGGACTTGAAACAGCCTTACATTTAGCTACTAAATATAGAGTTATCGGATATGATATTAATAAAGATGTGACTACTTTGGTTCAGCAAAAAATAGATCCAAATAAAAAAATAACCTCAACAGATTTTATTGGCAAAGACTTTTTTGCTACTAACATTACTAATTTACTCGAAATCCCAGCACTATACATTATAATCAACACCAACACTAACAATCACTTAGCCTTAAATAGAGCCACTGCAACAGTAGCCCGACATTTAAAAGTAGGCGATGTTGTCGTATTTCAAAATACCAATAACCAAAAACAAGAAGTTAAGTTTTATATTAGTCTGTTAGAACGTATATCTGGTTTACAACATCATATTGACTTTAAAACAGCCTATACCACAAATATCATTTCGACCATTACTTTAAATACTCATCAAAAAACAATTAAAAGTGACGATGTTACAACTCGTGATTTAGTACAAACCATATTTGAAAACGTAACTGCTTTAAAAATTATAAAAACAAAACAACAACTAAATCCCAATACAATTGCCAATAAAATTGAAAAGGCATTAAAACAACAACACCCAACAAAAACAGCATTTAATGTTTTACTTAAAGGCATTACCAGTGAAAAAAATACAAACAACATAAAAAACTCCAAAGCAGTAGCCTTATATATGGCTTTATACCGAAAAGGAATTAATGTAAAGGTACAGGACAATCATATCCTTCCTTCCAAAGTAAAAGCCGCTTGTGGTATAGAATTAACCACTAGCACTACCCAATGTTTTGATGCCATAGTTACCAGTGTAACACACGATAATTATAAAACGATTACACCAACTAATTATAGCAAAAACAGTACTAAGCAAACTCTCTTTTTTGATCTACTAGGAAATAGAAAGGAGGTGGTCTCTAATTTAAGCTAATTATTTAGTGCAAAATAATAGTTATTCTGTGGTCTGTTGCATTATTGAATTTGATTCTAAAATAGAAAACTCTAAATTGTTCATCGAAAATGATCTTAATTGAAGTATAAGATATCTATATCTTATACTTCTCAACCATAAAACACCTCAATGCAACCCATACATATTCTGTTTTTAATTATTGCTTATTTTGGAGTACTTATAAGCATTTCATACCTAACCAGTAAAAATGCAACCAATACAAGTTTTTTTTTAGCGGATAATAAATCGCCCTGGTATTTAGTTGCTTTTGGTATGATTGGTGCTTCACTCTCTGGCGTAACTTTTATTTCAGTACCAGGCGCAGTAGAAACTAAACAATTTGGCTATTTGCAAGTGGTGCTGGGTTATTTTTTTGGTTATTTGGTTATTGCATACGTGTTATTGCCACTTTATTACAGGCTAAATCTTACCTCCATTTACTTCTATTTAAAGGATCGGTTTGGCAACACTAGTTATAAAACGGGTGCTTTTGCATTTTTAATTTCCCGCACTATAGGTGCTGCATTCCGATTATTTTTAGTTGCTAAAGTGTTACAATTATTAGTTTTTGACCCATTCGGTTTGCCCTTTCCTGTTGCTGTTGTAGTAACTATTGCTTTAATTTGGCTTTATACATTTAAAGGCGGAATAAAAACCATTATTATCACTGATACCTTACAAACGTTATTTATGTTGATTTCGGTAGTAGTTACTGTTGTATTTTTAGCTTCGGCGTTGGAACTGAATTCTATAAGTGCCATTTATAACAATGTTATAGAAAGCCCTATGAGCAAAACATTTTTTTTTAATGACCGTAATGATGCTCAATTTTTTTTAAAAAGTTTTTTAGCAGGTATGTTCATTACCATAACAATGACTGGCTTAGACCAAGATATGATGCAAAAAAACTTGACTTGTAAAAATATTAAAGAAGCTCAAAAAAATATGCTTTCTTTTAGTGTAGTTTTAATTTTCGTAAATATACTATTCCTTGTTTTAGGATTGCTACTTACCCAATATGCACAGCAAAACAATATTGAGGCCAGCAAAGATCAGTTGTTTCCAACTATTGCTATGCTTCCTGAAATTGGTATTACTACTTCTGCTTTTTTTATACTAGGATTAATTGCAGCTGCTTATTCTAGTGCAGACTCTGCTTTAACCTCTTTAACCACATCCTATTGTATTGATATTATTAATATATCTGGAAAATCAAGCAAAAAACAGGAAACATTGCGCAAAAAAACGCATGTAGGATTTAGCCTACTGCTTACCATAGTTATTATTTTATTCGACACTCTTTTTACGGATGTTTCTGTCATTTGGGAATTATTTAAAGCCGCAGGCTACACCTACGGCCCGATCCTTGGGTTGTTTGCTTTTGGAATTTATACCAAAAAAAATATTCATGATCGTTGGGTATGGGTTATTGCTATTTTGGCACCAATGGTATCTTATTTTTTAAATATGTATTCTGTAGAATTATTTAATGGATATAAAATTGGATTTGAAATACTAATTATAAACGGTATACTTACTTTTATTGGATTACTAATAATTAAAAAACAGTAATACCTCATGCGATAAACTTTTCCCCAAAACCATCGATTATTTGCAAAAAAATAGTCTCTTTTTTTTTCATTTCCTGACCAATAATTCAATATTTTGAAAAAAAAATGTTACGACAACAAAATTCTGTAAAACAACATTTTATCTTTATTTTTCTTTCTCAAAAAAACCACATATACCTAGATAAATAGATTTTAACAAAATATTAATTTTTTTCATTATTTCATTTAATTTAAAAAACACTGGTAATTGGTAATTTCACAGAGGATAACTTAAGGTTTGTTTAATTTTGAGCATTAATATTCAATTAAAATAAATTTTCAGGCTAACACAAAAATTAATTTGTGTAATATTTTTCTTTCTTTTTTGTATCAAATACTCCCGATCCATTCTTTAAAAAACATTATAAGAAAGATTAAATTCTTACAAAAGACACTATAAAAATAAGTAGTACGGTTCAGCTTTTTTTGACAGTTGTATGGGCTAAATAAATACCCTAAAATTGTAGTTATAATTACAGCTAATTAAAAAAATACTTAATCAATTCACCTATCATGAAAAAAAAATTGAAATTATTTTCAAGCCTACTTTGCGCCACGATTTGCTGCTCGGCAATCAAAGCTCAACGTCCTACTTTCAACAAAAGCAAGGACGTTTTAATTGCCCAGTTTGACAGTAAGCCTGATCCAGATGACATTCATGCACAAGCTGCGCTTGGATCTATGTTAGCGCATAATGACTTTAACGGAGTTAATGCCTACGGTGTTGCTGGAGCTATAGGCAAACAAGGAGGAAAATTTATTGACTCTGACCAATTATTTAATCTTGTTTTTGGACCCAATAATTGGACTGATGCGGACGCTAACTGGAACGCTTCAGTAACTAAAATTGTAAACAAAGTACTTCCTATACTCAACAATGGAGGAAAGGTATGGGTTCAAGAAGCTGGTCAATCTGATATTACTGCGGATTGGGTAGCCCGAATTATACCAACTGTAGGTGCTAATACCGTAAAAAGAAATGTAATTGTAGTACAGCATAGTAAGTGGAATCAAGATCAAACAACTAGTTCAGATCTTAATTATGTGAGAAATAGAACCAATTATTTTTACATTGATGACGGAAATGCTGATTTTAATGAGAGTTGGGGAGACCACGGTCCATACCAAACTCCTAGATATCGTGCAAGAGAAAGTAAATGGATTACACAAGCAAAAAATTCAGCTAACGGCAAAGCCAAAGCTTTGTGGCGCGAAGCTGATCGTATTGTTGATCGTGAATACCCAAATGGAGTACCATACGATTGGTCTTGGATGAAAAATGATGGTGTAGATTTTTCTGATTGTACTGAAAATTGGTGGATATTTAACATCGGAAACAAAGCTGATAATATCTCTAAATTTTGGAGTAGATACGTAACTAATACTACTGGATCTAACCAAAACCCTATTGCAGCTCCAACACCACCACCTGCCCCTCAACCAACTCAGCCGGTGACTAACCCTAATGATGGAAACAACTGTAAAGAAAAAATATTTGAAGAAACTAATGGTGTTATTGCCGTTGAAGCCGAGGACTATTTTGAACAAACAAAAGTTGACAAAAGAGAATGGTTTGTTTTAGACAAAAACACAAATAATACTCCTAAACCTGATCCTGATGGAAACCATGCTGATACAGCTAGTAATGGCAAATACCTTGAACTATTACCTGACACAAGGGTTAGGCATGCTGATCCTTTAGTTAATGGTGTTAGTTTTTCAAATACTCCAGGGCAGGCTGCCATTGTTAGTTACCGTGTAAACTTTAAATCCGCAGGTAAGTATTTTGTTTGGGTACGTGCTTTTTCTACAGGAAGCGAAGACAATGGAATACACGTTGGGCTGGATGGAAAATGGCCTGCTTCAGGAGCTAGAATGCAATGGTGTGCTGGTAAAAACCAATGGACTTGGGAAAGCAAGCAACGTACTGGAGCTAACCATTGTGGCGAGGCACGTAAAATTTTCTTAAATGTACCTAACGCTGGTTTGCATACTGTTTCATTTTCAATGAGAGAAGATGGTTTTGAAATCGATAAATTTGTATTATCAAAAGAATACAAAAAACCATCAGGTCAAGGTGTTGCAGCAGTTGCTCAAAATTGTAACTCAAATCCTGCACCAACTAACCCAACCACTCCTGCCCCAGCACCACAAAATCCTGTAAATGGAGCATGTAGCAACACCACATTAGTGGCATTAAGTAATTTTAATAACTTAAGAATTAATGGTTTTTCTCCAGCATATAAGGACAACCAAAGAAGAGCTATTGCTATTAATGCAGCTCAACACAAGGATAAGTTTGCTGCTGCAGAAGCTAATTTTTCAGGAAATACTGGTACTTACAATATTAAATTAAACACCCTTGCAGAATTGGATGGCGAAAGTACCTACCGTTTAAAAATAAACGGAAAACAAGTTGGTACTTACACAAATCCAGAAACTAATACGGATTACTCACCTGCCGGGACTACATTTAACAATGTAAGCGTGAAAAAAGGAGATAAAATTAGAGTAGAATTTAGTTCTCACACAAATGGAAAAATTCCTGAAAATGGAGGAACTGCTTTTTCCAGAGGACGCTGGACTGGACTGGACTTTATATGTACTGCTACAGTAGCTCCTGTGACACCACCAGTTGTAGCTCCTACTCCTGTAAATCCTCCTGTAGTTAGACCAAACCCTACTCCTGCACAAACAACACCTGATGCAATTGGAGCATACAGTCCAATACACGATGCCTATTTAGATGGGAGTAGAAATTTCAACATCAACATAGTACGTATCGAAGGCGGAAAACGTACTGCTTACTTATTATTTGATTTGTCTAAAGTTTCTGGAACTGTTAATAAAGCCAATTTAGAATTTACAGTAAATGGCGATGGCGGAAACGGTACAATTAAAGTTTATAAAGGTGCTTCTACCAACTGGACTGAAACAAATTTATCTACTAGTAATGCGCCTAGAAAAGGAAAAGAACTAGGTCAAGTTTCAAGAACATTTACTATTGGTAATGTTGTAAATATTCCTTTAACCGCAGCAGACATAAATAAGGGCAAAATTGCGTTACTAATTGAACAAACTAACGGTAATGATTTTGCTTTCGCTTCTAAAGAAAGTGGAAATGCAACTGCTCCGAAACTAATTTTGGATGTCGCTAAGGCTGTTGTAAAATCTGCAAAGTTTAATGCCAACCAAGATGCATTTATGCAGGGTACAAAACATCACAATACCACCGTACTAAGAACAGAAAACGGGACACGTACCACATACATTAAATTTGATTTAAGAAACGTAGCTACTATTAACAATGCTACCCTTGAACTTACTGTTGATGGTGACGCTGGTAATGGTACTATTGATATTTACCAAGGATCTGATAAAGGATGGACGGAACAAAATTTGAATTCAAGTAATGAACCTACTACTTTAAAGAAACTAGGAAGCACCTCAGGCAAATTTGCTATAGGCAATAAAGTCAACATTAAATTAAACGGTATAAATAAGCAAAATTTTGTAACATTAATTATCAAACAAACGAGTGGTAATGATGTAGCCTTTGCTTCCAAAGAAAATGGAAACAAAGGACCTAAATTAGCGCTTAACTATACTGAACGAAATGGTGCTAAAATTGGTACACAAGATTTTGACATCAACGTTGAAATCTACCCTAATCCAACTGTGGATAAAGTAACTGTAAATTCTGAAAGATTATCCGAATTAACAGCTATTAATGTGTATGATTTAAACGGTACGTTACTTGACACTGTAAACACACCGAATGAAGAAGGTTCTGCTTCAATAGACCTTTCTGGATACAGCCAAGGGATTTACTTATTAAGCCTACAAAGTGATACTAATAAATTAAAAATTGTAAAAGTTGTTAAAAAATAACAGCTTATATCACATTTAGTTTAAGTTTCTTTTTAGACTATTTAACAAGACCGCCAAGCCATAAGAGCGGTCTTGTTTTTTTATATAATCATTACAATACTTACCCTTTGGTATGATATCATCGCACCAATTCCGCTTCAAACGTTAAGTCACTTACTTTTCAAATCGCTTTCTGTACTTATATAATATAACCGTTACTGAAATTTAAGAGAAATCGTTTCTAACGCTTAATTTTCCGTGTCAAACGATTTTTTTGCTTGGCACTTCAAAACAAAACAACATTGTAGTTTGGAATGTATTTATTACACCTTTCTTCTCTAAACAAAAACTACCTGATTTTTATTTTAGTAATTTAAATTAAAACTGGTATAACAGAAAAATCAAAATTTTTATTTAAAGTAGTTTACTAGTAGCACCAGTTTATTTGCACCCAACACTTAAGCAACCTAACTACTACTTTATATTCGACATATTGCAAATAGCCGGCGATGTATAAATCAATTCATTTACATGAGTTTTACGTATTCTACTGGAAGATTCCAGCATTACAGTACAATTGGAAAGATAAAGGATTTTTTGTTTAGATAAGAATACTATGATAAATGTAAACGCTACTACAACTAATGAGCGTTGTTTAATTGTATTGAACTAAAAGGGTTTGCAACTATAAGTTTTCATTTGTGTGTAAAACAAATTATTACCTCAAGAAAATCTGGCTATTGGCTACATTCATTTGAATTTCTTTGTCAGTACTACGCGACTGTGAATAACCATTTAGCATTTGGCTATAGTTATCACCTAAAGACGTTAGGTTTAAAGTGTTATTAGGAAACTCTATGCGGCTTCTATTTCCGGTGTAAGCAAAGTTGTACGCTGATTTTGGTAAAGTAATACCAATATCACTGTTTTTTGATATCAAAGAAAATTTAGAAAATCTTTCATTCAATTTTAAAATATTTACTATTCCAAACAAACTTTCAATGGTACCTTTCCCACTTAATGATTCAATTTGTACACGACTTGACTTTGCATACAAATTAATATTTTCGACCTGATTTAATGCTGTTTTTTTTACATAACTCAGGGATAAATTTCCAGCTTCCCATTTATTTACAGACACTGGAGCAAAGGAAACCGCTAAATCTGTATCTACACCCGAAACTTTTTCAGCACTAAAAGGCGTGTATTTCATTTCTGCTTTTGCATTGGTCAATTCATTAATAACACTCACGTTTCCGTAGCGTGTTTTGAATCTTAACTTCGCGTTAAGCGGTACAAAAATTTCAAGTACTTTTTTTGAATTTACTACCACTTCAGAAGTTGTACTCACGGTTTGTTGTGAAAATTGTATAAAATTAGATTGTTCTGCATTAGTTGAATTTATGCCTGAACGATAGTTATTATGCTGTGCATTCGAATGATTTACCTGATGTAATTTAGAGGTAGCATCTTTTGACCATTTGCGCACCTCGATAGCCGATTTGGGATCTAAATTTTTTACTAAATTATGTTCCCATATTTTCAAATACGTATCCCCTAGTTTATTGTATGCATCAAAATTAAATTTCAATTGCGCTAAACTATTTTTTAGCGATTCGGGAATAGGATTATTTTGAACATTTTCAAGTACAGGAGCTACCAAAACTTTCATTAATTGTGCTAAATTTTGTTCAGATACATCACCAGAAATATTATAGGCAGTTGTAGAAATAGTCCTTTTTGGTCGACGAGAGGCATCGGAATTTATAATTAACAATGAATCATTTTCGTTAATTTTAACCTCCCACAATTCAATTTGCTCCTTTAAAATTTCATCATCTTTTTGTTGCCCATTTACATAGGCATTTACAAATACATGATTTTTATCCCAGCTTTTTAAAAACAACATCAGTATACAATGCGTTAAGCTCTATAATTGCTACACGTTGGGCAGCAAATTCTTTTTTTATTTTGGAAACTAAGTTTTGTGCTAAAAAGATTTGTGCACTAAATAGGAAAACAACCGCAACTACTACTTTATTAAGCTTGAAGATTTTTGTATGTTGGGTTGGTGTATTCATGTAGGTTTTCAAGTTTTTCCTTTAATTGCTGTAATAACTCTAATCGCATTTGTAAATTTTGAATTAAAGCTTCGAGCGTTTGGGAATTGGTGCCGTCTTGTCTTAATTCTTTTTGTAGTGTTTTATATTCTTCATCCAATTGACTTAGATGCTCCATAAAGCTATCAACAATGCTTTTATTATCATCATTAACTTTTAATTGTGCTAATTCAATATTAATTGATGTTAAATAATAATCTTCAACTTTTTTAAATTCTGGTGATACATCAGCCAATGTTGGTAAAACCATATCATTAGCAACACTCATATTATATACGCTTAAATCGTTAGACTGTTGCACTTTTGTGTTTGTTTTTAAACCCGTAAGCACATAAGTTCCTAAACCTAAAGTGACAACAACTGACGCAGCAATTGACATATACCACTTATTATTTTTCTTTAATGAAACAACATCATTATTTGGTACAGTTGCTTCAGGAAAGGCTGCATCAAGTTTGTCTAAAAACCGAAGTTCATGACCTTTATTAATAGCAGATGAACTTTGACTTCTAAATTTGTCATTTTGCAATAATTCTCTAATATCCTGTCCCATGTTTCAAGTGCTTTAATTGCTCTTGTAAGCGTTTTTTACCTCTATGCACCAAAGTCCTTGATGATACTGCCGTTATATTTAAAATTTCAGAAATTTCGTTATGGTCATAACCTTCCAATAAAAATAAATGCACTGGGTATCTATATTTTTCTGGTAAGCTTTCAATAGCTTTTTTAACTTCATCAGCAGTAGTTGAAGCTTCTACTTCCCAATTTTCAAATTCATCAGGAGTACCTATAATTTGCTCATTAAGAGCAGTGGTTTCTAACTTTCGCGCCTTTAGCATGTCAATGCTTTTATTAATTACTATGCGCTTTAGCCAGGCACCAAAGGTGACATCACCTGTAAATTGATCTAATTTTGAAAAAGCTTTTATAAATGATTCCTGCATGGCTTCTTCTGCCAAAAAAGAGTCTTTAAAAAAACGATAGGCCACAAAGTACATTCCACGCGAATACTTATTATAAAGCTCCATTTGAGCCTTACGATCCTTCTTGCGGCAGCGTGCTATTAATTTTTTATTATCCACAGTAGCTAGTATATACTTTTAATACGATACAATTTAATGATTGTTGCATAAAAATAAAAATTTCTTCAAATCAATAGCTATTATTATTAGGTATAAAAAACGCCAGAATCCTCAGATTCAGGCGTTTTTTAAATTTTAAATGTTTTAAATAACTCAAATTATGCCGTTTCCGACATTAAATTGCCCATTTAAAATCAGCAGCGGTATTACTCGTCTATTAGCAAATTTAAAGTTACGTCAATATTATCTTCGGTGGCTCTGGAGTAAGGACATACTTCATGCGCTTCATTGATTAACTCCTCTCCCTCTTCTAAAGACACGCCAGGTATATATGTATCTAAAATTACTGCTAATTGAAAATCTCCTTCATCATTTTTCCCTAGCGAAACTTCAGCAGTAACTGTAAAATCTCCTAAATCAACTTTTTTTTGTGCCGCTACGTGTTGTAAGGCACTACCATAGCATGATGAATATCCCATAGCGAATAATTGCTCGGGGTTGGCGCCGTTTCCTCCTTCGCCTCCTAATTCCTTTGGAACACTTAAATCCAATGACAATCCGTCATTATTAACTGTTGCTTTACCCGCTCTACCGCCAGCTGTTGTTGCTGATGTTGTATACAATGTTTTCATTTTAAATAATTTGATTACTTATTATATCTTTCAATTTCTCGATCGTAAAAATTACTTGCTGCTTCAACTATAATTTGGGATTCTTGCAATAACTCTTCTTCATCATTCTTATCAAATTCTTCCAACCACTCCACTTCATCATCAACTAAATTAATGATACATCGCGGAAATTCAGTATGAATTACGAAAATTGCATTCGGATAATCTGTATTATCGCCTAACAAAAACTTTGGAAATTCCATTTATTATTTAGTAGTTAATTAAAGATACTAATTAAATATTTTTTTCTAAATTTTTTTACTGATATAGATAAATTAATTTTTGATAAGACTCAAAAAATACCATTCTAGCTTTTTGTTGACCCTGATAGTTTTTTACCGCAAAAGCTCCATTGATTTTTATTTACAATGGACCTTAAACTTATAATGATCCTGTCTATAAAAAAATTAAATGCAAGGGTATAGCAGCATTGCTTGTTTACCAAAAGAATCGCATACTAACATTTGGTGTTATTCCCAATGCTTCAAAATCTAAGGTAAAAAAATCTTTTGATATTCCGGGAGCGGGTCTAAATTCTCTATTAATAATGCTTTTTCTATTGTACGCATTTAAAACAGATACCCCTAATTGACATTTCAACTTTTTAGAAAATTTGAAATTATACAAACCTGAGACGTCTAATTTATGATAAATAGGTAAGTTTTGTTCATTTAAATTTCTTGCTTCACCACCATTAGCTATTAATGAAACTGAATGAGAATCCGTGGTTGTTTTACCTGTATGCCATAACCAACTTAACGAAAATTGAAAATTTTTAAACTTATAAAAATGCAACCATTTAAAAGTATGATCAATATTTAAATTACTTGTAAAAAATTGATTATTATTGATTTCTTCAAATTTATTTTTTTGTTGGGTATAACTGTAACTTGCCCAAGTGGCATAGTCTTTAAACTTCTTTTTTACAAATAATTCTACCCCTTCGATACTGCTTAAACCAGCATCTAGCGCTTGAGTACCTGGCGCAAGCAAGCCTGTAGCTAAGGAAGTTATGTTATTAGTACGTTTCATGTAACTATCCAATTCAATAAACCAATCATTGGTTTTGTAGGTTGCACCTATGGATACTTGCCTGGTATTTAAAACATCTAAATCGTTGTCGGTTATCTGCCATAATTGATTTTCAAGAGACAAACTACTAATAACTGATTCTTGAATTTGCGTAATTGCCTGACTACGTAGCGAAAATGAAGTGTTTATATGCACATTTGACAACACAGGAATTTGAAAATAAATTCGAGGTTCTACAAATAATTTATCAGATACGGAATATGAATTTCCTCTTATTCCTAACTGCACCAATAAATTATCACTCCCTTTTAATTCGTACTGAGAAAAGATACTATGAGAATCTAATTCGTTTTTTTCTTCATCTAAAATTATTGAAATATTAGGGTTTCTACTTTCTAATGCAAATCTGATGTTTGTTTTTGAGTATTCATACCCAAATTGCAAACTTGAACGTTTGCCTAATTTTAGCTCACCAAAAGTTTGTGCTCCTATATCATTAATGTAGTTCTGTTTGATATCTTTTTCATTCAAAGATGCATCTTGGCTTTCGTTTCTACTAAAAGAATAATCTAATATGTAATTCGATAAATTTAAACGTGTGTTTTGAGAAAAGTTAGCACTATATTTACGCTGCCACAGCAAACTATACCCTTCATTTTCTGTTATTAAATCATCGGAAAAAGTACTTGTCACTACATTATTATCAAAACTTAATTCATTCTTAGCATAAATAGTATTTAATTGAATTTCATCTTTATCTGATAATTTACCCTGAATACTGAAGCTATAATCTACAAAATAAAAGTTACTATCAGTACTAGAGGATGTTTTATTAATTTTTGTATTCTGAAAAACGCGTTCTGCCATTTGCATAAAAGTTAGCGATTCCCAAAGGTCATTGTAAGAACGGCGGCCAGCTACCTCTATTGAAAGTCTGTCCTTAATTATCGGGATTCTAGTAAAGGCATCCGCATGAATTAAATTAGCCCCAAAGCCACCTTCAAATTTATCAACAACCTGTTGTGATGATTTTAAATTAACCACACCCGCAACACGGTCACCAAATTGAGCATTTACACCTTTGTTATAAAAATCAACCTCTTTAATCAGATATGGATTAAACGAAGATATTAAACCGAAAAAATGGCCTTGGTTGTAGCTTTTTATGCCATTCCATAAAACTAAATTTTGATCAGGAGTTCCGCCACGTACATATAATTTAGATGATGTTTCAAACGGATTTTGCACACCAGGTATATGTTGTAAACTTTGCATTACATCTGGCTCTGTCAAACCAGCCAGTACCGAAAATTCTTTTGGCTTAAAAACAGATTTTTGACCAATTTTGTCAACTCCTTTAGTTAGGTATTGTAACAAATTAACCTCTTCCAACTCTAAATGATACACGCTTAACAGTATCTCAGGACAATCCTTTTTTACAAGCTGTTCAACCGCTATTTTATCAAGAATAACATTATTTAAACTAAAAATAAGCGAACTTCCATATGGAACCTCTATTTCAAAATAACCGCTTATGCTGCTCGCTATTTCTTTTAAACTAAATACTGATTGTATTTTTACATTAGAGTTTAATTTGTTATCAACCTTAGTAAATCCACAAATTTTAACCAAATCATTGTTAGCATAAGGTCTTATTACAATATTTTTAGCATCAACAAAATCAAAACGAAGACTTGTTTGTTTTTCTAAAAAGCTAATTAATTCATTTAGCTCAGTGAGTTGATCAGAAGGTTTTTCTATTTTTTTAGATACATAAAAATCTAAATAACTGAATTTTATATCAAATTCGGTTTCTAAAGTTTGGATATAATCTTTAAGTAAGATTTGCTTTGCATAATTATTTTGAGCCACAGCATTTATCACACAAAAAAAATATGTGCATATGCACAAAAGTCCAAACTTAATTTGTTGCATTAATTATTTATTCAATTGGATGTAAAATACGAATTTCTTTGTCAGAAACAAATTCATATTTTACGCCTAAGGTACTAAATACTGTATACAACGCTTTTTCCATATTTTTATTTGAAAAACTACCTGAAAAAATTAAATTTTTGTTAATATTTTCTGCATTTGAAATTTTAATATCAAACTGTCTTTTTAAAGAAGTTAAAACATGACCAATAGGCATGCTATTAAACCTTGATTCGTTATCAGTAGCTATCCAGCTTGGTTGACTTTGTTCAAAATTCCATTCAGTAATAGTATTCTCAAAAACTTGAAAAGCCATACCCTTAGTCAAAATAACTTCTTTAATAGGTGTTTTAACTTGCACCTTACCCTCAAAACACTTGACTACCAATAGATTATTATTAATGGTATTTACAGTGAATTGTGTACCTAATACCTGTACTGTTCCAACAGCGGTTTCTACACTAAATTTATTCCCTTTTTTTACTTTAAAAAAAGCTTCTCCTTCAAGCTCAACTAATCTGCTTGTTTTCCAATTAAATGTATTAACTTCAGCTACTGCTTTCGAATTAAGCATTACTGTTGATCCATCTGGCAACACTACATTACGTTTTTCAGCTAAATTACTTTCATAAATATTACTAGAAAAACTAAACACATAGACTCCAACACAAATAAGCATACATGCTGCAACAGCGCCTACCCATTTGTATAATGAAATAACTTTAGTGTTAGATGTGTGCTTCCCGTTGTTAATTTTAGTTTTTAAATTTAAATAAGCATGATCAACATCATAATCGGTGAGCGACATATTTAATGCAGCATCATTTATTTTAACATATTGATTATAATGTGGATGCTGTTTAAATTCCTCAAGTTGATCAGGCGTTAATTCACCCGACAACCATTTCGCTAAATAAACATCATTCAAATTATTATTTCCCATAATTTCTTAACTCTACATAATTTAAACGCTTTGAGGTTAATTTACCCTACCCCTTTTATCAAAAATTTTGTTTCTTTTAACAAAAACAACAAATAAAAACAATTGAGCCTTTTTTTTAATACCTATTTAACCCCATCAGTTACTGCTCTAATTTTTAATAAAGCCTTATGCATTAATTTTTCAACAGCTTTTACCGATATATCTAAAAGCACTGCAATCTCTTTGTACGTTTTTTTTTCTATTCTACTTAATAGAAAAACTTCTCGTTGTCTGTCAGGTAATAATGAAATAGCTTTTTTTATTTTCTCTTTAAATTCAACCTCCTCCATCAAAAATTGAGGAGTTTCATTTTCAATATGTGCAGGCTGACTGGCAATTATATTTTGGTATTTATACTTAACCTGATCATGTCTTTTTGAACTTATGCCTAAGTTAACAGCAATTTTGTACAAATATGATTTAGCAGTTGAACCACCAACTTTATTACAGTTTTCCCAAAGTTTTATAAAAGCTTCTTGCACTAAATCCTTGGATAAATCAGAATCTCCAAATTTAACTAATAAAAAACTATACAAAGCCTTGGCTTGCTCTTTAAAAAAAGATTCATACCTCTTATCATTGCATAATGAGCTGTTATCTGAATCTTTCATTAACTTTTTTACCCAAAAGTAATTTTTTATTTTTAAACCAATAACCAAACAATAACAAATATTACAAAAAAGAAAATTATAACATTTGAGTTGTTATTTTTGATTAATTTCCCTGTAAATAAATACGAATTCTTACAACACAGCGTTTAGCGATATAAGTATAATTATAACACTTAGTTTATCTCAAAAAAAATTTACTATTAATCATAGACTCAAATTTTGAAAAAAAGTTATTATTTCTTTTTTATTTTTATTCTAATACTCCACTCCTGTATTAAAGAAAAAGATGTGTTTGAAAATGAAATAAAAAAATCAACCAACTCTAATCAGGTTGTTTTAATGTTGGACTATATTGCTAACAACCCAGCAAGATGTTTTGAGCTTAATTATCCCATTCAATTTTCAAGTAATAATGAAAATAATATAACTTACCTAAATAACGAAGCGATACAAGAAGCCTTACCTTTATTTGATAATAATTTTTTTATAAATGCAGTACTATTTCCTTTTAAGGTTACATTAAATGAAAATAATGAAACAATAATTATCAATAACAATAGTGAACTTTCATCGCTTTTGTCGGAATGTACCTTATCGCCATTTATAGCACGAGTATTGTTAGAAAACACTTGTATCAACTATCGATATCCTATTCTACTTAATGAAAGTAATAACACAACAACAATAATAAATAGTATTGATGAATTCCTAACATTACTTCCAAATATTGATATTACAAATGCTTTTATCAATTACCCTATAACAACCAACAGCGGCTTAATAATTAATAATGAATTTGAACATTTAGCACTTTTAAACATTTGCGAAAATAACACAGATCCAACAAATCCAAATGAAAATGAATGTTCTACCGAAAATATAAACTTATTAACCAATAACTCAACTACAACTTCCTATACATTTACATTGGAAAATTTAGGAAACATTACTTTTGAAGATATTCAATGGAGTGTAAACAACATGATTATTGAAAATCAAAATGATTTATTTTTAAATTACAGGATAGTTAGAAATGGTATTTATGAAATTTGTGCCGAAATAACCCCCTTAAATTGCGAAAATTCTTTACAAATATGTACTACTTCCGTTGTTGATGATATTATTGAAGCTTGTAGCCCTAATGTAGAATTACTTATTGACAAAAACGAGTCAATTCCAGGGAATTATGTATTTACTGCAATTTATACTTCTGTAGATATTGAATCAGTAAGGTACACTTGGAATGTTGACAATTTACCGGATGGTGTAAGTATTGATGATCCATCCGACACATTTTCATTTACTTTCACTGAGGCTAGGGATTACACCATATGCTTAAATATAAATGACATTAACTGTCCAGCGACTAGCTTTTTTCTGTTTGATTGCGAGAGTTTGACTGTTACTCCCGAGGATTTAGCCCCATAAATAGAATTATAATAATGACATGTATTTAATTTCCGAAACAGCAAAACCACAATGTAATTAATAGTATTAGGTTTTGTAATAATATTACTCATCAAACCATTTAATATGAGTTCAATTAAAAGAAAATAATATCCAAAATTATGATTTTATACTATTTTTTTACTCAAGGGGGGTAGGGTAAAACTATAGTTATTCGTTTAATAATAGTCGCAAAAGTGTATTTGCACATAATCGAGGTTACTATTTTGCACACTTGTGAGTGGTAATAATGTTTAATATCTTGCAACAAAAATTGAAATACTTACGCAGCATATTTGTTTTATTTTATTGCTTGGTCACTAGTTGTGTTACCGAGGAAGATGCCTTTGATAAAGATATTTCCAACCCTGAAAAAACTTCCTTTGTTTTATCCGTTTTTGATTATTATCAAGTAAATGACAACAACCCTTCTAAATGTTTTGAATTTATATACCCCTTTTCAGTAGCAAGCAATAAAAATAATAGAATTAATTTTTCTGCCAAACAAGGTATGAATGATTTTTTTAATCTTCAAAATAGTAAATTTTTTGCCAATTCTGTGGTATTTCCTTTTAATGTTGTACTGTTAGATGGCACCTTATTAACTGTTGAAAACAGAAAAGACTTTGAAGAATTATTAAGCACTTGCGAAATTCCATCATTTACTACCCGTACATTTACAGAAACTGATTGTGTACAATTTGAATACCCTGTAGAGGTTATTTCTGAAACAAATTCCGATCAAAAGGTTACCATAACTGACAGTGAAACTTTAGCTTCCTTTGCTTCCAATCCTACCTTGGAATTCCCTGTAATTAGCTATCCTGTAAATACAAATTTTGGCACTACAATTAATAGTGAATTTGAGCATCTTACCCTTTTAAATGATTGCCAAACAGCCATCGAAAACAGCGTATGTCCTGAATTTGAAATAGAAGTTGTCGATTTTGGTGATGCTTTTGAAATTTTAAACTTTTTGATTGAAACAGAAAATGATAAAATACCTACTGAAACGATTTGGACAGTAAATGGCGAAGTAATTGACGGCGAATCAAGACCATTTTTACAATTTGATTTTACTGATTTGAATAACAGATCAAGATTTGGCGAATTGAGATATGACGTTTGCGCCAAAGCCTTTTTTGAAGATTGCCTTATTGAAAGGGAAGTTTGTGTAGTTGCCAATTTTGAAAGTGAGGTGAATGAAAATTGCTTGAAAGATATTGACTTCCTTATTACAACCACAGATGTTCCTGGCTTGCTAAATTTTGAAGCATTATTTGAACCTGAAGATGAAGATAACACCTCATATGTCTGGACCGTTGGCGGTGAACCTATAGGTGAGATATTCAAAAAAGTTTCGTTTCAATTTGACAATCCTGGCATTTATTTCCTATGTCTTTCCGCCAGAGAAATAGGTTTGGACTGTAATAGTAACCAAGGCAATAATTTTCCTACTAAATGTATAAGAATAGGCATAGATGAAAATTTGGCACCTATAACCTGCCAAACCCTAGTATTTATATTACCTACAATATCAAATAGTGAAGAAGGAAGGTATAATTATGAGGCGGACTACAGTGCACTAGATCAAAGCGAAATTGTTTATACTTGGAGTTTAGATAATAGAATTGTTCCTGATGTTACCACAAACAAAGTCTCGTTTAATTTTAATAATCCGCAAACTTATGAAATTTGTGTTGCAGTAAGCAATCCAAACTGCCCAGAGGACACAGAAATACGCAGATGTGTAACTACAGTAGTACGACCCGAAGACATTGCCCCATAGAACATATTTTCCAGAAAAATTAACAAAAAGTATGTTCATAGCGAATTTGCTATGTGATGTCACACTTGATCAGCATAAGTTTAAAGCCTTTGACATACACCAAACCTTTTCAGCATGTTCAATTATTTTGATTGTTCAGTATTTACATACTGATTTGTAGCCAAAAGCACAAGTGTGCAAGAAGTTTCAAAAGGGATAGACGACTTTTCAAGCAAATTAAAAAACTCAGAATTTTCTGTACCAGGATTAAAAATAACACGACGTGGTTTTAATCCTATAATATAATTATAATATTCAGGCTGGCGCTTAGGATTGATATACAAACTTACAGTATGTATATCTTCAAAAGCTGGCTTACCTCTTTTAATAGCAACATCCAAAACCAACCCCTCCCTTAAACCAATCGCATTTACTGGATGTTTAAAATCTCTTAATTTTTTTATTGCTTTATTTGAATAACGCGCCTCTTTTAATGAGGCACCAATAATTAAAGTTTTTACAGACATGTTATTTGTTTTGTACTGAATGACTTGTGTTTACTACTCTTTTTTACTTTTAAAATCAACCTCAACTAAATACTATCTAACTTTCATAGTTAAGGTAAAAATCATCACTATCATTGAAAGCAAATTTAATACCATTTCCTTTATGAATTTACCTTTAAGAAAAATGATGGATTTAGGAATTATATAAATCAGGAAAAATAAACATAGTATGTGTTACGGTTCTTTTTTATGTTGACGTAGAATTTCTAAAGGCGCATTTTAATTCAATAAATTCATATAGGTAATGATACTAGTTTCCAAAGTATGGAATAAATCTAATTGAAAAATTAAATGAAAAGCGTGTTATTCAATTTTTACTGTTTCCAACATTGAATTTTCTATTTAAAATGCACGTTTGAAAAACTCTTTTTAGAATAGCTAAACCGTTAATTTACAGCAAAAAGAAGAATTTTCCTACTAATAAACACGACATAAAAATGTTAAAAAAGCATTTTATCTGTAATTATTTTGAACCTTCTACGTCTATTTATATAGATATTAGAATAGTTAGTTGGTTAGTTAATTTTTACCCTTTTGTTTTTCATTGATTTAAATGATTGATTAGTAGTTAGTGTTAGTATGATAATTCCAGAAGGGTAAAATAAAGCCGCAGAGAGTAGTTAACTCTGCGGCTTTTACTTTTTACAGATTTAGAAACTACCATTTAATAACTGCACTTGCCCAAGTAAAACCACTTCCAAACGCAGCAAGCACTACAGTATCTCCTTCTTTTATTTTACCTGCCTCCCAAGCTTCGGTTAAAGCAATTGGAATTGATGCTGCAGTAGTATTTCCATATTTTTGAATGTTATTAAATACTTGATCATTTGATAATCCAAACTTTTTTTGCACAAATTGTGAGATTCGTAAATTAGCTTGATGAGGAATTAACATATCAATATCGGTTGGCATTAATTTATTTTTCTCCAAACCTTCCATAATTACTTCCGAAAAACGAACCACTGCATTTTTAAACACAAATTGTCCGTTCATATAAGGGTAATAGGTAATATCCTCGTCTGTTGCCGTGGTACTTTCTTCAATAATTTGAGGCACCCAATATTCAGTACTTGGTCCAATCATCGCCAATTCTTTGGCATGTTGTCCTTCGCTATGCATATGAGTTGATAGTATTCCTTTGGTATCGTCATTACTTCTGCTTAATACCGCAGCACCAGCCCCATCACCAAAAATAACCGAAACCGATCTTCCTCTAGTGGTCATATCTAACCCCCCGCTATGGTTTTCACTACCAATAACCAACACATGCTTATACATTCCTGTTTTAATGTACTGATCCGCTATAGACAAAGCATACACAAAACCACTACATTGGTTACGAACATCTAAGGCCGGTACGGTTGGCAACCCCAGCAAATCCTGAACCTGAACACCACAACCCGGGAAATAATAATCAGGACTTAGCGTAGCAAAAACAATTAGCTCTATAGCATCTTTATCTATTTTAGCTCTTTCAATGGCTATTTTTGCCGCTTTTACCCCCATGGAAGCTGTAGAATTTCCATCTCCCTTTTTTATATGACGTCGTTCTTTTATTCCCGTACGTTCCTGAATCCACTCATCATTTGTATCCATTACTTTTGAAAGATCATCATTAGTAACAACATTTTCAGGAACATACATTCCTAAGCCAGTAATTTTAGAGCTATACATATTATCAATAAATTTTCTATATAAATAAAATAAAGCTCACAAGTTACCTATTTAAGTACATAATGAAAAGTAATGTGTTTACTTAATATATGCAAGCATAATAATCCATTGATTTACAGTAAAAATCTTAATGAGCAATTATCATTTTTTAGTATAGTCACATCCTATAAAATCAAATTCTTTCCACTTGACTTGTACGGTACCTTCTCGGCTTTCTCCGGAAAGATCAGTACATTCTTTGTTTGATCGCATTACTTCAATTCTATTTTTATTAATATCTATTCCCTTAAAAATCACTTTATCAATACTAGCATCAATTGAATTTTGTATTTGCTGTAACGTGCCTGTAATCTCTCCTTCATCAGTAGCAATTGTAGTCAATTTGAACGAATACCCCTCTCCTTCATCTTTAGTAATAAATAAATTCCATGCAGGCTCACTACCTCCTGCAACTAATTTAGAAAAATTATTATTCGCTTTTTTAGCAATTACTACTTCAGAATCATTTCTTTTTTCAATTTGTTCTACTTTTTTTATTTCATCCACCTTCTTTTTACAAGAAAACATCAAAAAATAGAACACGAATACAATTATATACTTTGTCATTATCAAAAAATTACTTTTTAAAATATTTAAACCTAATAAATATAGATGGAATTAATCTAAAAACGAGTAAAAAATTTTAATAATTACCCGGTGCGCATTTGGAGCAAAATTCTGTTAATAGTAGTGATTTTTGGAATAAAATGGAGAAAAATCATATCGAAAATAAGAATTTCGACTTAGAAATAGTTCTCGATACACTTTTTCGTGTCTCAAAAGCACTCGAACTGACATTTTCAAAATTTAAGTTTCTAGATACACAACGAGTAATTAATTCATAAAATGTAATCTGAAAAGAATGTGATATTTTTTTTAACCCAATAATTAATACAAAAAACATTTTATTGAGCATTTGGTACAAAGAAATGCAAAATGTAGATTATGAACAATCTACATTTTAGATATCATAGAACTGATATCCTCCACCATATCATCAAAATATTCAGTGTAGGATTTTACAAAATGATCTTTGGAATCTTTGGAATTAAACTCACCAAATCGCGTCCTTTCATCATACTGAAATGCGGTAAATTCAGGTGCAATTCCTTTTTTTACGTTAAGAATGGTGCGTTTTCGATCCATCAAAAATACCGATGGCAAACCTAACGAATGCTTCACCCTACGCACAATATCTGAACTAAAATTATCTTGTTCATCAACATATACCACAGACACATTGGAATCGTAATACTGTACTTTATCTAATACCTTTTCTTTAGGCTCCCAATACAATACCACAAAATCAATTAAATCACCAAATTCATTAGCAATATCATTAAATGCTGCAGCTTCAGATTCATTTGGCTCACACCAAGTAGCAATAGTTTTTAAATAAATAGGCTTTTCAAAAGATTCAAAATAAACCGGATCGCCAGATTTTGCTTTATTTACAATAAAGTTATCAAATTGAGTCCCCTTCAAACAATTTTGCACCAGAGAGTCATATAAAAAACGGGCTCTTTCCAAATCTTTTCGCTCATAAGCTACTTGACTATTTACCTTATATAAATTAATATTGCGATCAATAGCGTCTGAAAAAAAATTATAATCAGCCAAGGATCCAATTAAAGAAGTCTCTTTTTTATTGGCCAAATCTTTATCATACCGATCAACAGGGTCGTAATCTTCTACTTGATTATCATCTTGTGCGTATAAAAACACAAATGAAAATAGAGAAACGATAAGTAAACATTTTATCTTCATAACTAATTTTAGGGCAATTAAAATAAGATATCCTTAATAATAACCTATTTTAGATAACATTTAGTATAAAAAACACACTATTTGTAATAAAATAACCGTCTTAAAACATTAAATATTACAAATTAAACCTTCTAAACTAGTAACAAATTTAAAAAAAATACGCACTTAACCTCGATAAAAGATAATTTTTAAAGGATTAAATACGCTTCAACTGTTGCTTCATCATATCCATTTGCTCCTTAAGCATGCCATGCTTGTCCAATTTTTTTGCTTCGGTTAGTAAACCCTGTGCTTCTCTCTTACGGCGTTTTTGCATGGCAATACCCGCTAAATTCAATTTAGCAACTGCCAAATCCTGATCCATTGATAAGCCTAACTTAATGGCATTTTTAAAAAAACGCTCAGCTTTTGTTAAATTAGTTTGCGAAACAATAATACCCCGTAAATAACTGTAATATCCTTGTTGCTTTCGAGTAAGTGCGGTTTCAGGCGACTTAATTTTGTCTAGTAACTTTCCTGTACCTACCAAATCTTGTTTTCTTAATTTTAAAAAGGACAATAAAATTATTTCGTTTTTAAAATAAAGGAATACAAACATTCCTGCTAAAAGTAATAGTAAAATCCCATTACCTATATAATTATCAATAAACAACCAAATTGCAGCTAATACAGACAATACCGCCAATACTAATTTTATATTTTTATTAAACATGTATTTTTTTAATTTTAAACCGCAAAGGTACTAAAAACAATTGAAAATATTTTAAGGTAAGGCATTGCATAACAAAAAACTCTTTGTATATTTGCACGCAGTTTTGGGGTGAGCTATATCATCTTGAAATATTGATACAGATACTTAAGATTTTTTAAAGATAACAAAATGAGTAAGAGAACATTTCAACCATCTAAAAGAAAGAGAAAAAATAAGCACGGATTCAGAGAGCGTATGGCTTCTGTTAATGGTAGAAAAGTCCTTGCTAGAAGAAGAGCAAAAGGCAGAAAGAAAATTTCTGTTTCTTCAGAAATCAGACACAAACATTAATTTGATTAGTGTTTCAAATACAGGGTGTTGCTTTATTAAAAGTAACGCCTTTTTTTATACCTTATAGCATACAATTTTTAATTTCAATACTATTTCCAAATGCCGAAGAATAGCAATCTTAAATGTGTACTTTTAATAGGTTCAGGTCCTATAATTATTGGTCAAGCTTGTGAATTTGACTACTCTGGATCACAGTCCCTAAGATCGTTACGAGAAGATGGAATCAAAACCGTTCTTATTAATTCGAATCCTGCAACAATTATGACTGATCCCTCAATGGCGGATCACGTGTATTTAAAACCATTAAATACCAAGTCTATTATTGAAATTTTAAAGAATCATCCTGAAATTGATGCCGTACTACCAACCATGGGGGGGCAAACTGCATTAAACTTATGTATTGAAGCCGACGAGAAAGGGATTTGGAAAGATTTTAATGTTGAAATGATTGGAGTTGATATTGATGCAATTAATATCACTGAAGACCGAGAATTATTCAGGGAATTAATGGGCAAAATTGGGGTTGGAATGGCGCCTCAAGCAACCGCTAATTCTTTTTTAAAAGGTAAAGAAATTGCGCAAAAGTTTGGCTTTCCTTTATGTATCCGTTCTTCATTTACGTTAGGAGGAGCTGGTGCTGCCATTGTACATAAGGAAGAAGATTATGATGAATTACTAACACGTGGTTTGGAAGTTTCTCCAATTCACGAAGTAATGATTGATAAAGCCTTACTAGGCTGGAAAGAATATGAATTAGAATTATTACGCGATAAAAATGATAACGTAGTTATTATTTGTACTATTGAAAATATGGACCCTATGGGGATTCATACCGGTGACTCAATTACGGTAGCTCCTGCCATGACACTTTCTGACAAAACCTTCCAACGCATGCGTGATATGGCTATCCATATGATGCGCAGTATTGGCGATTTTGAAGGAGGTTGCAATGTGCAATTTGCCGTAAGCCCAGATGAAAATGAAGAAATTATTGCTATTGAAATCAATCCGCGTGTATCTCGTTCATCAGCTTTAGCTAGTAAAGCCACAGGATATCCTATTGCTAAAGTAGCTACTAAATTGGCTATCGGTTACACCCTAGATGAATTGAGTAATCAAATTACAGGATCTACCTCGGCGTTATTTGAGCCTACGTTGGATTACGTAATCGTAAAAATACCTCGTTGGAATTTTGATAAATTTGAAGGCTCTGATCGTACTTTAGGACTACAAATGAAAGCCGTTGGTGAAGTTATGGGAATAGGTCGTTCTTTTCAAGAAGCGCTACACAAAGCTACGCAATCCTTAGAAATTAAGCGTAACGGTTTAGGTGCTGACGGAAAAGGGTATACCAATTATGACACCATTATTGAAAAATTGACCCACGCAAGTTGGGATCGTGTTTTTGTAATTTACGATGCTATTCAAGCAGGTATTCCGTTGAGTCGAATTTTCGAAATCACTAAAATTGATATGTGGTTCCTTAAACAATATGAGGAGCTATACAGTTTAGAAAAAGAAATCAGCACGCATACTATTGAATCACTTCCTAAAGATTTATTACTGGAAGCTAAACAAAAAGGATTTGCCGACAGACAAATTGCACACATGCTTAAGTGCTATGAAAGTGAAGTGTACAAAAAGCGTGAAGAATTACATATTAACAGGGTATATAAATTAGTAGATACTTGTGCTGCTGAGTTTAAAGCACAAACTCCTTATTATTACTCTACTTTTGAAAGCGAAATTGAAAAAGCCGACGGAACAATTACCGTTCAAAATGAAAGTATTGTTACCGATAAGAAAAAAGTAATTGTTTTAGGATCTGGCCCTAACCGAATTGGTCAAGGAATTGAATTTGATTACTGTTGCGTACATGGTGTGCTTGCTGCCGCAGAATGTGGTTATGAAACCATTATGATCAACTGTAACCCTGAAACAGTATCTACCGACTTTGACATTGCCGACAAATTGTACTTTGAACCTGTTTTTTGGGAACATATTTACGACATTATTCGTCACGAAAAACCCGAAGGTGTTATAGTACAGCTAGGAGGACAAACCGCACTTAAACTTGCTGAAAAATTAGAGCGCTATGGCGTTAAAGTTTTAGGTACTAGTTTTGACGCTTTGGATTTGGCTGAAGACCGCGGAAGCTTTTCTACCTTATTAAAAGAAAACAATATTCCTTACCCTGAGTTTGGTGTAGCTGAAAACGCTGATGAAGCTTTAGCTATTGCTGATCAATTGGACTTTCCCATATTAGTACGCCCATCATACGTATTAGGAGGACAAGGAATGAAAATTGTAATCAACAAAAAAGAGCTTGAAGCCCATGTTGTTGACTTACTACAAAAAATACCTAATAATAAGTTATTATTAGATCATTACCTTGATGGTGCAATTGAAGCTGAAGCTGATGCTATTTGCGATGGCGAAAATGTATATATTATAGGTATCATGGAGCATATTGAACCCTGTGGTGTACACTCAGGAGATTCAAACTCAACATTGCCGCCATTTAACTTAGGTGAATTTGTAATGCAGCAGATCAAAGATTATACTAAAACCATTGCTTTAGCCCTTAAAACTGTTGGTTTAATCAACATCCAATTTGCTATAAAGGATGATAAAGTATATATCATTGAAGCTAATCCACGTGCATCACGTACCGTACCATTTATTGCCAAAGCGTATGGTGAGCCTTACGTAAACTATGCTACAAGAGTAATGCTAGGGCATAATAAAGTGACCGACTTTGATTTTAATCCGCAATTAGAAGGTTACGCTATAAAACAACCTGTATTTTCTTTTAATAAATTCCCTAACGTTAATAAAAAGCTAGGGCCAGAAATGAAAAGTACGGGAGAAAGTATTTTGTTTATTGATAGCTTAAAGGATGATGCTTTTTACGAATTATACTCACGAAGAAAAATGTATTTGAGTAAGTAAACTTACGTCACAAGTAAATATTCCAAAGGTCGTTTATTAAATATAAACGGCCTTTTTTATTACTCTAATCACTAAAAATCAACATCATACAACTATATTAGCCCATATTGTAAGAAATACAAACAAAAACTACTATGTCAGGAGGGAATTGGAAAGCAATGTTTAAAGCCATTCAAGAAAATGATTTAGAGCTAGTAAAGTTTTATCTTAAATCACATATTGATCCAAATTACCAACACCCAGAATTTATGGCGTTGCCTTTAGCGGAAAGTATTCGTTATTCTAATTTAAAAATTACCAAATTATTGCTTTTAAATGGAGCTAATCCTTTAATTAAAGAAATTGAAAGCAACCTCACCCCCCTAGAACTTGCAAAAGAAATGAAAAATCAAAAGGCTATTGATTTATTAACTTTATTTAACCAAAGCATTTAAAAATTTGTAATACTAAACCTTAGAAATCACTTTTCTATTCAAATAATACCACCCCAATTTGAACCCACGCTGGGCACACCTTTAACAAAATTAAATGTTAAAAATTTATAAAAACACTAAACTGGTTACAATACATTTCTTTACTTAACTATATAACTTATTGATTTTTATACATTTGTAATTAAAATTGGATATCCTTAATTTTTTTGTGAAAATTAAATACTTATTCTATTTTTTTATGGGTAATGCTAACTAAAAAAGAACACATGAAAGCTTCTTTTATTGAAAACAATAGCACTTCAAATTATCATTACTCAAACCCATTTTCGGATAGAAACAAAAAAAAGCTTTTTTTCTACTACTCAAAAAACTGGAACACTTTTTTTTAACTCAAACATCATTCAAACAAAACCAATTGTTGGGATGCAGAATAACAGCTATGAGCAGGAAGCTGATTTGATGTATGATAAAACTACTCAAACAATAAAAAAATCAAATAATTTATCACAAATACAACCAAAATATAGTCAATGTGATCATGAGGAAAAGCTACAAAAAAAAGATATTGAACAAATAAATTACCTTCAAACGCCTGTACTTGAAAATAACACCCATTCCTTTGTTCAAACAAAATCTTTTGAAAATCAATTAAATAACTCAAAAGGCAAAGGAGCTCATTTAAGCAAAAATATAAGATCCGAAATGGAACCTGCGTTTGACTCTGAATTTGATACTGTAAAAATTCACACTAACGAAACTGCTATCCAAATGAATCGCAACATTGGAGCAAGGGCTTTTACATATGGTAATGACATTTTTTTTAATAAAGGAGCGTACAACCCTACTTCCCCAAAAGGGAAAAGACTTTTAGCGCACGAATTGACTCACGTTATACAACAAAAGGCAACAAATGTCCAAAAAGCTATGAACTTATCAGCTACTTCTCCCCGCATTCAACGAGATCTTGAACCACCTGGAAATTGTATTCAAGGAATTCATGATGGATTTCAAAGCACGGTAAAAGCATGGTGCGACCATCCTTCGGGACGCGCTTGTGTTGCAGGTGATTCATGTCACAGGTTACAGCAAAAAATTCGCCGAAATCAAATGTGTGCTCAAACCCGCCGACATATAAATAACCAATGCTATGATGGAGGTGATTTGGGTCATCGTATTGCTGAACGAGATGCCCGTCGTGCACAAGGAACCTGTATGGCATTATTCCGCAGACGATGTCGAAATCAACCTCCTCGTGTACCCATACCCGTACCAGATCCTATTCAGTTTCCACAAGTAGATAAAGATTTTATGGAACGTATGGCTGAAATTACTGGCTTAACAGGTACGGCATTAATTTTATACTTAATTATTTCTGAGGGAAGTCGACTTTTCCCTCCCAGAAACTTAGTCCCAATCCCTTAAAATGAAAACAACTCCTGAACTATTAATTCAAAGCATTGCACACGCATTTCAACATAGAAAATTACCAAAAAGTAAGTCCCTATTTATGTCAAATTCTTCAGAAATTGACACTCAAAAAATGGAACAAATAGCTTTTGAAACCGAATGGATTAATTTCCCTAATGACATCTTGCTAAAAAATTCCGAAGCATTAAACTTTATGAATCCCGAAGCTTTTGCCTGGCTACTGCCCGCTTATTTAATATTATCAATTACCTTATATTCCGAAACAGACACCCTTACTGGTACCATTATAAATTGTTTGACACTTCCTGATGACGCAGACGCTAATGAATTTGAATCCCTCACTAAAGAAATGTACGCGCAGGACCCCGAATTTGAGGAAACAAATTTTACTGGATCTCTAGAGGCAGATAAAGAACTACTTGATTTTTTTTACAACCGAGTAACACTATTTAATAAAGACGAAGAAATAGCAATTAGAAATTATCTAATTTACATTAACGAAATGTACGGTAAAGATTTCCCCGTTTATGGACCAAAGAATGCATTGGATCGTTATTGGCTAAAGGCTTATTAGATAATTTAAACGTTTAATTTAACGAAAAAAAGCACTATTTTTCTATAATAAATTTCGTTGTTCTTATGGCACCTGAATCAAACTTTAATGACAATAAATACAATCCATTCGCTAAATCATAAGTGTCTATTGCTACATCTTCCAATAAGTTCGTATTTGATTTGCTTTTAAAACTTATCTTTTTAATTTCCTTACCTGACAGCTCGTAAATTACAATCTCTTTGATTTTTGAACTTGATGCATTTGTATCATTAGTTACATACAATTTATCTGTTGCAGGAACAGGATACACTACTAAATCTCCTGTATCTACTACAAAACCTTTGTTTCCAGTGGCATTTATATCTACTAGTTTCCACATGGTGCAATTACCTGTATAATTTTGAGATACCTGAGTAATTGCTACAGTATCTCCAACTTCATTTGAGCATCCTTTTGATCGCAACCAACCTTGAGTTTGCCTGTTTTCAATTCTGAAATATCCATTCCCAACATCTACAAACTTCCACTGCTCACACCACCCAAAGTCCGTTGATCCTACTTGTACAATTTCAATCGTATCATTAGCTAAAGCACTACAATCTTTAGGTCTATAACGCCTATTGGTTGCTCGATTTTGAATAAAGAAATAACCATCATCCGTGGGTATAAACTCAAACATAGTACAATTCCCCGTGTTACTCGTCGCAGTTTGCACTAATGGGACTGTAGCTGTATTGTCCGAAGAACACCCCTTGGTACGTACCCATTGCCTAGTTGCACGATTTTCTAATCTCCAAAAGTTGTTGAAAATTGTTTCATTGTTATTTTCCCACCAAAGGGCTCCAAAATTTTCAATTTGTGAAAAATTTCTAGGCGTTACCCATGTAGCATAAATAGACCCTTTGATATTTGAAGCATTTGTTGAAGCTATTTTCTAACTATTATAATTTGTGGTTACATCTTCGTAATAAAAAGCGCCTAATATCTGATCAAAACCTAAATCTGAAAAAAACTTTAGACTTCTTGTTCCATTATCTATAATTTTTTGACCTTCCCACCAGGTGGCAAGTGTTACCTTTTTAGGGTCCACTCCTAACCATGATTTATCCAAAGTGTTATTAATTTGATAGTAATTCAGTATGGCATTATGGAAAGGATCAATCATATTGGACCAAAAATACTGTTTGGCATTCGGTGCTACTTCGGACAAATCTTTAAAAGCCCTTTCAATACTATTTGCTAAAGCTTCTCCTGAGGTGCTGAACACTACCACCCACCCATTCTAATTTCAGAGTAATTCAGTAAAAATCCATCAGGTTTAAAATCTGTGTATAGTTTCTCATGAATTTTTCGCATCCTTCTGTAAACGGCAGGATTATTCCACGATGCCGAAATTTGACCATCCGCCGTTGGCAGTGCGTGATACCCGCTTAATCGAAGCACATCTCCTTCTTTAACTTTAGCAGTATTCCTTACATTTATTACTGGCGCTAAATGCTGTGTATCATACGAACCAGGGAAACTCGAATTTCCTAATTTTGGATCTATAATAGGGTCAATATCTGAACCTATAGTAATATTTACACCACTGCTATTTGTTGCCGTTTCCGTTAAATCTGGCCTGTTTAACCAATTTAAAGTAGGTGTATCTAATATTTCCACATCATCCCATCATATTGTTCCATTTTGACCACCAAACACAGCTAGCGCTAAATTTACACTTGTTGCATTTAAACTATTGAACGCAATGCGTACTTCAGTCCAATCTAATGATAAGCTATTAGGTCGATTAAAATATCTACGCCCATCGCCATCAGGCTTTGGAGTGGACAACCGTAAATTAGTTAAATTCCTATCTTTATTATTATCCCTAATGAGCGCTAACACATTTGCAGCTGTTAAATTTTCGGTTTTTATCCAACATTTTAAAGTGTATTGATGAAATGGCTTTACATCAAAAGCTGTCAAAATTCTTGAATTTTGATCGCCTTTAGCTTCCGCTCTAAAGGAAGCATTTCCACTTCTTTTAATTTGATTATCAATAAAAGTTAGGTCACCTGGAGTATCCTGAAACCCCCAATTGGCAGGGACATTATCTGAAAAATTCTCAAATCCACCATTTATAAAATTTGATGAAGTTATAGCCTGTAATTTATTATTTACCACTTTTACCTCCTGATTCCTGATGGGGTACCCCGTAGTCAAATGCACATCCGAACTAAGTAACGATCCGGCAAAGCCTATTGAAATAGAAATAAAATGCAATTTTAATCCACGAGACTTAATCCCTGAAACCAATTCATTAATACGCTTATCCCATCTAGTAGACACCGTACCATTTAATCCATAAATGTTCAATTTAGTGTCCGAAAATAACATTGTATCGGCACCCGAAGCTTTCGCCCTGTCAACCTATATAAATAAATCAGCAGGATCCGTAATTGTTAAATTACCCGAAATGTGCAGCATGTTGTCATCCTTCCCAATTCGATTGGTTTGAATTGCTTGAGCATTTATCAATGTAGCGCTTGAATTTATTAGAACGGATTGAATATTAACATAGCGGTAATATAGTTAGATTAAATGCGATATTATTCGTATCTTTTCCTTATGAAGGATATGGATTTTAGATCAGTAGATTCTGCAAGCAGAAAGGAAATACGCAAACGAGCGATCAAGCAAATTAATTCAGGTGTTCAAAAGAAAAAAGTAGCTATGATGTACGGAGTTAACCCAAACACAATTACTAATTGGGTTAAAAAACATAAAAAAGAAGGGATTAAAGGGTTGACAGATAATAAGCGCGGTGTTAGCTCTGAGGATAAAAAATTACTTAGTAGCACTCAAGAGTTAGAGATCCAACGCATGATTACAGATGTTATGCCAGATCAACTAAAATTGGATTTTGCTTTATGGACACGCAAAGCTGTAAAGGAATTAGTGGAACGTGAATTTGGTGTAAAATTAGCGATAAATACAATGGGGGATTATCTACGCTCTTGGGGATTTAGTCCTCAAAAACCCAAGAAACAAGCTTACGAACAATGTTCTAAAAAAGTGCAATTATGGTTAGATGAACAATATCCAGCCATTAAGAAACGCGCTAAAGAGGAAAATGCAGAAATACAATGGGGTGATGAAACAGGAGTAAGAAACGCTAATCAACATGGTCGTTCTTATGCTCCCAAAGGAAAAACGCCTGTAAAGAAAAGTATGTCTAAACGTTTTTCTGTAAACATGATTTCTACAGTAACTAATCAAGGAAGTGTTCAATTTATGATTTACTCAGGAACTATGAATGCTGATAGATTCATTGAATTTCTAGAACAGCTTATCAAAGATAAAACACAAAAAATATTTTTAATCCTAGATAATTTAAGAGTTCATCACAGTAAAATAGTAAAGAAATGGATTGAAGAAAAACTGGAACATATTGAGTTATTCTTCTTGCCTTCTTATTCTCCAGAGAAAAACCCTGATGAGTATCTAAACTGTGATTTAAAATATGCTTTATCTGAAAAACCTGCTCCTAAAAACGAAAAACAGCTTGAAGAAAATGTCAAGAATCATATGAAAATGCTAACTGAAAATAGCCAAAGAGTAGCTAAATATTTTAACCATAAGGATATAAAATACGCAGCATAAAATCTCTATTTATTGCCGTCGGG
>NZ_AFPB01000181.1 GCF_000218485.1 Aquimarina agarivorans | reverse complement strand
ATAGTCATAAGAAAAAATAAAAAATGATACAAAAAAGAGCTATCATAAATATAGCCTCTTTTTTTTGATCATTAAAACGTTTAATATTTAACGCATTATAAACCATATTTTGCTTTTAAAAGCTTCTACTTTTTCACTTTTAACTAATTTGTAAATGGACAGTAAGTTATTTGCATAAGCTTTATCTTCTGGATTAGCTTCTAAGTATTTTTCCATGTAAGGAATAGCTTTAGTAAAATTTTCTTTACGCTCTTTTCTTAATTTTTGATATTGACTATCCGCAGCTTTTGTTTTATTTAACGCATTAATTTTATCAACTAATGGACCATCTTTTTGCAAGTATATTGCTGAAACATTATAGTTAGCATCTGCATTTGCAGGATTGATGGCAAGTGCTTTTTTGTAATACTTAATCGCATTCTCTTCGTCTTTTACCTTTGTATATTCAACACCTTTTACTAAGTACATATTAATTTCAGCTGCGGTAATAGATTCATCCTTTGGGTTTTCTTGCTTGGCGATTGCAAAATATTCAGCTGCTTTGGCTTCATTCCCTTGGCTTTTATAAATTAAAGCCATATCCTTCGCAATCAAGCCCTTTTTTGACAACTTTTCCTCTTCTCTAGGATTTGTATACATTCCTTTTGCTACTAAAGCATCCATATCGGCTTTAGTTTGTATTTCTTCGTCAGTACCAGTAGATATATTTTTCGCAATATATTTAACCCCTTGATCCGTATATCCCATATCCAATAGTTTTTGGTATGTAGCTAAGGATTCTTCGTATTTTTTCGCCTTTACTTGACTTATGGCTGTATTGTACAAATAGATCGTATCCTTGGCATTTTGGCTATATAAATACTCAAATAACGTAGCCGCTTCATCATAAGCTCCGCTACCTATTGAATTTTGTGCTTTTGTTTCAATAGCATAGTTAATTTTATTTAAGCCATCCAATGCTTCCGTGGTATACTTGATACTTTTTGTAGCTTTTTCAACAGATAATACTTTGTTGTAAGCATCAATAGCCGTTTTATAATCCGACAAGGTTGCTTTATCCTTATTTCCAGAAAATGCCAACGCTTTCAATCGGTATAATTTAGATTTGTCTGTTGGCTTTATTTTCGCTTCATTGGCCTCTGCTGCTTTAATAAAAGGTTTGGCTGCTTCAAATTTTGAAGCATTTATTAATTTTTCAGCTTCTTTTATTTCTTTCTTCTGCGCAAGCGAAAAAAAGGTAACCGATAATAACAGTGATGTTGTAATTAGTTTCATAAGTACTATTTTTAGTGGTGGTTTTAACACAATATTATTAAAACTAATCAGAAAGTTTTTTAGTATTTATGCTTCCGTTAATTTTTCTTTTATAGCATCCAATCCTATATTATTGATGCTACCGATATGCGTGTGTTTAGTGTTTTTTATAGGCTTGTAGTTTCCGTTTTCAATTGCTAATCCAATTTTAACGTACGCATCCCTAAAGGTCATTCCTTGTTGAACAAGTTCATTCAAGGTATCCACACTAAATAAATAATCGTATTTATCATCTTGAAGAATACCATCATTTACTTCAACATTTTTAAGTGCATATATTGCTAATTCCAATGATGCTTTTAAATCCTGAATGGCTGGAACGATACCTTCTTTTAAAAGTTGTAAATCCCTATGATACCCACTAGGCAAATTATTTGTAAGTAAACTTAACTCATAAGGCAAAGCCTGAATGCGATTACATTTTCCTCTAATTAGTTCAAAAACATCAGGATTTTTTTTGTGAGGCATAATACTTGAGCCCGTAGTAAACTCGCCAGGAATACTCATAAAACCAAAATTTTGACTCATGTACAAACATACATCCATGGCTAATTTTGATAACGTTCCTGCTACGGCACTCATGGCAAAAGCCGTTGACTTTTCGGCTTTTCCGCGGCTCATTTGAGCGGCTACCACATTGTATTTTAAAGTAGTAAAATCAAGTGCTTGGGTAGTATATTCCCTATCAATTGGAAACGAACTACCGTAACCTGCCGCACTACCCAATGGATTTTGATCAACTACTTTGTAAGCCGCATTTACGAAATATAAATCATCCACAAAACTTTCAGCATAAGCAGAAAACCACAAACCAAATGAACTTGGCATGGCTATTTGTAAATGTGTATATCCTGGTAATAAAATTGTTTTATATTTTTCGGCTGCAGCCAGAAGTACCACACCTAATTCCTTTACACTTGCCTTAATGTCCGAAAGCTCATCCTTTAAGTACAAATGCATGGCTGTTAACACTTGGTCGTTACGAGAACGCGCTGTATGAATTCGTTTACCTGCATCGCCAATGCGCTGGGTTAATTCAAATTCAATTTTTGAATGTACATCCTCAAATTCATTACCAATAATAAATGTACCCGCTTCAATTTCTGCAGCAAGTTCATTTAGCCCTTTTTCAATTCCTTGAATGTCCTTATCAGACAACAAACCTACTTTATGCAACATTTTACCATGCGCTAACGTAGCTTTTACATCATATTTTGCAATTACTAAATCCAATATCCGATCATTTCCTACGGTAAAAAAATCGATTTTTTGATCTGTTGGTAATCCTTTACTCCAAAGTTTCATATTTTATGGCTTTAGGCTATAAGCAGTTGGCTTTTAGCTTTTCAATGTTTTTGATTTAAAATAGCTAATAGTCAATTGCTAAAAGCGTACCGTTTAAAAAATCAAAGAATTTTATCTAATAATTCAATATACGTTTTTATTCCTTCTTCAATTTCATTTATAAAAATGAACTCATCTGCAGCATGCGAACGTTTGCTGTCTCCAGGGCCCATTTTTAATGAAGGACAGGTCAAGTTTGTTTGATCAGAAAGCGTTGGAGATCCATAGGTTTGTTTACCCATTGCTATTCCTGCTTTTACAACAGGGTGCTCAGGAGAAATAGACGAGCTATTTAAACGAAAAGATCGTGGCTTTACGAGTACTTTATCCGTTCCAATAGCAGTGTTTATAATTTCGAACACTTCTTTATTTTGATATTTATCAGTCACTCTACAATCAACTACCAAATTTAGCTCACCAGGGACTACATTATGTTGAGAACCCGCATTAATTTGAGTTACAGTCATTTTTACTTTACCCAGTTGATCCGAAATTTTAGGAAATTCATACGTTTTAAACCATTCTAACACAGGAAGTGCGTTAAATATTGCTTGATCATCATAACGATGTGCTGCATGACCCGCCGTTCCTTTTATTGTTATGTCAAGCACCAAAAGTCCTTTTTCGGCAACAGCCAAATCCAATAATGTAGGTTCGCCAACAATTGCGAATTCAATATTTTCAAATTGATTCACAATATTTTTGATTCCATTAAGTCCTGAAATTTCTTCTTCGGCAGTTGGTGCAATAATCAAATTATATACCATATCTGCACGCTCATAAAAATAAGCAAAAGTAGCCATAAGCGAAACTAAACACCCTCCTGCATCGTTACTTCCTAAGCCATATAACTTTCCATCTTCAATAGTAGCTTCAAAAGGATTTCTGGTATAATTTTTATTGGGCTTTACCGTATCATGATGTGAATTTAGTAAAATAGTTGGCTTAGCTTTGTCATAAAATTTATTAAAAGCCCAAATGTTGTTGCCTTGTCTTTGAAATGGAATTTCTTTCTTTTTAAACCAATCTTCAATTAAAAGGGCTGTCGATTGCTCTTCTTTTGAAAAGGATTGTGTTTGAATTAATTGTCTTAAAAATTCAATGGCTTCCTCAGTTAATTCGGCTATAGTCATTAATTATAAATTACATTGTTAAAGTAGTATGCACTACATTTTGATTGGTGACAAAGGTTGCATTTGCTATGTGAACTTGAGCCACACCCTTTTGAAGGGCGTCAAAACAATTTTCCATTTTAGGAAGCATGCCGTCGGCAATAATACCCTTCAATTTTAATTCGTTGTATGTAGCGGTATTAATCTTTTCAATAACGGAATCTTTATCATTAATGTCTTTCAACACTCCCTTTAATTCGAAACAATAATACAAAGAGACTTCGTAATACGCACTTAAAGCTACTGCAATTTTAGATGCTATTGTATCCGCATTGGTATTAAACAGCTGTCCGTTTTGATCGTGCGTTATGGCACAAAAAACTGGTGTTAGCCCATTGGCTAAAAACTGATGAATCCGATCCTCATTTACCTCGGTAACATCACCAACAAAACCATAGTCGATATCTTTTACGGGTCTTTTAATTGCTTTAATTAAGTTAGCATCGGCTCCTGTAAACCCAATAGCATTACAATTTTCCGTTGCTTGTAAAGCCGCCACAATATTCTTATTTATTAATCCAGCGTATAACTGAACTACAATATCCAAATTTTCCCTGGACGTGATACGGCGACCATTAATCATTTGAGTTTTTACTCCCAATTTTTCCGCGATACGCGTAGCAATTTTTCCTCCTCCATGAATCAATATTTTGGGCTGATCAATAGCTGCAAATTCTTTTAAGAAATGTTCTAAAGCTACTTCATTATCAACTATGTTACCTCCTATTTTAGCTACTAATAATTTTTCCATTTAGTCTTTTTGTTGGCTGTTGGCTGTTGGCTGTTGGCTGTTGGCTGTTGGCTGTTGGCTGTTGGCTGTTGGCTGTTGGCTGTTGGCTAATAATAAAAAATTATGATTTGGTTACAAATTAATTATTAATTGATTCCAATATTTTTTTAATTGCTACTTGAGCCGCGTAAGTTCGGTTATTGGCTTGCTGAATTACAAGTGAATTTTCACTATCAATAACTGCATCATCTACAATAACATTTCGACGCACTGGTAAGCAGTGCATAAACTTCCCGTTATTGGTTAATGCCATTTTTTTAGCAGTAATTTTCCAACTTGAATCTGTATTAATTACTTTCCCATAATTCGCATCAGCAAATGGGCTCCAGTTTTTTACGTAAATAAAATCGGCATCTTTAAAGGCTTCTTCTTGATTATTAGTTACCGTAGCTTTCCCAACAAATTGAGGATCTAGTTCATAACCTTCGGGATGAGTTATTACAAAATCAAAATCTGAAGCATTGGCGTATTGTGCAAAACTATTTGCTACTGCCTGAGGTAATGATTTGGGGTGTGGCGCCCAACTTAATACCACTTTGGGTTTTGATTTTTTATGGTGTTCCGCTATAGTGATCATATCCGTTAATGCTTGTAATGGATGACCAATAGCACTTTCCATATTCAATATTGGAACCGAAGCGTACTTTATAAATGCACTTAGCACTTGCTCCTGATAATCGTCTTTTTTATTTTCAAATTTGGCAAAAGCGCGAATAGCAATAATATCACAATATTGGGATACCACTTGTGCTGCTTCAATTACATGCTCCGACTTTCCTTGATCCATAATTTCACCATCGCCATACTCCAGCTGCCAACCTTCAGCTCCAAAATTCATAACCATAACGTTCATTCCTAAATTCATGGCTGCTTTTTGAGTACTTAAACGTGTACGAAGGCTATTATTAAAAAATAACAAACAAATTGTTTTGTCTTTCCCTAATGACTTTTGTGATAAGGGAGCTTTTTTTAAAGTTATTGCTTCATCTATCCACTCGGATAGGTTGTTAATATCATTTATATCGAAGTAATTCATTTTTTTCTTTTCTAACCTCAAAAATATTATAAAAAAAAGGATAAGCAATATGATTGCTTATCCTTTTTAATACAGTAAATTTTTGAAAGAGTATTTTAATTACATTTTTTTTAATGAAATTTCAACTTTTTCTTCTTCTTCATCTCCGTTTAAACCATTAAAAATGGATTCTGTTTTAACAATAGTTAATGAATTGGAAGTAGCGGTGTAAGTCGTTTTAGCATTGCTTCCTCTTATTCTTGAAATAAAAGTTGCTTCAATTTCATTTCCCTCAACTGTGTATTCAGAAGTCACTTCCAATCCAGCAGAACATTCATTTTCACTAAATTCATTAAAACCAACATAAATTGCTTCTGTAGTAGTAATTTCTAAGGTGCTATTTTTCTCACAATCATCTATATCTGAACCATCGTCATATCTAATATTTGTAAGTTGCCATGTACCTATTAAAAATTCTGCTCCGCCAGTACCATCAGTAATAGCACCAGACCCTGCTTCATCATCATCACTACAACTTGACAAAAGTACTACAAAGGCTAAAAAAGTAATTTTAAATTTCTCATAATTAAATATTTGGTTTTAAATATGCTGCAAATAAAACATTAAAATTATTTAAAACTTAATAAAACTTCCGCATAATACATATTTAATCGATTAAATGTATTGTTAATTATGACCTACCTATTCTATTCCAAAATGATCTTTTGTTATACTCACCATAACCATAGCTATACCCATAGCCTATATTACTTTCTTTTACATCATTTAAAACAAGAGTAACATTACTGATTTTACCCTCATTCTGTAGCTTATAAATGTAGCTGGCTAAATTTTTGTCAGTAAATCCTGCTCTAACAACATACATCATTACATCAGCTATATCACAAATCGATAACGTATCAGCGACCAACATAGTAGGTGCCGTATCAATAATTATATAATCGTAAGAAAGTTCTAATTGATCCAGTAATAAATTGAATCTACCATTGATTAACAATTCCGATGGGTTAGGTGGAATAGCACCCGAAAGGATAAAATCCATAGTACTACCGTTCACTTCAATAGTGTTTAAAATGGTGTCAATTTCAATTTCATCATCATACAAAAACTCAGATATGCCCGTAAGTTTTTTGTTTACATTTAAATATCGGTGTAATTGTGGATTTCTGATATCCGCTCCGACCAATAACACTTTTTTTGAAGCTTCCACTAAGGATAATGCCGTATTGTAAGCTACAAAAGTTTTTCCTTCACCTTTGATTGTTGATGTTACAAATATTTTTAGTGCATCTTTTTCTTTCGATTTTATTTTTAAGAAATAATTTAAATTAGAACGTAGCACCCTAAAAGATTCTCCCAAAATTGATCGATCATTTTTGGTAATGACTCCAATACCTTCACTCTTCACTTTCGGTAATTCACCTAAAATTGGAATTTCTTTTAATAATGATTCCAACTCAAGTTTATCGTTAATTTTAGTGTTCAATTGATCTTTTGCATAAATCGTTAAGAAAGGAATTAGAAAACCTAAAATTATTCCTCCAAGATAAAGAACTCTTGATTTTGGATACAATGGAGTATCAGATGAAAATGCAGAGTCAACAATAGTTGCCATAGGTTCTTTTCGCGCCATCGAAAGGGATGTTTCTTCTCTTTTTTGAAGTAAAAATAAATATAATTCTTCTTTGAGATTCTGTTGTCTTTCAATTACTCTAAATTCTTTTTCTTGATTTGGTATTGATAAAATTTTATTATTTATTACTTTGATTGCCTTTTTTGCTTCTTTAATTATAACGAGTTGATTATCCTTTTCGCCTTCAAGAGACCTTAATAAAATTTCCTTTTTACTTTCAATTTCATTAGAAAGATTTATGACCAAAGGGTTCTCTTCTGTTGAAAATTTAGCTAATTCTTTCCATTCAAACAATAAATTATTATAATTTAAAATCAAATTATTTAATTCAATATTTCTTAATGCTATATTGTTAGGTATATACTTTTGATCATTCTCAATATTTTGCAAATATTTAATTGTGGATTTGATCAAATCAAGTTGGACTAAGTAATTGTCTAATTTAGATTTAGAATCGCTAAATTTCTCGATAAATAAATTAGCTTCAGAAGAAATATTAGTGATATTATTTCTTTTTTTAAATGAAACTTTATTTAACTCAACGTTATCAAGCTCTTGACTAATTATTGACAATCTATCTTCTATAAAATTAGCTGTGTTTTTTGCTACAATATTCTGTTTCTCTACAGCATTTTTATTATACTGATCTATTAAAGAATTTAATATATTTTCATTCTTTAATTTATTTGAACTATTTGTAGACAACTTAACTATTGAGCTCCCTTTGTCTTTTAAAGTTATATCAATCTTTTTTTGCAAAAATGATGTGTAGGCATCGTTTGAATACAATTTTAATATTAAATTTTTTAATTTAGAATCATTGTAACTAATATTATTTTTTAAAGTCAACGTTAAAATACCATTGTTAACATTTAATGGAGTGTCAAAAAAACCTTTGACAACATTGCTAGATTGGTCAATTAATTCATATTCGGTGTTAGAAATAACATTGAATTTATATTCTTTTGCTTTTAATTTCCTGGCCCCAATATTTTTTTCAAAATTTGCTTCTAATGGAGTAATACCATAAACATCATTTTTTCTAATATTATTTTTATAAATAACAACATTCAAATTTAAATTATTTACAACTTTTGAAATTAACTTCTTAGATTTAAAAAATTCTAATTCATCGCTGACAGCGTTACTATTAATGGGTATTGGAGAAACATCTGAAAAGGCAGCAAATTCAGAAGTTTTATTTAAATTATTAGGATCCTTAATTAAAATAATTGCAGAAGTATTATAAATTAAAGAAGTAAATCGAATATAAATATTGGTAAAAACAATCATCAAAATAATCGCTACAAAAAACCAAATCCAATTCTTCAAATAGCGTTTTACATTAAGTTTCAAGACAGATATTTTATTTTAATTAGTAGAAATAAATATTTAATTTAATAATATTCAAAATGGAATCTCAAGTTTGTTTAGCTATAAATTAACATTACAATTTAATTTTCTCTATTTTTTAAAATAACCTGTACATTACTAATAGACAGCTTTTTTAAATCAATTCTTTTTTTATCTTTTTTAAACTTCATAATTCTTTGCATTAAAATATAATGAAGACTTAAACAAATGATAAGGATTAGCGCAATAACAATAAATTCATTTAAGTTTGTCAAGCTGATAAGATAATGAAACACTATTAGCAACAAACTTGTTAAAAAAATGGTTGAAGTTACTTGTCTGTGTGATAACCCTAATCGCCTTAATGATAAATGAATATGTCTTTTATCAGGTGCAAATGGTGATTTTTTTCTACGTACTCTTAAAATAATTACTCTAATCGTATCAAAAATAGGATATATGAACAAAAGAGCTGTAAATGATATAGAATTTTTAATTTTAAAAGCTGCTTGCGTATTTAATTCTAAAAAAGTAATTAAAATAACCGTGCAAAAGAATCCAATGATAAGTGAACCTGTATCGCCCATAAAAATTTTCGCTGGAGACCAGTTGTAATATAAAAAGCCTAATAAGGCTCCTAGCATTATAAAACATAAAGAAGCAAACCCCCAAAATCCATTAATTGCAAACCAAAACCCTAAAATAACACATAATAAAGTGGCTACCGAAGCTGCTAGACCATCAATTCCATCAATTAGGTTAAACGCATTAACTAATATTACAATTGTAAATATTGTTAAAGGATAAGAAATCCATACAGGGAATTGACCTAAATTAAAATAATCTAACGAATACATGGATTCAAGCTTAACATCGCACATAACAACTACAAAAACTACGGCTACTATTTGAAGTAATAATTTTTTTAAAGAATCAATGGGTAGTAAATCATCTCTTAATCCTGTAAAGAAAAGCAGGGTTAATGAGACATAAAAATAATTCACCCCTTCAATTTCAGTGGTATCTACACAAAACAATGCTAATAGTATAAAACTAAAAAAACACCGATGCCTCCCATACTTGGAGTCACTTTTTTATGTATTTTTCTTCCTCCTGGGGCATCAAAAATTTTTTTACCTAAAACCACCCGAATTATTTCAGGAATTGAAAAAATAACCCCAAAAAATGAAGCTATAACTAACAAAATTATTGATAAAATTTGATCACTCAAAATGACTTTTTTTAGGCAACAAATATAAACTGTTTTATGAGATACTTATAATTAATCGAATAAATCTATTTCACAAAAAATTGTTTGATTTTAGAAACGTTTTTATTCAAAATTGCATCCAAACCTCCAGCCTTGTTTTGCCGTATGGCTGAGTAGTCCTCTTTGGTTTTGTGAATAATATTTTTAATGCTTTTGTTTGACGCTCCACCTACGCGCATTTTTGTAACTACCTCTTCCAAATAATCAAATTGTAAATTTGTATCTTTGAAAATACGAAGCATAAAATCGTAATCTGCGGCAATTTTATATTTTAAATTAAAAAAGCCATGCTTTAAGTAGACCTTTTTTCTTAAAAACAAGGTTGGATGTGCAGGCATCCATCCTTTTTTTAATAGTGAAGGATAAAACTCACAACTCTTCCAAGCTCTTACTACTTTAGTAACATTCTCCTTATCTACATAATCCAAATCACCGTACACTCCGTCGGAATTATTTAATTCAAAAACGTTCTTTATTTTAGAAAGTATATTGTTTGACGCTAAAAAATCATCCGAATGCACAAAACCAATAATGTCACCAGTTGCCAAACTCACCCCTTTATTAAGTGCATCATAAATCCCATTGTCTTTTTCAGAAATCACTTTGATTGTACTACTTGTCCCCTTAATTTGATGTACTTTGGAAACAGTATCATCCGTTGAAGCGCCATCAATAATTAAATACTCTATGTTTTTATAATTTTGCGATAAGACAGAGTTCATGCAACTTTCAATAAATTGATCGCTATTGTAAGTTGCTGTTATAATGGTAAATTTTAGCCCCATATATTCATTTTTAACCCTAAAATATTTTTAACAAACATTTATATAAATAAAACTAACCAATTTTTGTTACATCGTAACCAAACTCGTCCTTAAAATAACGAATTAATGCTTCTTTATTGGTACCACCCTTATGGTAAGCTTCAAAAATTTTGACATCTACTAAAAATCGATACCAAAAGCATTGCAAAATATTCCAAATAAAGCCGCGCTTGCCTTCTAAAAAACCTCCTTGTAAAAAGTACCGTATAAACCAAAACAGGAACGGCCTTACAAATAGTGGCAGTTTTAAGTAGTTGTATTTTAACCACCTCCTCCTTTCTTCAGAATTTCCAAAGAAATTAGATTTCAATACTTCCGAATTTGTAAAATTATAAAGCTTATCTAATATATCAATAGCTTCACGCGTGGCATAATTATTATGCTTTTGGGTCCACCAGGTAATGCCATTTAAATTATGATCAATTAGGTCGCCTTTTATTTCTTCGGAAACTCCCTCAGTCAACACCATGCGCTCATCCATCCAACGTTGCTCACAAAATGCTTTTCCATTTCGCCATATTCTCAAATGCTTAATGGGATACATTCCACCTTTTTTTAAAGGCATATCCATAAAATACATCATTCTGTTAATTCTTACACCGTTTACTTGATTTCCAAATTTACTAAGTTTTAGTAACTCCGACTGTAATTCATTATTTAAAAACTCATCTGCATCTACCCTAATTACCCATTCCGTATTAATTTCAATGGTTTCAATACCCCAATTTAACTGATTAGCCTGACTTACAAATTCATTTTGATAAAATCTTGCCCCAAATTGACTGGCTATTTGAGCTGTGTTGTCTGTAGAAAATGAGTCAATAATCACTATTTCACCACATACATTTTTTAGCGAATGTAAACAACGCGCTAAATGTTGTTGTTCGTTATAAGTTAAAATAATAGCCGTAATGGATATTTTATTTTTATTTTCCTTAACGCTATCCATTTAGTTCTCTTTTTTTAATAAACTTTGCTGGATTTCCACCAACTATGGTCCAAGATTCCACGTCCTTAAATACACATGCTCTTGCTCCTATAACTGCACCTTCTCCAATAGTAACGTCCATACCTACAAATGCGTCGGCCGCAACCCAGACTCGATCTTTTAAATCAATAGGAGCAGTAATAAGAGGATTACTAGCTAGCGCAGTATCATGGGATGCACTACATAGATGAGTCCTTTGGGATATTGTACACATATTTCCGATTGTAATTTTTCCAGGATTGTAGCAAAAAACATCAAAACCAATTGCAACAAAATTTCCAATTTCTAAATTCCAAGGCGCCCAAATTTTAAAAGAAGAATTAATTTTACAACCCTCCCCTATTTTTGCGCCAAAAAGTTTTAATAGCATTATCCTATATTTGTTGAACATAGGTAGCGAAAATGGCCTAAAAAATAATTTCCAAACAATCCCCCAAAATAATCTTCCTACTTTATTTTTAGCACTTAGAGTATTAGTATACTTAACGTACTCCATTTTTTAATGTATTAATCGAGGTTTTCAAATATTCAATTGAGTTTGTTACAAATTCAGTTAATAGTAAATTTGATTTTGAAAAATTAAAATCAAAATTTTCAGCTTGTGGAAATTCTTCTCCTACATATAAAATTCTATTTCTAATTTCTAATTCCTTCAATAAATTTATTTGTCTTGAATTGTTTGTTTTATTTCTTTTTAAGACAACAAAAAAGGGAATGTTAAAATTTACCGAAAAACAGGTTCCATGAAAAGATGTAGTTAAAACAAAGCTGGCTTTTTTAAATAAACCCAAATATTCTTTTGGCCCTGCATCAATAATATTAATTACATCTGATGATTTATCCTCTACAAAAGCATTTTTACAAATTCTAACTATTTTTAGGTTTTTAACTTTAGCGATATGTCTAGCTAAATTGGTGATGTACTCGGCATCAGTTAATATGTACATTAACAAATAAGGCTCCTTAATTGTTGATGCAGATTCGAAACTAGACCACTCTTTATTACTAAGTAAAAAAGTAGGATCAAGTACCCATTTAGCTGGTTTACTTACTAAATTTTCAACAATACTAACCCCTTGCTTTTCTCTAACACCAATATGATCTAGATTTTCTAGCAGATTTTGATAATGCCCTTCATAAATAGGAGGAATTTCACTTACACCAAAACTAGAAGCGTAAGCAATTTTCAACTTATCCTCTGGAGCAAATGTTAAAAAATAAGGTTCTAAATTTACATGAGTATTCGGGTTCCAAACTTGATCACTTCCTACCATGTATACATCATAATCGAAAGTTTTAGCATATAGTTTATCTATAGTATTAATTACGGCAGTCCTATTCGTATGTTCTACATGAAAATTCTCAAATTTGCGATCTCGTTTAAGTTTTTGTTTATGATAAGGAAGAGACTTAATTTTTTTATAATGAGGGTATAACCGCTCTTTCATTTGTTGCTTGAAACCCAATTTCACAAATGATTTTGATTTTTTAGTCGCTTTGAAATCAGGATTTTTATAAAATAAATAGTTGATTATCTCTGCATGATAACCTAAACTATTTAATTTGTTCTGCAGTGCAAAAGCTTGCAATTCTGCTCCATAATTGTTGACACTTAATATAGTTACAATTCCTATTTTTTTGCTCATACATTGGATGCTTTACGTCTGTATTTTTGAATTTTTCTAGATATTTTATTATTTAATGCTTTAAAGAAAATACTAGATAATTCCAATTTCATTAATTTTTTAATCTTAGTATCAACAGTATTCTTGTAAATATTATAATTATCTGATTCAATTGCTTCCAAGAATGATGCCCTTGTTAAGTCGGATACCTCTGCTCGGTTAGTATAAATCATTTTTCGTAACATTGATACTGAAAATTGATTGGGCTGTATTCTTTTTTCTGGATACCATTCCCCTTTGCTTTGTTTTTTCGACAAACGGTAACTTAACCCTTCTCGCCTTTGCCTAAAACCTCCAGACTGGGAATCAATAGCATCTTTTTCTGTAATATCCACTAAAGTCATCCGACCTTCAGACCTTGCTACTTCAAAAATATTTTGCAGAATTTTATTTCTTACAATTAATAAATTAGTTCCATTATCATCTGCTTCAAATTGAGGAAGCCAAGCATCTCCAATGGTAAGATCTGCTGTTTCTCCTACCACGTCATCACAAAAATTACACGCTGATAACATTAACGCACCTTGATTAAATTTACCTCCAGTAACTTTTGAGGAATCCTCTTGTATTGTTTCTTTTTCATTTTGTGCTCTGAAAACATATTTCCGAGCAGGAATATTATCACCTTTTGTTCGATACTGGAATTCAGACAAATCTTTGGGATGTATCCCTTTAGCCCATCCTAAAGAGAGTGTCCAGTTAATACTTTTAAAATGACCACAAACTAAAGAAACTAAAAAAGGTAAACTTTCTTTAATTACTGGATCTACTAATTGAATTCTACGTATTGCTTTGACTAAGCATGGTACTCCTATAAATAAATATTTACCAGGTCTATCTTTGACAAGTTCTAACACCTCTGAAACTTCAACAACATGATATTTAGTTTTAGCTCCATCTTGTATCTCTTTTAGAGTGTTACTAATTGCGTATTTGTAAAAAGGATCGCCAAACGCTAATCTTTTATTTTTTTTCACATGGATAACCCCATCAATATACCCGAGCTTTAGTAACTCCGCACCTATCCAAGTTCCAGTACCACCTGAGGTTCCATTTTTACGAAATTCACTTTCATTAACATGTCCAGCTAACACGTTATTATAGAATCCAATTTTTGAACTAAAATTATCTTTCCCATCTAAAAATTCTTCAGCTAAAACATTTTCATTTAAATCAGGACTTAAAAAAGGACACACTTTTTCTACATTTGAATCTGCATTAAAAGATTCAAGACCTTTTTTTATTATTTCAGGTTCATATTCTCCATATTTGTTAATAGTCATTTTAGATTTTGTGGCATAAGCACATGCTCCGCAACCGACACAATATCCAGACTCAACAACTTTTTTAATTGTACTCATATAATATTAATGCGTTTATATTAATTAAATAACAAAGGCTGGTTTTTCTCCTTTAAATATGATCCACTTGTATAATAATATCATTTGTTCTGCAACAGAATTCATGCTATATTTTTCTTCAATCAATTTTCTTCCATTTTCACCCATTAAAGTCAATTCATCGGAAGTTTTACTTAACATGCTTTCTAAAGCTTCAATAAGTGGATCAACACCTATATTTATCCATTTTCCTGAATTATATAACTCCAAATCTTCCCATGGCGTCCCTTTTGTTGTGATTACTGGCACTTTACATGCCAACGCTTCTGCGATAACAATTCCAAAATTTTCGCTATGAGTAGGTAAAACGAATAAATCGGCTTCTTGATACTTTTTAATTTTTTCATTTCCAAAGACAGGTTTGGTAATATTAATTTCTCTTTCTAGACCTTTTTCCTTTATTAACAAATTCAAATTATCGATATAGCTACTCTCACCATTACCTACAATTTCAATCTTCCAATTTTTTTTAATTTGAGGCATCAATTTTCCCCATGCTTCAAAAAGTATTTCTATTCCTTTTTTTTGATGAATTCTAGATAAAAATAACAGTTTTTTCTCGCTTCGTTTTGGTTTTTCATACTCAGGAAAATCTTCTAATTTTATCCCATTCGGAATAATAGCAATGGGGTTTTTATACCCCAATTTTCTAATATTTTGTGCTTCCAACATTGCTGTAGCATGTATGCAAGATGCTTTTATAAGATCGTTATGTTGATATAAACGCATTGCAATTTTCTTTTTCAATGCTCGCTGCTTTAAGGACCAAGGTTCTAACATCCCTCGTGGTGTTATTATATAAGGTATATTACGGTTTCTAGCCACTTTACACATTTGGTGTACAGGTATTTGCCAAATACCTTGACCATGGAATAAATCAACTTTCTCTAAAGTTAAATTATTTTTTAGCTCTTTACTTTTTCCTAATGTTGCTTTTTTATTAAATCTTATTTCTGCATTAGGTAATCCTGTATCTTTTATAATTGGTTTGTCTGAAATAATAGTATCTAATTTAATAGCGACTTCTTTCGAAATTGTACATATACTACGAATCAAATGCGTTACACTCCTCGCAGGCCCCCCTGTTGATATATCAATTGATGTTACTACTTGATTAATTAGCATCATTATTATTTTTTAAGTTCGATATGCTAGCTTTTGATAGTAACATATAATATATTATAAAACAGAAATAAGAAAAAGATATGTTTGCAAGTAAATAAGCTTCAAATAAAGCACCTACAAAATACGCTATTAAGATTGCAGAAGTAATATTAATTAAGCTATTTGCAGAATCGAAATTAGATATGGCTTTTTGAAAAACTTTTGATATTGGTATTATTAAAAGTAATAATCCTACTAAACCAAAATTTGACAAACAGGCTAGATAACTATTTTCAACGTATACAAAGCGATCTTGAACAACTCCTCCAAATAACGGATGATCTAAAAAAATATTAAAGCTTTTGGTAAAACCAGAAGTTCTATTAATATCTAAACCATTTTCTTCAAGCCTATCAAAAACGTTTGCTACTTCAAAATTAAAATTGCCTATAAACTGAAATGTTATTAAAAAAATTATAATCGCAATAATGCTATGAGATAGAATCTTCTTAGAATTATTGTAATAATAAAATAAAAATAAGACTAAACACGTAGCCAGTCCAGTTCTTGAACCTGTTAATAATAACAATATTAATAGAAATATTAGATAAACAATATTCTTTACATTTAATAAACTAGTCGAACTTTCCTTTAAATTTATTAAGGGTATTGGAATTAAACCAACAATAGCCATAGCTGCATGTTGAGGATTACCCGTAAAGGATACGAATCGACCATTGATAAACATCATTTGAAAACCTAAAACTATTTGAATTAAGTTAAATATAATAAATATGGATACCAGATAATTTAAAACATCCATATAATCTTGCTGATCAAAAACTGAATAAACTAAAGAAAAACTTAGTGCAATAATTGAAAATAAAATCAACTCAAAAAAGTCCAAAAAAAGAATTAACCTGATAAATATATTTTAAGAAAACCAATACTTTAAATAAAAATAAAGTTTTAAATAAATAGAGAATCTTAACATCTGGTTTATGTTTATCGTAATAGCAATAAGAGATTACAAATAAGCATAAAATTAGGAATAATTTTATAACAAGGGCGTGATCTCTAGCATATTGAAAAGGCGCAAAATAGTTAGCGTTTAAAGCCCTATTAATTTCTTTTACATTGGAAAAACTTGATAGAAAAACAACCAATACCAATATTATTTTTAGAACTACCTTCATAATGGTATTAATTGAAATACAATTTTATAGTAAAACTAAAAATTAAATCCATGGAGCTGTAGGTTTTTTATCACTTTGATTTATTACATGATTTATAATAGATTGAAAATAAAAAGGTATAACCTTCGGAGAAATTGATTTTGAACTCCAATCCATTATTGAAATCCTCTGTTCTTCATCCAGTGGTTTTTCCGTTAACCATTTTTTTAACACTTTGCTAAAATCATTCTTTGAATTGCTAAATACCTCTCCTCTTTCATTACCGTCAACTAGAATACTTGAGCCACAGTCATCACTTACAAGTACTTGATTTCCATTTTGCAAACCTTCATTAACAACTGCTCCCCATCCATCAAAAATACTAGGCAAAATTAAAATATCTGACTTGTTCATTATTTTATTGACCTCATTATTTGTAATATTTCCAAGTAATTTAACCTTTTCAATTCCTTCAATTTTATTTTTTAATTCAAATTCTTTATTTCCGCTTCCTACAATATAAAACTCATTAAAATAATTCAAATTCTCAATAATTCCATCAATAACACCTAGTAAGTTTTTTCTTTCATTTATACTTCCTACAAATAATAAATTTTTCTTGGTCCTATAACTAAAAGATCTATTTTTAGGTTGATTTTCTTTGGTAAAATAAGCCCAATCATAAATTTTATTATTTGAAAATCCTACGCTTTCATAACAACTTCTAGCTAATTTTCCTGTTACTAGTAATGCTTTGATTTTATTTCTATATTTTATTGCATAAATCGTGTATTTGATTTTTCTTAAAAAACCTGTAAACCCTTTATTATTGAAAGGTTCTAAAATTACACCAATATATTTTGTTTTATTCTGTATGGCTTTTTTCAAAGCAACATTAAGCATTTTGTTTAACGAAAATCCTGAAAAAAAATGAAATGCATTAGGATTCTTCTTTATGATATGATCTATATCCATATCTGTCGGATGAATAATCAATTTTATATTTCCTAATTCAGGAATAGTCCAGCCTTGATTCTGCCTAAACTCATCAATTTCTTTCTCAACAATCAACACAACTTCATTTGAAGATGACAAACTTTTTAGAAAAGGAACCTGATGTATACTTACAACATTTTGCCAAAAAATAAATTTCATGCTGAAATAGACTAATAGTGATTTAAAATTTTATTTATAAGATTTGATTACTTTAGCTGGAATACCTCCTAGTAAGTTATAACTTTCAAAAGCATCTCTTACCACAGCACCTGGTGCTATTATAGACATTTCACCTATTGATGTATTTGGCAAAATAATACTCCCTGCACATAACCACGATCCATTATTAATTGTAATTTCTTCGGATTTACCTTTACCTGCAATCCTATCTCCTGTTATATCAACATGATGACTCCCAGTTCCAATAAATACATTTGGAGCTATGTCTACGTTTTTTCCAATCTTAATTTTTGAACTACAAACTATTTTTACATGATGGCCAACCCAAGTGTTTTCACCTATTTTTAACTTTCCATTTCCTAAAATAGAAACACTTGAACAAAGCCGAACATTCTTACCTATATCTGCTCCTGCAAAACGATATAAAAATCTTTTTAAACCGAATAGCCTTGTTTCAGGAATAATCGGAAGGATGAGCTTAACCAAAAAAAGCTTAAAGCTATTCATAAATTGATAATTAAATTATTCGTCTATAAAAACCTGCTATAATGAATAAAAAAATGATGTTCATAATTAATACACTACAAGCCATATTTAATGGAACATTAGTAAAAGATCGATTTAAGTTTACAAACAAGAGTAAAGCTCCAAAATCTTTTATTAGCCTAAAAAATAACATTAGCCAATTTTTATCTTTACTCATGTAAGCTTGCGCGTAAACATTACTCATGCTCATAAAAATAGTGGATGTGACTACCGTTACTAGTACTATTTGTAAACCTTCATAAGTCTTGCCGTAAAAACCAGCAATGAAAGAACTTAATAAAGCAACTATTACAGTAGGAGTAAGCGTCAGAACAAGGTTTAAAATCAATGTTCTTTTCAATATTTTATTATGACTTTCAACATTCTTCAAATTCCCAGATAGATGTGTCAAAATCACATTTCTTAATATTCCTGGTACAAATAAAATTACAACTGACCATTGGATAGCTGCAGAATATAAACCAACATCTCCATAATTACCATATTTCAATAACAGTACAACACTCAACCATGATGATAATGCATAAACTGATTCTTGTAACGAAATAGGAAAAGTAAATTTTAGCAAATTCCATTTCTCTTGAATTGAAATTTTTTTATCGCTTTTCTGTATTTTTTTTCTACATAATATAAAGTTTGCAGAAAAATTAACTATTTGGGTTAACAATAGGGCAATTAATGCACCAATGAGCATATAATAATAGGTTAATGCAACGCTTGCAATAAATCCAAAAACGCCAACGATTAGATTTATTTTTGCCATTTCTTTAAATGCTTTATACCCTGCAAGTATTCCTATTTGCACTACGGTTACTGTATAAAAAATGACCCATACCGATAACAATTTTAAGTATAACACAAGAGAATCGTCTCCAACCATTTTATTTGAAACAAAATCAGCCAAAAAAAACAAAAAAATACTAGTAACAAGACTAACTAAAAATGTAAAATTTATGACAAATTTTGATAGTGCTCCTATATACTCTTTTTTATCATAAAGATATTCCGATACAAACTTTGTGCTAGTATAACCAAAACCTAATGAGGAAAATATTGCTATGTTAGTAAGTGTGTTTTTAACTGATCCAAATTCTCCGTATAGATCTTTACCTAAAATTCTAGCAATCAAAATAACGCCTAAAATTGAAGCCCCTTTTGCAACGATATTACCTGCTACAGCCCAAAATGAATCCATAGCAAAACTATTGCTTTTAATCTTGTCTATAAGTTTCATTCCAAGTACAGCTTTCAAAGTAATTTATATTTTAAAATTTACTCAAAATAATTAAGCGTCACATACCCACCATTTTTCAGGTACTGATCTTTTTTCATCAGTTTTACATCGCTTTGCATCATGTCTTTTACTAAGGATTGCAAATCATGCTCGGGTATCCATCCTAATTTTTCATTGGCTTTTGTAGGATCGCCAATTAATAAATCTACCTCTGTTGGTCTAAAATATTGAGGATCTACATTTAATACTTCTTTCCCTATTTCGACTTGGTATTCTGCATTTGTACATGCTTTTACAAATGCTTTTTCGTTTACTCCTTCGCCCTTAAACTCCAATTCAATACCAACTTCAGCAAAACTCATACGCACAAAATCGCGTACGGTAGTCGTTTTCCCAGTGGCAATAACCCAATCCTCTGCTTTATCCGCTTGTAAAATCATCCACATCATACGCACATAATCTTTAGCATGCCCCCAATCGCGCTTAGCATCCAAATTTCCTAAGTATAATTTGTCCTGTAATCCTAAGGCAATACGCGCTGTGGCTCTGGTAATTTTTCGGGTTACAAAAGTTTCCCCTCGTAATGGCGATTCGTGATTAAACAATATTCCATTACAGGTGTACATACCGTAAGCTTCACGATAATTTACCGTAATCCAATAAGCATACATTTTTGCTACTGCGTATGGCGACCGTGGGTAAAATGGGGTAGTTTCAGATTGTGGCACCTCTTGTACTTTTCCATACAACTCTGAGGTAGATGCTTGATAAATACGTGTCTTTTTTTCCAAACCTAATAAACGCACTGCATCTAAGATACGTAAGGTACCTAAACCATCGGCATTGCCAGTATACTCTGGTGTTTCAAACGATACATGTACATGACTCATGGCTGCCAAATTGTAAATTTCATCTGGCTGAATTTCTTTAATTAACCGAGTGATGTTTGTGCTATCGGTCATGTCCCCGTAGTGCAAAAAGAAATTTTGATTATCCACATGTGGATCCTGATACAAGTGATCTATCCGATCAGTGTTAAACAATGAAGTCCTTCGCTTCATACCATGTACTTGGTATCCTTTTTTTAATAAAAATTCACTTAAATAAGCCCCATCCTGACCTGTAACGCCGGTTATTAATGCTACTTTCATCTACTAATTGTGTTATGTCTTTAAAAAGTAAAAATTACATTTTTACTTCTTTGATTTGTTCACTATTATTTAAAAACCACTGGTATGTTTTTTCTATACCAGATGCTAAATCTACTTTGTGCTGCCAACCCAAGGCATGCATTTTTGAAATATCCATTAACTTACGTGGTGTACCGTCCGGTTTTGAGCTATCCCAAACAATTTCTCCTGTATGTCCAACTACCTTTTGTATCGTTTCGGCTAATTCTTTAATGGTTAAATCCTCCCCTGTACCTATGTTATACAAATGTTCAGGCAATTTGTTTTCCAAAGCAAACACTACTGCCGCTGCCATGTCATCTACAAACAAAAACTCGCGCATTGGGGTACCACTCCCCCATAAATTCACAGGAGTATTTCCATTAAGTTTGGCTTCATGAAATTTGCGAATCATTGCTGGCAACACATGTGATGTTTTTAAATCGAAATTATCGTGTGTTCCGTATAAATTTGTAGGCATCAAACTCACATAATCTTTATTGAATTGTTTTCGTATAGCCTCACAAGTTTTTACGCCCGATATTTTAGCTATGGCGTACCACTCATTAGTGGGTTCTAACGCATCGGTTAGTAAATAATCTTCTTTTAAAGGTTGTGGCGCTAACTTGGGATAAATACATGAGCTTCCTAAAAAAATAAATTTTTCTGTCCCCAATTGTAGTGACGCATCAATTAAATTATTCTGTATTTGCATGTTCTCCATCAAAAATTGGTATGGGAAATCATTATTTGCCAATATCCCTCCAACTCTGGCTGCGGCATCTATAACTACTGCTGGTTGTTCTTTTTCAAAAAAAGTATTCACCTGCTGTTGATTACGAAGGTCGAGCTCTTTACTTGTTTTACCCAGTAAGTTAGTATATCCCAAACCTTCTAACTGTCGCCATATGGCACTACCAACCATTCCGCGATGTCCTGCTATATATATTTTAGATGCTTTTGTTATCATGTTAATCTAATAATCTAGAATCTACCCGATCCAAGGCGTTATATAATTTTTTTACCTGCTGCGCTTTTTCCTTCTGTAAAATTAAAATGGCATCTTTTGTATGCACAAAAATAGTATCTCGAAGTCCTAAAAACGCGGTATATATATCTGTGCCTATCACCATATTGCCATTTTCATCCACGGAATGCCCTGTGGATTCTAAATAATCATAAATGGACTCAAACGAACCTAAGTCCGACCATTCAAAGGCACCTGGAACTACTTTTATTTTTTTACTGCGTTCCATAACCGCATAATCAATACTTATCGAGGGTATTTTTTTTGAATCTTCAATACTCAATTTACCGTCTATGGAATTTTCCCATGCTAATTTGGAGGCCTCGTACACCTCTGGCTCAAACTTCTTTAGTTCTTCCAGCAATACTGACCCTTTAAAACAAAACATTCCGCTATTCCATAAAAAATTGCCTTTTTCAATAAAGTATTCTGCGGTTTCTTTATTTGGCTTTTCGCGAAAGGACAACACATCATTCCCCTCAAATTCTATATATCCGTAGCCTGTTTCGGGTTTGGTAGGATTAATTCCGAAGGTAACTATATTACCTTGTTCCGCTAATTGAATCGCATTTTTCATCGCTAATTCATACAACTCATCATTCTGAATAATATGATCCGATGGTGTAACCACTAAAATGGTATCCTTAGCCGTGGCAAATGCTGCAAAAGCAATGGCTGCTGCTGTATTTCGTGGTGTAGCTTCTATGATATTTAAAGGAGTAACCCCCAAAGAGTTTACTACTTCATTACTTAAATGGTAATTATCTATATTGCCCACTACCACCACATCATTTGCTATTTGCAAATTTCGTTTTATAGTCATTTCAAAAAGCGACTTCCCTTTGAACAACTTAATGTATTGTTTTGGGGTGCTTTTTCTGGATAATGGCCAAAGTCTACTCCCTACTCCTCCTGTTAAAATAACGTGTTTTACTATTTTTTCTGAACTCACGATCGTGTTATTATTTTCCAATTCCTATACTATACACCTTAAAAACCAATTTCCTCTAATTTTGGAACATCTAACAAATTTCTCCCATCAAATATAAAAGGCGGGTTTTTGCATATTATCGTATATCTTTTGCCAGTCATAAGTTTTAAACTCATCCCACTCGCGTCATAACAGCTATCGCATGACTATTTTTACACGCCTTGTAAGGATCTGTTACTACAGTGACTAAGTCCTCGTTTTCCTGATTACTGCGTGTTGATAGATACTCTAAATCCGTAAATACTTTTGATTTGGATACTTTTGGATCATACACGCGTATATTAGCCCTCTCATTCAACAATTCATCACAAACATATATTGCTGCAGACTCTCTGGTATCATTAGTATCCTTTTTGAACGCCCAACCTAGCATAGCGAAGTCTCTGCCAGATACTGTGTTGTATAATGTTTTAACAATATTTGCAGCAAAGCGTCTTTTTTGATGATCATTCATAATTATCACCTGCTCCCAATAATCCGCCACTTCAGTCAATCCGTATGACTTTGCTATGTACACTAAATTCAATATGTCTTTTTGAAAACAGGATCCTCCAAATCCTACGGAAGCTTTTAAAAATTTTGGCCCTATTCTAGAATCTGTACCTATAGCTCTTGACACTTCATTAATATCCGCTCCAGTATGCTCACATAACTCCGACAAAGCATTTACTGAAGATACGCGTTGTGCCAAAAATGCGTTTGCTGTTAGTTTGGACAATTCCGAAGACCAAACGTTGGTGGTTAATATATTCTCTGTAGGTACCCAATTGGCATATACATCAACTAAAGCCTGAATGGCTTTTTTCCCTGCTACCGTTTCGTTACCACCAATAAGCACTCGGTCTGGGTTCATTAAATCGCTTACCGCGGTTCCTTCCGCCAAAAATTCTGGGTTGGATAACACCTCAAAATTGACGCCATTCCCTGTATTTTTTAATATATTTTGAATCGCTTCCGCTGTTCGTACTGGAAGTGTTGATTTTTCTATAACAATCTTATCCGTAGTTGCTACTGCTGCTATTTGACGCGCACACAATTCAATATATTTTAAATCTGCTGCCATCCCTTTCCCTACTCCGTAAGTCTTTGTTGGAGTGTTTACTGAAATAAAAATTGCATCCGCTTGCTGAATCGCTTGATCTACATTTGTTGAAAAAAATAAATTTCTGCCACGTGTTGCTTTTACTATTTCATCTAACCCTGGCTCATAAATTGGCAATTTGCTAAAATCGTCTGAATTCCAATCGGCTATGCGCTGCGCATTCAAATCTACTACGTGTACTTTTATTTCAGGACTCTTATTCGCTATTACAGCCATCGTTGGACCTCCAACGTAACCAGCTCCAATACAACAAATGTTTTTTATCATAATTTATTTTGTAACAAAATTAATTGCGTACGAATGTAATAGTTTTAAGTAATTTTACCTAATGAGCACATACGCTCAGATGCAATTATTTACGATATGTTAAAGCCTTCTTAAACTACAACGATATAACCATTACCTTTTCGTACAAAAAAAGAGCAAACTTTTATTTGCTCTTTTTGTTTAATAACTGGTAACCCAATGAAATATTGTTTGATAATCACAAAAATTTTGATGGTTTTATACTAGTCCTACAATCTTTGTTGCTTAAGGAAGCAATCAAAAAATTATCAACCAAACCGTTGACGATCCAAAGCTCTATTCCATTCGCCTGTAAAATTTCTGCCGCTTGTATTTTTGAGGTCATACCGCCTGTCCCGTGCGATGATTTATCATCGGATACTTCGTTCAAAAGCACATTTAAGTCTGTGACTTCCAAAATTGTTTTAGGGATTCCTGTTTTCATTGATGCTTTTGTATAAATACCATACGTATTGGTGGCAATTACACATAAATCTACATCCAACAAAGCTGCAGTTAACGCAGCTAATTTGTCATTATCTCCAAACTTAATTTCTTCTGTGGAAACGGTATCATTTTCATTAATTATAGGAATGTATCCATTATCTAATAATACTGAGATTGTATTTGAAATGTTTAGCTGCGTATCCTTATTTTCGAAATCAGCGTATGATAACAAACATTGAGAGGTAAGCAAATTTTCTTCTGAAAAAGCTTCTTGAAACAAACGCATCAAATAAGGTTGACCAATACTTGCTAATGCCTGCTTTACAACAATGTTTGCATCACCATCCTGAAGCTGTACAAATTCTTTTGCTGCTGCTACAGCACCAGAACTTACAATTATAAAATCATACTCCTTTTTTAGTATTGCTATTTGCCTAGCTATATCGGCTAATTTTTCTCGAGAAATCGCATTGGTTTCCTTAGTAAGGGTATTGCTCCCTATTTTTAGCAATAAACGTTTTTTAACGGATTTGTCCTTCGCCATGCACATACCATTTATTGGTTACCAAATGTTGCAAACCTATTGGTCCTCGCTGATGTAATTTATCTGTTCCTATAGCCAATTCACCACCCAAACCAAACTCTAAACCGTCTGTAAATCGTGTAGAGGCATTATGGTATACTGCTGCACAATCTACGGCTGCCATAAAATTATCTGCAGCTGCTTCAGCTGTGGTTACTATGGTTGCCGAATGCCCCCCTGAGTATTCATTAATTTTTTCTATAGCTTCTAGTGTATTTGCTATATTACCGATAACTATTTTATAGTCTAAAAATTCTTCATGCCAAATAGCATCATTTGGAATTACACTTACATTATTATCTTTTGCAAAATTAGCGTCTCCTAAAATTTCTACATTTGATGCACGTAAGCGCTTCAATAACTCAGCTTCAAAAGTAACCTTATTTGGTAAATCCGCATCAATTAATACTTTATCTACTGCATTACAAGCTGAAATTTTAGCCGTTTTAGCATTTACAATAATATCTAATGCCATTTGTTGATCAGCATGTTTATGCACATACACAAAATTATTTCCGCGACCGCTGACAATGACTGGGCATTGTGCATTTTCTTTCACAAATTGAATTAAACGCTCCCCACCACGTGGAATTATCAAATCAATTCGCTGTGTTGGATTTTTTAAAAAGGCTTGTGTTTCTGTCCTATTATAATTTAAATACTCCATCCAATCCGTTGATACCTCATTTTCTTGTAATGCTTTATGCCATAAGTCCACAATAGCTAAATTGGAATGCAAACTTTCTTTTCCTCCTTTTAGGAGAATTTTGTTTCCTGACTTAAATGCAATACCTCCTGCTTCAATAGTAACATCGGGGCGAGATTCGTAAATAATCATCACCGTCCCAAAAGAAGCCGTACGGTTGTAGACCTGCATTCCATTATCATGCTTGAAGCTAAAACGTTCTACACCTACTGGATCTTCCAATACTGCCAATTGACGTAAGGATTCGATCATGCCTTCAATTTTGGCGTCATTAACTTTTAAACGGTCACCCATGGCTAAATCTTCACCATTGTAACTGTCCATATCTATTTTATTTGCCTTTAAAATAGTTGGTGCATTATCTTTAACCAAAGTCATCATGGTTTTCAATACTGCATTTCTTTTTTCTATTGTTAGCATCATTTTGTAATTTTTAGTTGTCAGTTGTGAGTTATGAGTTGAAAGACGATTTCATGATCTTTTATCAACTAAAAACATTTACTACAATCTAAACATCTTTTTATTTTAGAATTAAAGGAAGCTAACACTAATTTAATAGTCAATTTAACTTCTTTTAGTTTCTTATTGCTTAACTACATCTTTAACCGCTTCAATAAAAGTATCTATTTGAGCTGTTTGAATTGTTAAAGGCGGTAAAATTCTTAACAAATTTTTGTTTTTTGCTCCTCCTGTAAACACCTGTTTTTCGTAAATCAATTGCTTGCGCATTTCTCCAACAGGGAATTCAAATTCAATTCCCAACATTAAGCCTCTTCCTTTCAGTTGTTTTATCCCTGGAATTTCATTCGCTTTGCTCATAAAATATTCACCAGTCATGGCTGCTTTTTCAATAAGCGATTCTTTTTCTAACACATCTAATACCGCAATACAAGCCGCACACGCCAAATGATTTCCTCCAAAAGTTGTCCCTAACAAACCGTATTTTGATTTGATATGAGGTGCAATTAAAATTCCACCGATAGGGAACCCGTTCCCCATTCCCTTAGCCATAGAAATAATATCTGGCTCAATCGCATGATGCTGAAAACCGAAAAACTTTCCTGTTCTACCAAAACCAGATTGTACTTCATCCAAAATCAAACAAGTATTATGTTGTTTGCACAACGTAGATAAGCCTTGAAAAAATTCTGTCTCTGCTTGATCCAAACCTCCAACGCCTTGCACTGGCTCAATAATTACTGCACAAACATCTCCTTTTTTTAATTCAGCCTCAACTATGCCGATATCACCTAATGGCAAAATAGTCACCTCTTGCTGAGCATTAATAGGCGCTATAATTGCCTTATTATCTGTAGCCGCAACTGCAGCAGAAGTACGGCCATGAAATCCATTTTGAAATGAGATTACACGGTGTTTCCTTGTATGAAAAGAAGCTAATTTTAAAGCATTTTCATTTGCTTCTGCCCCTGAGCTACATAAAAACAACTCATATGAATCACAGCCTGAAAGTTTTCCTAATTTGTCTGCTAATTCTTTTTGTAACGAATTTTGTACTGCGTTGCTATAAAACCCAATAGTATCCAATTGAGATTTTAATTTATGCACGTAGTGTGGGTGTCCGTGTCCAATAGAAATAACGGCATGACCTCCGTATAAATCTAAATACTCCTTTCCTTCTTTATCCCAAACTGTACAGTCTTCAGCTTTTACTGGCTCTACATCATATAACGGATATACGTCAAATAGTTTCATCTTTTTAGTTGTTTGTTGTTAGTTGTCAGTTGTCAGTACAACTTCCAAGATAACCACATTATACTTTTTAAAATCTTCTCACAGCGAAGCGATCTAAAATCTAATTTCTACTCACTATTAAAAAGCTGAGCTTTTCAAATTCAATCCTGTTTTTTCTTCCAATCCAAACATTAAATTCATGTTATGAATGGCTTGTCCTGATGCTCCTTTTACAAGGTTATCAATTACTGAAGTAACTAGAATCATTCCGTCCTTGACATCTACATGTAAAATACACTTATTGGTATTTACTACTTGCTTTAGTGCGATTGGGGTTTCAGAAATTACAATAAATGTAGCATCATTGTAAAAATCTTGATATAATTTTACTGCTTGTTCAACAGTGCCCTCAAATTTTGTGTATACCGTTGCATAAATTCCCCGACTAAAATTTCCTCTATTTGGAATAAAGAAAATTGGCTGATCATGATTATTTTGCAATTGCTTAGCACTTTGATTTATTTCGCCCAAGTGCTGGTGCGAAAACACTTTATAACTTGAAAAATTATTATCTCTCCAGCTAAAATGGGTTGTTGCCGAAAGGGAAACTCCTGCTCCTGTGCTTCCTGTAGTTGCATTTACATGCACTGCGTCATTTATTTTAGAAGCATTTGCCAATGGCAATAAAGCATGTTGAATTGCTGTGGCGAAACAACCTGGATTTGCAATATTTTTTGCTTTAACAATAGCCTCCTTATTCAATTCTGGCAAACCATATACGAAATCACGCCCTTGAAATTCCTTGTCAACAAGTAATCTAAAATCATTTCCTAAATCAATTACTTTTGTTGCTTCAGAAAACTCATTGGCCTCCAAAAACGCCCTAGAACGCCCATGACCTAAACACAAAAACAATACATCAACATCAGGATTGACGGTATCAGTAAATAATACTTCCGATTCTCCCATTAAATCTGCATGTGCTACGTGCAATGGTTTTCCTGCATTAGTGGTACTAAACACAAAATCAATTTCAGTATTTGGATGATGAATTAATAAACGCAACAGTTCACCTGCGGTGTAGCCTGAACCTCCAACGATTCCTATTTTTAATTTTTTCATAAAAAAGAATTTAAGGAGTTAAGAAGTTAGAAAAGTTAAGCCATAATTAACTTAACTTCTTACTTCTTAACTTCTATTAACTACTCCGAAAAAGTTTTATTTACATTATGGTAAATTTTATTGGCATTACCATATAATTTAATGAATCCCTTGGCATCATCAGCGGACCAACCTTTATTTACCTCGCCATATTGACCAAAGTCAGATTTCATTAAATCATATTCGGATTCAATTCCTACTAAACTAAAATTATATGGTTTTAATTCAACAATAACATCTCCTGTTACTGAATTTTGAGAGCTTTCCATAAAAGCTTCTACATCACGCATTACAGGATCTAGATAATTCCCTTCATGCAACAACATTCCGTACCAATTGGCTAGTTGATCTCCCCAATACTGTTGCCACTTTGTTTGGGTATGTTTTTCCAGTAGATGATGTGCTTTTATAATCACCATGGGAGCTGCCGCTTCAAAACCCACACGTCCTTTAATACCAATAATGGTATCGCCCACATGAATATCTCGACCAATAGCAAACTGACTTGCTAATTCATCTAACTTTTGAATATTTTTTACTGGACTCTCTTTTTCTCCATTTAAACCAATTAACTCTCCTTTTTCAAAGTTAAGAATTACTTTTTCTGAATCTTCTCGTTGTAATTGACTAGGATACGCTTCACTTGGCAAGGCCTCATTGGACGTTAAGGTTTCTTTCCCTCCAACACTTGTTCCCCAGATTCCTTTATTAATGGAATATTGCGCTTTTTCCCAAGAATAATGTACCCCATATTTTTCCAAATATTCTACCTCTTGCTGACGTGTTAAACTTAAATCACGAATTGGGGTAATAATTTCAATACTTGGTGCTAGAGTTTGAAAAATAACATCAAATCGAATTTGGTCATTTCCTGCGCCCGTACTACCATGAGCTATATATTTTGCCCCTACAGATTTTGCATATTCAATGACCTCAATTGCTTGAAAAATACGCTCGGCACTTACCGATAATGGGTACGTATTATTTTTTAATACGTTCCCGTAAATCAAATATTTTACTGCCTTATCATAAAATTTATCTAAGATAGTAAGATTTGCATGAGACTTACTTCCAATGGCATAAGCGCGCTCTTCAGTAGCTTTTAACTCTTCATCTGAAAATCCACCAGTGTTTACTAACACCGTGTGCACTTCCATATTTTTTTCATGCATTAAATATTTTACACAATACGTGGTATCCAAACCTCCACTATAGGCAACTACTACTTTTTCCATATGTTATTAGTACAGAGTATTAAGTACAAATTAGTAAGACATTACTTAGCACTTTTAATTACTCTTTAATTATATTATTTTAAAACCCTTACGGTCAATACATTATTATTGTTTTAACATTAAATGTTTAATTCGTTTTAATCGTTTGATTACTTTTTCCTTGAACCAATTATCCTTATTTAATTCAAAATGAGAATCATCATTATCATTAGGATTATATAACATTCCCGTACACATACACATTTTGTAATCTTTAGATTTTAAAATCTCAAAATTTGTACATGTTTTACATCCAGCCCAAAATTTTGGATCATCAGTTAATTCTGAAAAAGTAACTGGTTTGTAACCTAGTTTTGAATTGATCTTCATTACTGCTAAACCCGTAGTGATTCCAAAGATTTTTGCTTCCGGATATTTTTTTAATGAATAATTAAAAATAAATTCTTTAATACGCTTTGCCAAACCTTGTTTTCTGAAATTTGGATGTACTATTAAACCTGAATGAGCCACATATTTTCCATGACTCCAAGCTTCGATGTAACAAAACCCCGCAAATTCATCACCTTCTAATGCAATAACGGCATTGCCAGCGCTCATCTTTTTTTCAATATACTCTGGTGTTCGTTTAGCAATACCCGTTCCTCTATCCTTAGCTGAGGATTCAATCACTTTACAAATTTGAGTCGCAAACTTAAAATGACTTTCATTTGCTATAATAACTTCTACTTTGCTCAATATCTATCAGCTTATGGCAACAAGCTTGAGGCTGTCAACCAAATTTATTTTAATACACTACATTTAAAACAACCAAACACACTAATTGCGCTTAAATTTGTTTTTTTTAAAATTAACCTGAAAGTGGAAAAGTGATTACTTTTCACATTTGAATTTACCCACCCCTAGGGGCGACATAACGGAAAACGCACAACGATTCTTTTGGCAACAACTACCAAAGTGGAAGAAATAATTGATATGTGGTTTCCTGTTTTCACTGAAGTTTCCATAGTAATTATTAACTCTAAATCGTCGGCCTAAGCCCCTTTCGTTAATATTAAGGTTGCAAAAATAATACTATTTATAGATATAACGATCTAAATCTATTAAAATTTTCTAATAATTTTTTATAATTGAAAATTTTATTAAGGCAAATGAGTAACATTAATTGATTCTAATTCAATTTTAATACCGTTATCCTTAAAAAATTCACAAATTTGACGCTACTGTTCTCCTTATTAAGTTCTCTTTTAAAAAATATCAACAAAAAACACCTCCCTTTAAAATAATAAAACAAAAAAGCTGCCCTTAATGGGCAGCTTTTAAAATATGAATTAGAAATAGTTTAAAATTATTTTCCTCCCTTTTCTAATTTGGCTTTTAACTCTGCTAATGCATCTAAATCACCAAGAGTTGTTTTTTCTTGAGACTGAGCTTTTTTAGCTGCTTGTTTAACCGCCTTAACTTCTTCTTCTTTAAAGATAGCCGTATGAGAAGCTACAACTCTTTTAAATTCCTTGTTAAATTCAATAACAACAAATTCTGCTGAGTCTCCTTTAGCTAATTTTGTACCATCTTCTTTTTCTAAATGACGACTTGGAATAAATGCTACTACATCCTCATTAAATTCAATAGTCGCACCTTTATCATTAACATCACCTAAAGCAGCAGTATGCTTAGTACCTACAGCAAATTCACCTTCGTACTTATCCCAAGGATTTGCATCAGTTTGCTTATGACCTAAACTTAACTTACGTCCGTCAACATCTAATTCAAGAACCACAACTTCTAATTTATCACCAACTGAACAGAAATCAGATGGATGCTTCACTTTCTTAGTCCAAGAAAGGTCTGAAATATAGATTAATCCGTCAATTCCTTCTTCTAATTCAACAAAAACACCGAAGTTAGTAAAGTTACGAACCACACCTGTGTGACGAGAACCTACTGGGTATTTAGTTGTAATATCAGTCCAAGGATCTGGAGTCATTTGCTTAATACCAAGTGACATTTTACGCTCTTCTCTATCTAAAGTAAGAATTACAGCATCTACCTCATCACCTACTTTTACAAAGTCTTGTGCAGAACGCAAGTGTGTAGACCAGCTCATTTCACTTACGTGAATTAATCCTTCCACTCCTTCTTCAACTTCAATAAATGCACCGTAATCTGCAATTACAACTACTTTACCTTTTACTTTATCTCCAACTTTTAGGTCACCATTAAGTGCTTCCCATGGATGCGGCTTTAATTGTTTAAGACCTAATTGAATACGTGTTTTAGCCTCATCAAAGTCTAAAATTACCACGTTTAATTTTTGATCTAATTCAACCATTTCATTAGGGTGGTTGATACGAGACCAAGAAAGATCTGTAATATGTACTAATCCGTCTACACCTCCAAGATCAACAAATACTCCGTATGAAGTAATGTTTTTAACTGTTCCTTCAAGAACTTGACCTTTTTCAAGCTGACCGATAATTTCTTTTTTCTGCTCTTCGATATCTGCTTCGATAAGCGCTTTATGGGAAACCACCACATTTTTGAATTCGTGATTAATTTTAACCACTTTGAATTCCATTGTTTTACCAACATAAACATCGTAATCGCGAATTGGCTTCACATCAATTTGAGAACCTGGTAAGAAAGCTTCAATACCAAATACGTCAACGATCATACCACCTTTAGTACGACATTTAACAAATCCATTAACGATTTCACCAGTTTCATGTGCATTATTTACTCGATCCCAAGCTTTGATTACACGTGCTTTTCTGTGTGATAATACTAATTGACCTGTAGCATCCTCACGGATGTCAATTAATACCTCTACAGTATCACCTACTTTTAAATCTGGGTTGTAACGGAATTCGTTTAACGAAATTACACCTTCAGATTTAGCATTGATATCAATAATAGCATCACGATCAGTAAGGTTAATTACAGTACCGTTAACTACCTCATCATTTAACGTATCCACAAAGTTTTCAGCTACAAGCTTTTCAAACTCTTCAAGTTTATCATCCTCAATTGGATCGATACCCTCTTCGTAATTGTGCCAGTTAAAATCTTTAAGGAATTGTTCAGGATTTACAGTTTCTACTACTGGAGTAGCAACAGCTTCAGTTTCCTGAACTTCTGTGTTTTTTGTTTCTTCAGACATTGAAGATAAAATTTGTATTTTACAACGATAAGGTTAATTATGGCTACGTTGTAAAAGCGTTTTATAAAGTTTATTTCCAAATGTTTAACCTAACACCACAAATGGAGTGCAAAAGTACAAAGAATTTTTTACTTTTTTAATCACTATTAAAATGATTTTAATAAAACATTATGGTTAACACCCAAAGGAGCTGCTATCCTTAATAAATTAAATACCGTTCTATTATTCTCATTAATACTTTATAATTTCAAACTCACTACGCCTATTGGTTTGGTGCTCTTCTTCGGAACATACTTTTCCATCACAACTAATTAAGGGCACCGATTCACCAAAGCCTTCAAATTGCATTCTACGAGCATTTACATAACCAACCAATGCCAAATAATTACGTGTAGACTCTGCTCTTTTTTCCGAAAGTAATTGGTTGTAAGTTTTTGTACCACGACTATCCGTATGTGAACTAATTTTGATGTATACCGATTTATACTTTTCCAACTTTAAAGCAAATTCTTCGAGTACTTTTTTTGAGTCGGCTCGAATATTCCATTTATCATAGTCAAAATATATCGGTGGTAAATCAAAATATAATTTTCCATTACGTTCAGTTACTGGAGGACCTACCTTGTCATTAATTAATTGACTTTTAATTACTTTCGGCGAATTTACTTCTGCTTTCTTTTTTTTAACTTCTGCAACCGTCAACACCTTTTTCTGTAAATAAATCACATAAATTTTATTTGCCTTTTCCTGAATTAATATAGGTTTAGTTTGAGACTCGTACCCTTCGGCTGATGCTTTAAAAGTATATTTCCCAGGAAAAATTGACAAACTAAATTCAGCAGTATTTGTTAGTATTTTATTATAAACCTCCTCTTTGTTCCACAAACTTACTTCAACATTTTCCACAAACTCTTTTGTTTCAACATCTCGCACTTCAAATTTTGCTTTGTATTTTCTTAAATAAATTTCTCCTATTTGAGTAAATCGATAGATGTCATCAGTTTTTTTTCTGTTTGAAGCAAAATAACCTTCCGTTTCATTACTGTATGTCAACGAAAAATCATCATAACTTGAGTTGATAGGCGCTCCTAAATTTATAGGTTTTGTAAAATTTTCAGATACTTTTTCAGATACAAAAATATCCATCATCCCTAATCCTAAATGGCCATTTGATGAAAAAAACAAATTCCCCTGTTCATTTATATATGGAAATTGGTCTCTACTTGCCGTATTTACTACCTGACCCAAATTTACTGGAACACCAAAAGTATTTTCCCCAGTTATATCAACGTAGTAAAGATCAAAATCTCCATATCCACCAGGCATATTAGAGGCAAAATATAACTTTTTTCCATCAGGGCTTAAGGAGGGATGCTCCACGGAATAATTTACATTATTAAAAGGTAATTTTTCAGGCTTAGACCACACTTTTAAACTGTCCGACAACACGGAGCGGTACAGATGAATGGCATTATTTCTTATTGTATCAAATTTTTTCCTTCCGCGCTCAGCATTACTTTTTGAAAAATACAGGGTGTTGCCATCCTTTGAAAAGCAAAAATTACCCTCATGTAAACTGGAATTTATTGTTTTTGAAAATGGAGTCACTTCCGATACTGGCTTATTTAAACTATCCACACTTACTTGGTAAATATCTAAAAATGGACGATGCGTCCAACGGTATGTTTTATTGAATTTATTAAGCACTCCTTCAATACCATTTGGCGACCTGTCCGAGACAAAATATAGCATACTATCCTTTTTAACTGCTCCAAATTCTGCTGAAGCTGTATTAAGTGATTTGTCGTTTTTTATTTTATAATCTTCATCCTTTAACTTGAAAGCCTCAATAATTGAAATAGCTTCTTGCTTGTCAAATACACCATCAGTTTCATTTTTCTTATATAAAGCCAAAAATTCAACTGCTTTATCATATTCGCCTAAAGCTGACAACACTTGATGCATTTTAAAGTTGAACTCATTATCATAAGTTTTATCAGTTCCTTGAAATTTTCCTTTCAACAAACTTCTAAGTGTACGGTAGGCCTTTCGGTATTGAAAAGTGTTGTAGTAAGCAGTAGAAATATTTTCAAAAATATGTTTTGTATATTCTTTATTATTCAGCTGTTTCTTATATTCAGTAATAGCATTTAAATAATCCCCATTCTTAAAATAACGATCTCCTCTGCTCTTTTTTTGTGCCATTGCTGCTATTGAAATCAACAAGGCAATTGTAGTTACTAGTCTTAATTTCATGGCTTAAAAGAATCTTGGTGATGTATATTTATTTCCTAAATGAAGTAAATCAAAATCGAACAATAACATAATTTCATGACTTCCATTACTTGTACTACTCAAATTACTTAAGCTAAAATCGTAAGCATATCCTATACGCAAGTCAGGAGTAATTTTGAAACCTAATAACCCTACAAACGCATCTTGATAACGATAGGATGCTCCTACCTCAAAACGATTATAGATTAAAGTATTTGCAGAAATATCAAAAGTTACTGGCGCTCCTACTACTTGCTTGATAACGGTTGAAGGCTTTAATTTTACCGAGTCCGAAATATCAAAAACATAACCAAAAACCCCATATAAATGAATAGCTGTTTGCGTTACTTTAATAGTATTTAATGTAGCATCACTTGGTAATAAATTTGGTGATGATACCCCTGCATAAAAGTTTGAATCAAATAAGTACACCCCTGCCCCTATTGACATATTTAGTTGCGAAGTATTGTCCTGAAAAGCTGGATCACTAGCAACATCTGATCCAAGTGCATTTAGTTTAAAACTATTAATACCCGCTTTTAAACCATAGGATAGACGTAAACTTTCGGATAAGTTTGTAATGTAGGCAAAATCCACATTTAAAAAATCATTGCGTACTTGTATAGCATCGCCAATAGCATCATGCACATAATTAACACTCATTTCAATTTTTTCTCCAAAAGGAATACTACCAAAAATATTAGCTGTTTCAGGAGCTCCTTCAATACCTTGCCATTGTTTTCGGTATAAAATACCTGATGAAAATAATCCTGCTTGCCCCTTTACATAAGCCGGATTTACCGTACTCATATTGTACAAATACTGGGAATACTGTGGTTCTTGCTGTGCTGTAGCTACTGTACAAAAAACCAGTGCGATTATAAAAAATATACTAAATCTCATTGTTATTTGCTTAAGTAGAAGCTACCTTGTATTGGCGCGTTATTTTTAAAATTTGGACTAAAGATGTAAAAGTAAACTCCCGTTGGCAAATCACTTCCAATGCTTAAGGATTGATTACTGGTGCCATTAAACTCAGGTGTGTTAATTTCTCCTTTGTAAACTTTAACTCCGTATCGGTTGTAAATTTCTAAATTAAAATCAGGAAATGCTTCGGGAATATTAAATTGTTTTCCGTTGACAAGTGCTCCCATTTGCACCAACTTAAACGTATCATTCTGATTATCTCCGTTTGGAGAAACACCATCCTGCAAATCTAACGGACAGATAATAGCACCATTTTGAGCAGTTTCACCAACATTTAATATAGTAACAGTTACCGCAACTCTTTCCGATTCACATTCCTGATCATTGATCGCTACACCACCATTGGCAAGATAAAACACATCTCCATCAAAAAGTTTAGGATTATTTACTATTTTTTCCGAAGTCTCCGATGTTGCGTACCAATTTAAATTTAAGGCATCTATAATATTCCCGTCTTTATCAAAAATTGTTACTGGAATATCTTCTAATCGCTTTCCGTCCAAAATACAAAAGGTGGGGTTTGCCACGACTGGTACTGGAAGGGATACCAAATCAATTTCTACGTTAAGTGAAGAAACATCACATGGAGCTGCATTAGTTACTGCATATTGAAAATTGTATATACCAGAGTCCAAAGTAGCAAACTCCAAGTTTCCATCAGCATCCAATGCATTTGTATTGTCAATATCAACAAACGCTCCCGTTCGTGTAGTATCTTCATCCAATAATGTAAACAGATTTACCCGACCATCTAGTTTACAAAAAGATGCATTTACATCTTCGCCTATGCTTATAGGATCAACAATTTCAATTTGAACCCTTGATTGTACTTGTGTTGGAATACCACATTCACCCCTACCACCAACGGTATAGGTATATACACCAGGTCCTAAAATGGGTAATTCAATATTATCCTTATCAAATTCACCTAAAAAATTATCCGACTCATAACTAAAAGGCCCATTCCACCTACCAGACATTGATGGGTTTCCTGTTAATTGATCAAATAAATTGATTGTTAAATTACTTGAGCATACCCGTATAGGTTCATCTGGACCAATACCAGCTGTTGGTGGAGTTACATCGTCAATAATTTCAATAATTAGCTCCCTTACTGGGGAATCGCACGGCGAATTATCAAAAACATATTCAAAATTATATATCCCACCAATCAAAGCATCCACATTTAGTGTTGACCCATCAAGAGCACCAGAGGCATCTGTATCAATAAAAGTACCGTCATTAGGTAAAGCGCTTTCAATTACAGTTAATAAATCAATGTTACCGTCATTTTTACAGAAAAAACGCATAATAGGCGCACTAAAAGTGACCGGATCAACAAATTGAACTGTTACCGTTGCTTCGTTTACAAGTTCGCAGTTTGTGGCACCTCCTACGGTGTATGTGTACACACCTGCTTGTAATTTTGGTAAATCAGCGTTGTTAAACTGAAATTCAAAATCATGTTCTGATGATGAAAAATCATCAGGCCCTGACCAGCTTCCTACATCATCAGGACTCCCGCCAAGTTTATCAAATAAATTTAGATTTTTGTTGTTTGAACACACATTAATTGCAACACTTTCGCCTGCTCCGCCCAAAGAATCCCTATCATTTATGGTAAAACTTAAAGTAGCCGTATCCACACAACCACTAGTTGGATGCGTCGTTGTGTAAGTCAATGTGAGGTTTTGATCCGCATCAATTTCAGTAAATACAAACTCATTAGCCACAACGTTCCCTTCATTATCTGTCCATACACCAGTTGTTGAAATTGAATCGCTCGGATTACTGGTTTCCAAAAGGCTTCTTAAATTTACTGGATCGTCAGATTCACAGAATTCTAAACCACTGGTACCAATACCTGCATACTCAAATGGAAGCATAGAAATAGTAATTTCTGCCGACTGAGGTTGACAAGGATTTACACATGTATTGACTCTAGTCGTTGTACCATCCAGACAAGCCACCCTTATATCTGGTGCATTAATCCAAGGATCAACCGAATACCTAAAAACATACTCTCCAGGACTTATAAATGCACTTGGGCTATTTCCAGTTGCTCCTTCTTTTCTAAAATTAACAATACCCGCTGTGCCTATTTCAGGCTGAATATCGATAGATTCGGGTCCAGATAATTGTGACCAGGTAGTATGTACTGAAATATTATCATAAATAAAATCTGTACCATCTTCATTTGCAAATTCAATAAGGTCTAATAAATTTACTGAAGACTGAGCATTGTCATTTAAACAAAAGCTACTATTTGTTGTACTTTGACTGAAAGGTCGTAGGCTTTCAAAAAAGGTAAATGAAACTCTGGCTGTACTATCCCTACAAACACCTGAACGCTGCTCTACGGTGTAAGCGAATTCAAAATCTCGATGTCCAAATCGCGGACCATCATTAATAACGCGTTCCTCATAAATTCTTTTTAAGTCAATAAATGAATCCAACTCATCTTCAATTTCTCCAGTTGGGTCTTGATCTTGCCTCCAAATACCTTCCTGATCTTCAGCTATCAAATATTGATCATCTCTCAGATCAATTTCAGAATCAAATTCGCCATTCAAAATCTGACTCTCACATACTGGCGTATCAAATGCAAAACCTGCACTCACCTGACGCACTACAGACACACTAACATTAGTACTTGACACCATTTGACAGGTAGCGCTACTTGTTACCGTGTAGGTAAAATCAAAAACTTCCTGATCCACCAAAGGCAATCCTGACTGATATGGTATTTTTGCAATAAATTCCGATGAACCTTCTTCAACAAACCCAAGGAAACTAGCGCTAGAACCATTATAGGTCCATTGGCCATTCAAATGAGGTGGTGGTGTAGTTTGATTAGAGGCTAAGGTTTCAAATAAATCATAAGGATCGCGATCACAAGCTTCAACCACAAACGATGATATGGGAACACCTGAAAACGGCCCTAGTACAATAGTAACAGTAGCTGCAACATCAGTACCACAAGAAGCAGTGGATAACTCAAACCTGTAATCTGTTGCGTTTTCATCAGTAGTAGCTGATTGTAATGCCCATAACGAAACGTTTCCCGATGCTTCATCAAGGGCTATACGAAATCTTGCACCAATTGACCAAGTACCTGATTCTAAAGTGGTACCTGTTTGCCTGACATACTCATCATTTAAATTAATAATTCCATCGGGATCACCATCAGAATCAAAATCGATAGATTCCATATTACAAATGGTAATAGTTTCTTCTACATTACATTGTCCGTATGTTGAAAAGGAGAAATAAAATGTAAGAAAAAAAAGTAAATTTTTTTTTATAAAATTCAAGACTACATGTTTAAGCGGCGAAAATATAAAAAATGTTAATAACTTTGTGTAAAAAAAATATTTTTCACAAAACGCTTAAATCATATTCATGTAATTTATTACTTAATAAATACTTTAGCACTAAACTTTTTATCGCCTACGAGAATACGGTAAATATAGATTCCTAAACTGTAGCCTTTTCCAACTACTTCAGAAAGATTTATGGTTTCACTGCCTTCAAACATCATTGAATTTTTTACCACCTTGATAAAAGCGCCTGTCATATCATAAAGCGATATATTTATATGAGCAGTACCTAATTGTTGAATATGCAAAAAAGTTTGATCGTTTTGGATACTTGTAGAATGAAAAAAATTCAAATCTGAATTTACCTCAGCATCAATTGCCCTACAGGTAAAACCAAAGTTTTTGGTTTCAAAAGGAGATTTTAAAAGAAGTGCCCTATCCACGGCATCGGCATCTACACATAACCAATCCTTCATTACGGCTGCATAAATTTCTCTAAAATCAAAGTTATATTTTAAATTACCAATAACATCAAGATCGCTAAGATCAGGGTGACTACCCACAAAACCGTTATCATCTAATGTTGGGCCAAATAACATTACTGGTGCTGCCTGCCCGTGATCAGTTCCATTGGAGCCATTTTCTTCTGCCCTGCGTCCAAATTCTGAAAAAGTCATTGCCATTACATTTTTTTCTAAACCTGCTGTTGCTAAATCATCAAAAAAAACTTTCACAGAATTCGATAAGCTTTTTAAAAGATCTGGATGCGTTTCTCCTTGGTTGCCATGAGTATCAAATCCCCCTAATGCCACCATGTATACCTTTGTCCCTAGACCCCCTCGAATCATTCGTGCTACAATTTTTAGTTGCTCCCCTAATCCTCCGCGTTGACCTTCCTCTAAAACTTCATAGGGCACCGTAGCTTCCCCTGCCTGATCAAATGCTTTGCTAATTTTTTTTGCATAGGTAAATGTATTATTAGTAACGCTTCGTAAATACTTAAGGCGATCACCATAAGTACAATCAGGGATATCGTTCAGACCGTGTAGTGTTCCATTTTCACCAATATTTCTCAATTGACGTGGATTGGCAACAGTAATAGCATAATTACTTACACCACGACCATCAAAAATTAAATTCCCAATGCTTCCAATTTGTATGGCTGCGGGTATTTCAGGCGGATTGGCTAAAAAATCTGGATAAAGTTCTTCAAAATAACGTCCCATAAAACCAGAATCCTCAATATCTTCAGGATCAGAATTTGCCCAAATGTTGGATGACTTAAAATGGGAAAGGTCTTGATTTTCATACCCTACTCCATGAATCACTTTCATGGCACCTTCACCCCACATGTATTCAAAATCTTTCATTGCTGGAGGGATACCAAAATCATCATTTAATTTGTACAACTGGCTCTCGGGTATTTTTAAGGTAGGTCTTAAATTAGCATAGGTATCATAATCGTAAATTGGTACTATTGTATTAAGTCCGTCATTACCCCCTTTTAAGCGTATTAACACTAAAATATTTTCAGTATCCGCCGCTGCAATCGCAGCTGTAAGTTCAGATGGTTTTGAAGCTGTAATATTTGTATTTGCCAACATCATTGTTCCTCCACCTGCTAACCCCAAGGCTTGCAAAAAAGACCTGCGATTCCAACGTTCATGCTCTTGCCTGTGTATATCTGAACCTGGCTTAGCCGTATGTTTTTTTATATGGTTTGTACACATAAGTAAGTTATTTAAGTTGAAATTCGGGTGATCTAAAAATATGTTGCAATAATAAAACTACTTGCCATGGTACAGATTCAAAATCCAAATTCCAGGTACCATCAGTAAAGTAATTTTCGGGAACGTTTGCCATAAATATATCTGTAGCAATAGCGTAATCAGACTCCGTATTTAGCCCCCTTGGCAGTAACGTATCCACAATGTTTTTTACTACGGTATAAACATCCTTACTATTGTTGGAGGCTTCTTTTGCAAAACTTCTAAACTTTTCCCTGTCTCCTGTTTCACTATCCCACAATTGCCATGTCAAATTATCATTAAAGGACCACCTAGCAGTTAACGTACTTGTATTTATCCAGTCATAATCTCCTTGCCAACCTGCCACGTCAACAGGTTGATAAAAGCTTTGTCCTGCTGCGCCTGATTGCCAAAATAAATTCAATTTTTTTTCATCGTCCAATTCATAAGAAATGGTCTTTAAAAAATTTAAATTTATATCGTAAGGACTTTTAATTAAAGTTCCTATAGCGTTGTCATCAAAAAAATGCTCGCTCTTGAATAATTTTCTCAGTAATGGGGCTATTTCAAAATCCTTGGCAAAATCAATTGCTAGTTCATTTATTATATTTTCACTTTCGCTTGGACTCACGAAAAAGCGATACAATTTAGCAACGATAAATTGGGCAATTTCCAGTGGTTTCTCATCAAAAAGAATATCAATTACATCATTGTAATTCCAATTTCCTGTTCTTCCAAAAATTGTTTTTTCAGCATTATTAAAAGTATCAGGATTGTAAGTTACAAATTCACAATACCTCCCTTCATTATACCCAGTTAATGCTTTTGAAGTTTCAACAATATCAGCGTGAGTGTATCCATTATTTTCTCCTAAGGTAAATAATTCGTAAAGCTCGCGCGCATAATTTTCATTGGGCTTATTTTTTTTATTATCCTTTCCATTTAAAAACATTAACATAGCGCTTGTCAATCCAATTTCATTCACAAAAGTTTTAAAATTGCCAAGGCAATGTTTTTGAAGCATATTGTAATACTCAAAAACAAAATGAGCACAATTGTAAGTGCTGAGTTGTGTTACAAAATGATTATGCCAAAATATAGTTAGTAAGGATTGTAACCCATTAGCAGATTGATCATTTACAGTTCTGACACGCCATTCCATCAGGTTTTCCTGATTGGTTTCTTCAAAATCCAAACCTTCATCTTCTACTTCCTGTTTCCCTTTAAATGCCCATGACGGTGCTGCCGTAGGCGCAATTGCCATAGCCTCATCCATTAACTGATCAATGAGTTCCTGTGGATTTTGGCTCAACGCTTCAGTTATTGTTGTTGGTGATGCACCATAAGTAAGTCGCCTATATAAGTGTTGTGCCCTTGTCCTGTTCCAAGGTTTTGTAGCGTTGGGCACATAAGGTAATAACGAGCTAATATTACACGTTGCCATATACTTTTAATTTGGGGTGATTAATAAATATAACGGCATAAAATATAATAAATTATTATATTTTATTAAAACAATAAGAGAAAAATATAATTTTTATTAAAAATTAGTTAATTAAATTTTCGGCTAAAGCTACTAATTTTTTGAATTGTGTTTCTTTAGACATTGTGGAATTATCGATTACTATAGCATCTTCAGCCTTTATTAATGGAGAATCCTGTCGGGTGGTATCAATATAATCCCTTTCTTTCACATTTTGCAAAACTTCATCATAACTTACCTGCTCCCCATTGGCTATCATTTCAAGAAAACGACGATTGGCTCTCTCCTCAGGAGACGCAGTCATAAATATTTTAAGCTCGGCATCAGGAAATACCACTGTCCCTATATCTCTCCCATCCATGACCAAGGCTTTTTCCTTACCCATCTGTTGTTGTTGCTCAACTAATTTTTTTCTGACTTCTGAAATAGCAGCCACTTTACTTACCCAACCTGAAACTTTTAACGAGCGGATTTCTTTTTCCACATTTTCACCATTTATATGCGCATCTGCATAACCCGTTTCAGTATTTAATTTAAATCGAAGTGTGATTTTGGGTAGTGATTTTATAAGTAATTCTACATCTAATTCATTTGCAGATATTATCTCGTGCTGTATAGCGTACCAAGTTACAGATCGGTACATTGCACCCGTATCAACATAAGTGTACCCTAAATGTTTGGCCAACTGCTTAGCCACAGTACTTTTTCCAGTGGAAGAGTGTCCATCGATTGCAATAATAATTTTAGTACTCACCCAAATTCAAATTTAAACCAAATACACTTGATGATCCCGCCAAATTATAGCGGGCATATCCATAACTGAACGTAAGCTTACGCATTTTTATAGAAAATCCGGCCGAAATACCAGCAAAAGACCTTTGATCTTGTATGCTTAATTCTTCAGACCTACGAAAATTATAGCCAATTCGCAAATTGAAACCTCCCCTTGGAAATAGTTCAGCCCCCAAATTTACATGCCTTAACACATTATTCAGAAAACTTGGGTCATCTACTTCAGATTCTCCTCGTAGTAAATTATCAGTGTTCCTATTTGTATTTGAAAATGCCAAATTCCAAAATTGAAGATTTTGCAATGTTACAAACCAACGTACTGGAACATGCTTAGGTATTTGAGAAATACCCGCATTTATTTCTAACGGCAATTTTTCTCTGGTATCGGCAAACGTTGTTATTTGTGTGCCTACATTACGAATAACCAACCCTATATTCAAATCCGTATCTTCCTTATAGTATAAAATACCAAAATCAGCAGCAATGCCTAAAGAGGTATACTGTTCCAGTCTTGAACTGATAAATTTTAAGTTAGATCCCAAATAAAAATCTGTTTTTGGAATTTGTTGCGCATACCCAAAAGAAACAGCAGTTTCCGCTGCAGAAAACTCCCCAGTTTCATTTCCTAACAAATCAAAGCCATCAAATTTTCCGTAATTTGCATATATCACCCCAAAATGAACCATTTTTTCAGTCCTTCCTAACCTAAATGCCGCAGCTGCGGAACCGTAATTTATATCTGCTAAATAATTTACATAATTAATAGCATAATTTTTATTCATCGTTCTATTAATAGTGGCCGGATTGAATAAACCTGAAGTTGGATCTTTTTTAAAATCCGTAACAATTTTTCCGCCAAGCGCAACTTGCCTTGCTGAGGATTCTAAATTCAAAAATTGATAAGTAGCCCTACCACCTATTTGTGCTTGCGCAGAAAAGCATAATGTGATAAAGAAGAATACTACTAAGCTTTTTTTCATTTATTATACGATGAATACTAGTAACGTGATATTATTTTGAATATTTTAACTTTTCAAAAGACAAACAACGTTAATATTTAATGTAATTACAAATTTCCAAACCATAACCCATCATCCCTACTCGCTTTTTTTGAATACTATTGGAAATTAAACTCACTTTTGATATATCTAAATCATGTAAAATTTGAGCTCCAATTCCAAAATCTTTGGCATCCATGGTAAGTTTTGGAGGTCGGGCTATTTCGGTATCTTTTTGTGTTTCTCTTAATGCTTTTAATCTATTTAATACATTTAAAGACTGTGTTTCTTGATTTATAAAAACAATGGCTCCAAAGCCTTTTTCATCAATGACAGAAAACATCTTTTCCAAACGTTCGTCAGCATTATTGGTTAACGTTCCTAAAATATCATTATTAAATAAGGTAGAATTTATTCGGGTTGGCACTTCATCGCCCGTATTCCACGAACCTTTAGTAAGCGCAATATGTATTTGATTATTTGTAGTTTGCTTGTATGCCCGTAACCTATAAATCCCAAAACGCGTATTAATATTAAAGTCCTCTTCTTTAATAATTAAAGAATCATGTTGCATCCTGTAGGACACCAAGGATTCAATAGAAACTATTTTTAGGTCAAATCTTATTGCAATTTCAAGCAATTCTGGAACCCTAGCCATGGAACCGTCGTTATTCATAATTTCAACAATTACACCAGCAGGATGAAAACCCGCTAAACGGGCAAAATCAATAGCTGCTTCGGTATGGCCAGTTCTTCGGAGCACTCCGCCTTCTTTTGCCCTTAATGGAAAAATATGACCAGGTCGGGACAACTCATGCGGCTTTGTATTTGAATCTACTAAAGCTTGAATAGTTTTAGCCCTATCTGCCGCTGAAATTCCTGTAGTAACTCCTTTTCCATTTAAATCTACTGAAACCGTAAATGCTGTTTGCATAGGATCAGTATTATCCCCTACCATCATACTTAATTTTAAATCATCGCAACGCTGCTCAGTTAAAGGTGTGCAAATTAAACCTTTACCATGGGTTGCCATAAAATTAATCATCTCAGGTGTTACTTTTTCTGCAGCTGCTACAAAGTCCCCTTCATTTTCACGATTTTCATCATCTACAACAATGATAATCTTACCTGCTCGTATATCAGTAATAGCTGACTCAATAGTATCCAGCTTAAAATTGGCGTGCTGTGCTAAATTCAAATTTTAGGGTGTTGAAATTCTATGTAAATATATTACTTTGATTTCTATTTCGCTTAAGCGAGAAATACTTTATCGTGCTACTCCTTCTTTTTCTTGAAAATAGTTATAAAAAACCGATCTAAAATTTCAACCCATTTAAATTTTCCGAAATTTAATGTGATCAAATTCTTTTCAGTCGTTGCTTTATAAGTTAGTAAAACCCCTAAAGGAAGAATAATTAATGTAGATAACCAACTTGATAAAAATGGACTTATCGCCCCATTTTCGGCACTTGACTTTGCAAAAATTCCAATAAAATGATACGCCAAAAAAATACCGACTGCATACAGCAATGGTAACCCCAACCCTCCTTTTCGAATTATTGCCCCAAGAGGAGCACCTATGAAAAACAATACAATACAAGCAAACGCAAGTGCATACTTTTCGTGTAATGCAATTTCAAACTTGTTGAGATTTTCCTTATTGCGCTGCACATCAGTTCCCTCTTGTCTTATCCTATTTAAATTACTTTTTATTAACCGATTTGCCTCATTTAGTACCATAAGTTGCTTTTCGTACTGTAAAATATGCTCAATAGACTCGGGATATGTCGAAGTATAACATGGAAAATTTATTCCTCCGCCAATGGTACCAATTTTTAATCGCTGTACTGTTCGTTTGGCAAAATCCTCCCTATCCTTATTTAATTTTACTGAGAAAGAATCAATATCTTTTCGCAGTAAATTTACATTTAGCATTTTACGATTTTTTATATAGTCATTCTTAGACATATCAACATCGTTAAATGAACTTAAGTCCAAGTTAATGGCATATTCCTTAAAATCGCTTTTAACAAACGGATGCTTCTTTTGATTTTTAATTTTTTTTGGAACTACTTCATCATAATAAAATCCATCACGTAAAATTAACGACAATACATCGGAGTCTTTACCACTAACCAATTCTCCTGATTTCGATTTTATAACCGTATAATTCCCCTTTAAATTGGCTTTTTGTTTATGAATAATAACATCATCCAAATACTGATCATTATCCCCATATTTGCTAGCTACCTTAATATTTATATCACCAACTTCGTTAAACTGATTTTCAGTAATAGCTACGGCAGGTTTTAACCGTACAATATTGCGCCTAAGCCCAATAAATTTTCGTTGTGAAGCAGGAATGACATTATTCGCAAAAAAGAAAGTCCCTATGCTCAAAAAAATCATGAAGACTATTAAATAGCGGATAGCGCGTTGTAATGAAATCCCCGTGGATTTCATTGCTGCAAACTCATAATGCTCGGAAAATTCTCCGAATACCATGATTGAAGCAATTAAAATAGATAACGGCAATGTTAGCGGTATCAATGTTGGCGAAGCATATACGATGAACTTAACAATTACAGAAAATTCCAAGTCTTTACCTGCAAGTTCGGCTATATAAAGCCAAATCATTTGCAAAATCATAACAAACATTACAATTAAGAATACTACAAAAAAAGTTTGTAAAAACCTGTTAAATATATACCTATCTATAATTTTCAAAATATCCTAATCTAAACGATTAATATAATAATCGCTGTATTTGGTTTCATCAAATACAAACAATGTGTTAGAAAGGGGCTGATTTGTTTTAAATTGGTTTACAGTAACATAAATTTCCGTACCATTAGTTTGCTTTAAAATTTGCTTATAAATATGTTTTGTTTCACTATCAATACCCAATAAAATGGATGTAATATCTCCTGATTTTTGCTCTGGCACTAATTTAACATACTGGATTTTACGCCCATTTACATTTTGCACAATATCCATAGTTGCAGTATATCCTTTTTTGTAAAAAGTAAGCATTTTTGATGGCGTTAATCCCTCTTCTGCAGTTGGTGTAGAAATCGATATTTCTTCATCTTCTGGCACTATAACGTGTAATTTTTTTCCGTCATAAATCTGTTTAGTACCCATTAAATTAAGTACATATTTCTCTCCTTCTAAAGTAACATCCCCCCTAGTTTCTTGCTCTAAATTGGCAGAATTATTACTGATTGTGTATTTAAAATCAATGACAATATTGGAGTATGATTTCACTTTTTCAGAAACTTCATCCAACAAGGTTTTTGCTGACTGTGCGTGTGTAGCTAAAGTGAAAAAAAATAAAGTACCTAATAAAAAAAATCTTTTCATATTGTGTTTTTTTTTAGACAAAAATACTGTGTCCTGTCTGAATTTACCAATTAATTGTAGTGCGATTATTCTAATTAGTTCCCTTCCGAAAGAAATTGCTCCAAAGCAACCAAGTCTGTTATTAATACTTGTCTAGCTTTACTCCCTTCAAACGGACCTACAATTCCAGCTGCCTCCAATTGATCAATAATACGTCCAGCCCTGTTGTAACCTAACTTTAGCTTACGCTGAAGTAAAGACGTTGAACCTTGTTGCGCTGTGACAATAACTTCGGCGGCATCCCTAAAAAGAGCATCGCGATCTTTAGCATCAATATCAAGATTTGTGCCACTTTCTTCACCAACGTACTCAGGCAATAAATGTGCGTCGGGATATGCTTTTTGGGCACCAATGTAATTTGTAATACGTTCCACTTCGGGTGTATCTACAAAAGCACATTGCACTCGAATAACATTGTTCCCGTTATTATACAACATATCACCACGTCCAATGAGTTGATCTGCTCCTCCAGTATCTAAAATGGTACGTGAATCAATTTTAGACATCACCCTAAACGCCAAACGCGCAGGAAAGTTTGCTTTTATCATACCTGTAATTACATTTACAGAAGGACGTTGCGTAGCAATTATTAAATGAATACCTATGGCACGCGCCAATTGCGCTAAACGCGCTATTGGAATTTCCACCTCTTTACCTGCTGTCATAATTAAATCTGCAAATTCATCAATTACTAACACAATATAAGGTAAAAATCGATGTCCACTTTCTGGATTTAACTTTCTGGATTTAAATTTTGTGTTATACTCTTTAATATTACGTACAAATGCATTTTTAAGCAATTCATAACGCGCGTCCATTTCAATACAAAGTGAATTTAATGTATTAATTACTTTAGTATTATCGGTAATAATAGCTTCATCAGAGTCTGGGAGTTTTGCTAAAAAATGGCGCTCAATTTTATTGAACAGCGTAAGCTCTACCTTTTTTGGATCAACCAAAACAAATTTTACTTCTGCGGGGTGTTTTTTGTATAATAATGATGTTAAAATAGCATTCAACCCAACTGACTTACCCTGACCCGTAGCACCTGCCATAAGTAAATGTGGCATTTTTGCCAAGTCAACTACAAAGGTTTCATTTGAAATTGTTTTTCCAAATGAAATGGGCAACTCCATTTCAGCATTTTGAAATTTTGCTGATGCAATAGCAGAGCGCATGGATACTATGGTTGATTTTTTATTGGGCACCTCAATACCAATGGTTCCTTTACCAGGAATTGGAGCAATAATTCGAATCCCTAAAGCGGCTAAGGACAACGCAATATCATCTTCTAAATTTTTAATTTTAGAAATACGCACACCTGCCTCTGGGACAATTTCATAAAGCGTAACTGTAGGACCAATAGTAGCTTTTATGTGAGCTATCTCTATTTTATAATTTTTAAGCGTTTCAACAATTTTGTTCTTATTTTCTTCTAATTCACCTTGATCTATAGTGATGTTGTTTTGCCCCGATGTATAATCTTTCAACAACTCTATGGTTGGAAACTTGTAATTCCCCAATTCTAGCTTTGGATCAAATTCTCCAAAATCTTCAACCAGTTTTTTGCTTAAATTTTCAGTTTCTTCTTCCTCCTGAACTACCTGTTCTACTTCAATTCCCAAAGGTTCTTCTTTTGGTATTTCTACGGAAAATGAATCTTTACCTACTCCAGAATTTGATTTTCTTTCTACAAAATCATCCAAACTAGTTTCTGGCTCAGTAACAGAAACTTTCAATTCCGACATTTCTGTTTCTTTAACCTCTTCTGTAGTATTCGTAACTTGAGCTATCTCAAAATTTGAATCTTCAGTTTTTACAACATCATTTCGTTTTTTATCGAGTGAGGTTTCTTCGCTAAAGGATACACCCTCAGCAGCACTTGTTTTTAGATCTTCTTTTATATTATCCTTTGCTTTATAAAATAAGGTACTAACCGCTTTTGGACTAAAATTTAATCTAAAAATAAAATACAACAATCCAAAAAATACTACTAATAAAATAGCGCCAACTTTGCCAACATAATCCTGTAAAAAATCATTAACTTCAAAACCTACGGTACCAGACAATAATCCGTAATAGTTGTCAAAAAAACCAAAAATAATGCTTCCTAATAGCATCAGATACAACCCCCAAAACCAACGTTCTTTGAGTTGTTTTTTCCCAATTCCGAAAAAATATGATACTCCAGTTAATATAAGTAATGCCGAAAAAACAAAGGCCATGATCCCAAAACCCTTAAACACCAAAAGATCCCCAACAAAAGCGCCAAATTTTTGTAATAAATTTTTAGCCACCGTATTTCTATCCAAACTATCTAATACACTTTGATCCGCTTTCCATGAAAAAAAATAAGAAACCAACGAGATAAAGACACCTATTCCTAACAATAAAAAACCACTGCCAAGTAAAAGACGTTGCTTATCTGTTAATTGTTTTTTTACAACTACTTTTTTTGTAGTAGGCTTTTTTGCCTTTTTGGAAGTTGTTTTAGTTGAAGATTTTTTTAAAGCCATTGAAAAAAAATATAGCCAAATATAAAAAAGAAAAACTTTGTGTTGAGTATACTCAACACAAAGTTTCATCGTATTTATTAATGTTAACAGTTACTAAAATAACCGTACGTATTGTTTACAGTATCGTAGTTTTATTCAATAGTGATGTTAGGCATATTATTAATGCTTGTTACGGCTTCCTTCCATGTTGTTCCCTCTGGACGAATGTAAAAATCGATTTCGTATTTTTTACTTCGCTTAAGCCTCGATGTTAAGCTTATAGGAACTTTTATAATTCCAGATCCTTTTTTAACGGAAACTACCCCATTGGCAATCCAGACTCCTTTACGTTTTAATGCTACTACAACTTCTCTGTTTCTTTTAGCTGTATACTGTAGTTGAAATTGCAATTGACGACTGATATCAAATGTTTTACTACCAATGTATACCACATTTTCTTTTTTCTTTTGAATACTATATCCATCAGTGCTTTCTTTAGCGCTCCATGAGCATAGGAACAACAAACTTACTACTAGCAGGGCTGAACTTAAAATTTTTGTTAATCTCATAATTGTAATTGTGTGTTTAGTTTTAGTATTATATTCAGGTTAATTTAATTAGTGTATTTTACAAATATTTAACATCTATTTCAATCCATAAAGCTTGCCAAAAATTAAAATTTACGAATAAAAAGTAAAAATATCGTTAAAGAGTTAGTTTTTATCGATAAAATAATAAAAAAAAAGTCCTATTTAGTAAAACGGTATTTTGCCGTTTTAGTATTACACTACAAAGTTTTTTTTAAAAATATAAATGTTAATTTTTTTAACTAACTTCCTCTTTTTTATGTTTGTATAAAAAAATTTGCCATACCCCTAAATCAAAAAACAATCCGAATTATCTGACAGTACTATTGCATTTATACTATATTTTCACAATCCTTGCCTCGGTGTAACATTTACGTACTCCCAAATTGAATGAACTTATTAAAGTTATGCAGATGATTTCATAAAAAATATAATACTTACCGATTCTTTTTATTCTGATCTTAATTAGACTAGCTTATTGAAATGCTGCTATTTGCAATTATAATTTAAGCATATCAAGCTTCCATCTTCTAAACCCTCTCCAGACTTTAATAGTTATTTTAAGATAGTCCGCACACTAAAAAAATTAGAAATTTTTTCTCTGAACAAGGAAAAAACTTAAATACAAGCCTAAAACACATTTTTTATTTTAAGTTAAGTGTAAAAGCATCATTCAAATAAAAAATTAATGTTAGTCAGCCTATTAAATTCGTTGCAGAAGTTTATATACAAAGAACTTGCATAAATCGTTTTGGTAGCTCTAAAAAAACCATTACTTTTGCAAAATAATTATCCAACCTCTGGCGAAAATCGTGAATGTTGTTTAAAAAAACATTTATAACACCCATTTATGGAAAGCTTAATTAAATTTGTTCAAAACGAATTTGTAACAAAAAATGAATTGCCTGAATTTTCTGCTGGTGATACAATTACAGTATACTACGAAATTAAAGAAGGTGAAAAATCACGTACACAGTTTTTTAGAGGAGTAGTAATACAAAGAAGAGGTTCAGGAACATCTGAAACTTTTACTATTCGTAAAATGTCTGGAACTGTTGGAGTAGAACGTATATTCCCAATCAATTTACCTGCAATTCAAAAAATTGAAGTAAATAAAAGAGGTAAAGTGCGTAGAGCTCGTATTTTTTACTTTAGAGAACTTACAGGTAAAAAAGCACGTATTAAAGAGAGAAGAGGGTAATTATCCCACATCTTCAAATATATTAGAAAGGCTACCCCATTTGGTAGCCTTTTTTATTTCCAATTTTAGCTTTAACTACGCTACTGCATTATTATAAAGTTTCGAGAAAAGAAACTCTTTAAATAAAAAATTTAATGCCACAAACAATATAAAATACAATTACAGAGGTATTTCTTAATTATGAATTCAGCATAGTGCTTTATAAACACTATAATCACCTAAATTAACTAAAGTTCATTTTGCCAAAGAAGCAATTATCTAAGACAATTATTGACAAATTACGAATTCTAACTCTCAAACGCTTGCTAATTTTTAACATTACGTAAAATCACTAGCAATTCAAATATAAACGCGCTTATTTTCATATATTCGCGTGCATTTATTTACAATAATTTATTTTGTAAATAAAACGTTATAATTAAAGTAAGTTCATTCAAAAAAATATAAAATTCATGGCCAATAAATCAACCATCATTTATACTAAAACTGACGAAGCACCTGCTTTGGCTACCTATTCATTTTTACCAATAATTAAAAGTTTTAGTAGTACTGCAAATATTGATATCGAAATTAAAGATATTTCTTTAGCAGGAAGAATTATTGCCAATTTCCCTGAAAACTTAACTGACAATCAAAAAATATCTGATGCCCTGGCGGAATTAGGCACTTTAGCTAAATCCCCAGATGCTAATATCATAAAATTACCAAACATTAGTGCATCAATACCCCAATTGACTGCTGCTATTGCTGAATTGCAAGATGCTGGTTACAACATACCGAATTACCCTGCTGAACCTAAGAACGATGATGAAAAAGCAATCAAAGCACGTTACGCAAAAGTATTAGGTAGCGCTGTTAACCCTGTTTTACGCGAAGGAAATTCCGATCGAAGAGCTCCTAAACCGGTAAAGCAATATGCTAAAAACAACCCTCATAGCATGGGTGCATGGACTAAAGAATCAAAATCCCATGTAGCTACAATGGATGGTGGTGATTTCAGAGCTAATGAAAAATCTGTAACACTTTCGGATACCACCACTGTTAATATTGTACACACTGACCAAAACGGAACTAAAACTACGTTAAAGGACAACTTAAATTTGCTTAGTGGCGAAATTATTGACGCTACTGTAATGAGTAAAAAAGCTTTGTTAAAATTTATTGAAACACAAATCGCTGATGCAAAAAGTAATGGAATACTATTTTCATTACACATGAAAGCTACCATGATGAAGGTTTCTGATCCTATTATTTTTGGTCATGTTGTAAAAGTATTTTTTAAGGACGTGTACCAGAAACATGCAGCTAAATTAGAAAAAATTGGAGTAGAAGAAAATAATGGTTTTGGTGATTTAGTTGCCAAAATTGAAAACCTTCCTGCAAATGAAAAAGCAGCAATTGAATCTGATATAAAAACAGCGCTTGAAAACGGTCCTGATTTAGCTATGGTAAACTCTGACAAAGGAATTACCAACTTACATGTGCCTAGTGATATAATTATTGATGCCTCAATGCCAGCTATGATCCGTACATCAGGTAAGATGTGGAACACTGAAGGCAAACTTCAAGATACCAAAGCTGTAATTCCAGATAGTAGTTACGCTGGTATATACCAAGCTACTATTGATTTTTGTAAAGAAAATGGCGCATTTGATCCTCGTACCATGGGAACTGTTCCCAATGTTGGCCTAATGGCACAAAAGGCTGAAGAGTATGGTTCACATGACAAAACCTTTGAAATTACAGCTAACGGAACTGTTGCTGTTATTGACTCCAACGGTACTACGTTAATTTCACATACTGTGGAACAAGGGGATATATGGAGAATGTGCCAAACCAAGGATGCTCCAGTTCAGGACTGGGTTAAATTAGCTGTTAACAGGGCTAAAGCAACAAATGTTCCCACTATTTTTTGGCTGGATGAAAACAGAGCACATGACGCTGAATTAATTAAAAAAGTGAACACCTATTTACCGAACCACAATACTGATGGCCTGGATATTAGAATTTTATCACCTATTGAAGCTACTAAGGTTTCGTTGGCTCGAATGAAAAATAGCGAAGATACTATTTCTGTAACAGGTAATGTTTTACGTGATTACAATACCGATTTATTTCCTATTCTTGAATTAGGCACAAGTGCTAAAATGTTATCTATTGTACCATTAATGAATGGTGGTGGACTATTTGAAACCGGTGCCGGTGGTTCTGCCCCAAAACACGTACAACAATTTGTTGAAGAAGGACATTTACGCTGGGATTCTTTAGGGGAATTTTTAGCTTTAGCAGTGTCATTGGAACATGAATTTGAAGCTAACAATAATGCTGAGGCACTCGCTTTAGCTCATGCTTTAGATGCAGCTACGGAAAAATTTCTAACAAACAAAAAATCACCTTCACGTAAAGTGAATGAACTTGATAATCGAGGTAGTCATTTTTATTTAACAATGTATTGGGCTGAAGCATTAGCCAAACAAACAAAAAATGAAAAGTTAAAACAACTTTTTACGCCTATAGCCGAAAAGCTTAGTAATAACGAAACTAAAATAATTGAAGAATTAAATAACGCTCAAGGTAATGCTGTTGATTTAGGAGGGTATTACCTGCCAAATACAGATAAAGTAGCAAACGCTATGCGACCAAGTGAAACTTTAAATACTATTTTAGCCAGTATTTAAAAAATGAACACTTTAACTTTACAACAAAGCCAAATCTATTTTGATTTGGCTTTGTTATTTTTACCCCGTTAAATCACTTTACTAGTCCTGATTTTAAGTTGCTCAAATAAAGTTAGTGGCTTTTTGTTTTAATGAGCAAGAAACCATAAGCATAGCCCTAACTACGATGTTGTTCTATTTTTGAATATCAAGTAAAAAATGAGCTGTTTTATTTTTTTATAAATGATGCTACAAATTTAACAACACTAAAAACCTTTACCAATAATTTAAAATCAACTTTGATTGTAACAAATCGCAAAATAATACGTCTGCATTATTAGTAATATTACTGATGATTTTAAATTGTTTTAATTAAAATAAATAGTAATTACTGAAATTATTAGGTTGCTAGCACATTTAAGTTAGCTACCGTTATTCGGTTCAGTCAACAATTACTTTATAAAGTCAATTTAAAACAGTAACGATCCTTATTAATAAAAAATCAAATAGTACCTTAGTAACTATATAAATCAAACCTTCATGAATCTTAAAAGTTCCTTTTTAGGTTTTCTTTTTTTTACTTTCCCGTTACTAATTTTAGCACAAAAAGTTACACTAAGTGGAACTATAGCTGATGCGGATAGTAATGAAGCTTTAATTGGAGTAACTATCTACATTACAGATTTGGACAAAGGTACTGTAACAAACAAATACGGTTTTTTTTCAATTACTATTCCCTCAGGCACTCATATCATTAATTACAGCTACATTGGTTATGAAACTAATGAAGTTCAAGTGAGTTTGAATGCTGACAGAAATGTTAATATCAAATTAATAAAAGACAGACAAACGTTAAAAGAAGTTATTGTTGAAAATACTCCAAAACAGTTTAAAATAAAAACTCCTGAAATGAGTGTCAACAAACTTTCTATAAAAACAATAAAGGATCTGCCTGCTGTACTTGGGGAGGTTGATGTTATTAAAGCATTAACTCAGTTACCAGGAGTAAGCACTTCCAGCGAGGGTTCATCCGGATTTAATGTTAGAGGCGGATCAACAGACCAAAACTTAATCTTACTTGATGAAGCTACACTATTTAGCTCTTCGCATTTATTTGGCGTATTTTCAATTTTTAACCCCGATGCTATAAAGGACCTAAAGCTATATAAAGGAGGTATTCCAAGTCGCTATGGTGGACGTATCGCCTCTGTTTTAGAAATTTCTCAAAAAGATGGTAACAATAAAGAATTTCACACCAAAGGAGGAATTGGTCTTGTATCCAGCCGATTATTAATTGAAGGCCCACTGGCAAAAGAAAAAACCTCATTTCTTTTAGGTGGACGCAGTTCATACGTTCATCTTTTTCTACCATTATTTAATATTAATAATCGAGCGCTCTTTTACGATGTTAACCTAAAACTTAAACATATAATTAACGACAAAAATAAATTATACCTGTCGTCTTATTTAGGAAACGACATTTTCGAATTTAACGGTCAATTTTTTAATCAGTACGGAAATAGTTTTGTCAATTTAAGATGGAATAATACTTTCCATAATAATTTATTTTCTAATGCTTCATTAATTTACACCAATTACAATTATCAATTAGATTTAGATTTTGTTGGTTTTACGTGGAATTCTGGGATTTCGAATTTGAATTTTAAATATGATTTCGTAAATTATAAGAACAATGCTACTACTTTTAGATTTGGAACCAATCAGCTTTACTACGATTTTAATCCTGGTAAAATTGCCCCAAGTACTGAAGATTCTGCAATACGCGAGGAACAGCTAACTAAAAAATTCGCTATTGAATCTGCATATTACGCTGAGGCAGAAGTTGATTTTAGCAAAAGAATAACCATGAATGCAGGCTTACGGCTTAGTACCTTTTTAAGACTAGGACAAAATCAAATTTTTCAATACGCTAACGATGAAGCGGTGGTTTTTAATGAAGAACTAGGAAAATATGAAGAAGCTGAAGAAATTGGTATTACCTCCGTTTCAAGAAGAAAAGTTACTGAGTCTTTTGCCAATCTGGAACCACGACTAAGCTTTTCAATGAGTTTTGGCGATAACACATCTATAAAAACGAGCTACCAACGTACAGCACAATACATTCATTTAATATCCAATACAACTGCCCCTACTCCATTAGATATATGGGAACCGAGTGGTCAATTTGTAAAACCGCAATTAAGTAATCAATTTGCTGTTGGATATTTCAAAAACTTGAAAGATGATATTTATAGTCTATCAGTGGAATCCTATTTTAAAACAATTAAAAACCGAATTAATTACATTGATGGCGCAAATATTATTGCCAATAAAGCCATCGAAAGAGTGTTGTTAAATGGCATCGGTCGTTCCTATGGATTGGAATTTTTATTCCAAAAAAATAAAGGTCGATTTAAAGGTTGGCTAGCCTATACACTATCAAGAACCGAACAACAAATAAAAGGCCGCACACCCATTGAACCTGGCATCAACAATGGCAAATGGTTTGTTACTAATTTTGATAAAACTCACGACATATCATTAACTGCATCCTACAGCCTAAGTAAAAAATTTAAAGCCAACGCTGCATTTAATTTTCAAACTGGTTTGCCTACCGCTTTTCCCACGAATCAATTTGAACCATTAGATGGAGTGATCGTGCCCGATTTTGAAGAACGTAATTCAAGTAGATTCCCCAGCTTCCATAGATTGGATTTTTCTTTAGGGTACACCCCTAAACCTGATTCTAAAAAAAGATTGAAAAGCGAATGGGTTTTAAGTGTTTATAATGCCTATGACCGAAAAAATGCAACAAGCATTAGTTTTGGTTTTAACAATGAAACCTTACAAAATGAAGCCACCAGATTAGCTATTTTTGGGATTGTTCCTTCGATTACGTATAATTTCAATTTTTAATTATGAAAAAAATAAGCTCACTTTTCATTATATTTTTTGCACTATTTGGTTGCGAAGAAGTTATTGATGTTGACCTCCCTAAATCTCCTGCGAGGTTGGTTATAAACGCAGCTTTAGAGCGAGTTTATGAAACCAACAACACGTTTGAAGACCAGGCCAGAGTAAGAATATCATTTAGCACTCCCTTTTTTTCTACAGCGCCTAATTATGTCGAAAACGCTTCGGTTTCCATTACCCACCTGAATACAGGTCAAATATTTAATTTACTGAATACTCCTTTTAATGAAGGTCTTTACAAAAATGCACCTAGTGACAATCTTGTTATTGACCCCAATAGTGCGTACAAGCTTACAGTAGTACATAATAATATCACCTATGAAAGTACCGAGCAATTGAATCCCTCCACTCCTATTGATTCAGCAGTACAAGTAAAACGGGAAAGTGATTTTGATACAGATGAATTTGCTGTAGAAATTAAGTATACAGATATTCCTAACATGGAAAATTTTTATGTTTTCGATTTTGGCTGGGGTAATTTGCAAGCCATTGAACATGAGGATTTTTTTCAGGACGGTGCACAAACACCTACCACTCAGTTTTTCGAGGAAATTAAAGGAGATGTTTTTAAAATTAGATTTTTGGGGTCCGACAAGCGTTTTCATAGTTACGTAAACGCTATTATTGAATTATCTGGCGAATCAAGCAACGGCCCATTTGCTACCACCCCATTTGATGCGCGTGGTAATATCGCAAACACCACTGATCCTGATGATTTTCCCTTTGGATACTTCCGTGTCAACGAGGTATTTACTAAAGATGTTTCCCTTATTCCAAACAACCAACTAGAGTAGTAATTCAAAGCAAATAATTTCAACTTAAAGCGCATTATTTTAAAAAGGTATAAATGCTACACCCCAAAAAATTTACTCAAAATCACTAGCATTTGAAATTTTAAAAATAATAACCATTTCACTTAAGGTATAAAAAACAGCCCCTACAAATCAAATTGTTACAATCTTTAATTTAATTATTTTCTATTTATTTACAGAAAAAATGTCCCTTTATTAATGAAATGTTTTTAAAAATTTGAAAATCAAAAAAGTATGATACCGATTGTTATTTAATGTTTTTCGTGTAGCATCTTTTCAATATGAGTAAAAGAAATTAAAAAAAATTACAAGCACAATTTCGAAAATTTACACGAAGCATCAACGTATTTATAAAAGGTTAAATACCTTTGCATATATGTCTTTTAAAAAAATAACAGAGCAAGAATCCAATTATTCAAATTTAGAGCACATGACTGCTCTTGAGTTGATAAAGAGTATAAATAATGAAGATAAAACTGTTGCCTTTGCGGTTGAAAAAGCACTTCCTCAAATTAGTAGTGTTATTGAACGCGCTGCGCTTTTGCTAAAGCAAGAGGGGCGAATTTTTTATATTGGTGCAGGTACCAGTGGCCGACTGGGTGTTGTAGATGCTAGCGAGTGCCCACCTACTTTTGGTGTTTCTCACGAATTGGTACAAGGTTTAATTGCTGGTGGAGATACCGCTATTAGAAAAGCTGTTGAAAATGCCGAAGATGATATCATTCAGGGGTGGTTAGATCTTCAACAAAAAAAAATAACCTCTAAAGATATTGTTATAGGTATTGCTGCATCGGGTACAACGCCTTATGTGATTCATGCATTAAAAAAATGCAATAACAATCAAATAACTACTGCTTGCATTACTTGCAATCCTGATAGTCCACTTGCGTTAGAAGCGCAATTCCCTATTGAAATTAACGTAGGTCCTGAATTTGTGACTGGCAGCTCCAGGATGAAAGCGGGTACCGCTCAAAAAATGACCTTAAATATGATTTCAACTGCCACAATGGTATTACTTGGCAAAATAAAAGGAAACCGAATGGTTGATATGCAACTAAGCAACGACAAATTAGTGGAAAGAGCCATTCAAATGCTTGTAGATACTGCAAATATCCCACACATTGAAGCAAAAAAACTTATTAGTAAATATGGTAATGTAAGAAAAGCACTAGAATCCCTAAAATAACTATGCAAAATCAAAAAAAAACCAACAAAGAATTACTGGCAAAAGGCGTAAAAACCTTAGTAATGGCTTTAGGCGCTATTGCCTTGGGGCCAGTAATTGTATATAATGCTTTTATGAATAAAGATCACCCTTGGTTTTTAGTCGTACTTATACCAGGAGTCCTGATCATGTTTTTAGCCATATTCCTTATATTAAAAGGATTGAATCTTATGCTAAAAAGTTTTTTTGATTAAATCCCCTTTCTTTTTTCTATTGGCGTTGTAGGATTGTATCCAAAACCTTTTATGGTATGTTCCACATTTAATTGATGCAAAACATACCCTATAGTTGCAAAATGATGCACTGCGTGACTGTTTGCGTGCGCCATAATACTGTCAAGTGTATAATTGACTGTTACATTCCCTTGCCCTAGATTATCGGTAACATGTAGCAGATAATCGGTATTTATATCCAAAAAACTTACAAGAGTTTCTTGAATTCTTGCAATATGCAATTTAGCAACTTCTTTATCAGTAGCCACCTCTTCTTGCCGTTTACGAGCCGTTAAGTCAATTTGATTATGATCCAAACCGTCAATAACGCAATTAAAAAAGTCAAGAGTATGTCGAAGGTGCGAGCCAACACTTGAGTAATAAGGGCCTACACTCTCATCAGTATATTGTTGATTAGTAATTACATCTAGTAATAAACTAGCTTGATTTAAATGTTGATTGATTGCTGATACTATGGCTGATCTCATAATTTAAATATACTTATTATAAAATTAACTACTAAGTTAAAGTAAGTTAAATTATTTTTTGGAAAATTTTAACATATTAAATAATGGATTAAAAGCATTTTTATTCGATTAAATGCAAAATTATATTATCTTTGTAAAACACAAATAAAATTAAATCAACCTAATAGCATGAAAAATTTTTCAATTTTAATCATTAGTCTACTTTTTTTTGTAAATATTTACAGCCAATCGGAATGTAATGATGCCTTTAGTGCAGCTAACTATAGTGTAGCACATACAAACAACGCCTACGAGGCTACCAATACGGATCATGTCCAAGAATGGACTGAAAAAGCTATTGAAACGTTGAGTGAAGTTGAACAAGTAACTGCAAATTGTGGTTGTAATGATGCTTCAAATTATGCTTACGAAGGAATTGTAGCCGCTGAAAAATCTTTGGAAGAAAATACTTGGGAACGCAGTCGTTTTTACGCCAAAAGAGCTAGAGAAAAAGCTAAAAAAATGATCGATGCATTATCCATATGTGCTAACACAGACGTTTCCAAATACAAAAACAGAAGTGAATCTTTGGACAACTTTGCAGTAGCTGACAATAGCTACGATGATGATTTTGACAACATAGCCGCTGAACGGGATGAATTATTGGCAGAGCAGGAAGAACTAGTTAGACTTCAAAAAGAGCTAAAACAAAAGCTTGAATTAAAAAAACAAGAAGAGCTAAAACTTAAACAGGAAAAACATTTAGAATTACAAAAACAATTATCTATAAAATCAAACGCCGAAGCTGCCTTAGCTCAAATTGAAAGTGCTTACACCAAATTAGCCAAAACGCTTGGCTGCGAACAAGCTTATAGAGCCGCAAAACAAAACTACACCTTTACTCAACAACAACTAAAAGTTGAAAAGTTAAACGATACTAAATTCAGATATACCGAAAAATTAAATGAAATATCTGAAAAGGCTATGTTACTTTTTTCTAACTGTGCTTCAGGATTTTAATCACCTCTTCAAAAAACTAACGTTTTTATTGCTCATTTACCCCATAAAAAACTTAACCTAAAACAAGTGCGTTTTTGTTTGTATTGCTCAACTTTAGTAGCAACATTTCGCCCCAAAGTGTAATAAAAAAATACAAAGCAAATTCGCACTTTATTATTTTGTAGCTACTAATTTTAATCCGTACTGTGAAATAGCTATTAATATTTTATTCACGTTAGAGTAGCCTTAAGCACAAAAAAATAACTTTACACCTCAGTACCTTTAATTATTGACATATCAACATTGCACTAGAAAAAAAATTCAATATCTAGTCTGTTTAAGTTATGCATAGCATTGCGTATTTTTACAAAAAATTATACCATGATTTCAGTTGCTGAAGCTTTACAAAAAATAGAAGCTCACAAACAAAAAGCTACTCCAATAAGGCTACCTATTTCAAAATGCTTAAATTATACTACCGCTGAAAATGTGCATGCTTTGATAAATATGCCCCCATTTAGGCAATCTGCAATGGATGGTTACGCCGTAAACACTAATGAAACAAATATTTACAATATAATTGGCGAAATAAAAGCGGGAGACGCTGCTGATGTACAACTAAATGTAGGAGATGCTGTTCGTATATTTACTGGAGCTGCTGTACCTAACAGTGCCAACGCAGTAATTATGCAAGAAAAAACCGAAGTTGTTAAAGGAGCCTTACAAGTGCAAGAACCACCTGTTGACGAACAAAATATTCGCCCTTTAGGAGAACAAATAAAAAAAGGAGCACTTGCTTTGGCAGAAAGAAGTAAGTTAACCCCATCAAAATTAAGTTTTTTGGCCAGCTTGGGCATCGCCGAACTAAACGTTTATCCAAAACCTAAAGTTGGCATTGTAATAACTGGTAGCGAACTTGTTACTCCAGGAAAAACACTTCCAGCAGGTAAAATATACGAAAGTAATTCCATACTACTGAGTACTACATTAGAAAATGATCACATTCATGATTACAGTATTTATAAAGTAAAAGATGATTATCAAAGTACTAAAGATTTATTGAGTAAAGTAATTGCTGAAAATGATTTTGTTTTAGTGAGCGGTGGAATATCGGTAGGAGATTATGATTTTGTAGGAAAAGCTTTAAGAAATTTGAACACGACTGAAATTTTTTACAAAATCAAACAGAAACCTGGCAAGCCGCTATTTTTTGGAAAAAAAGACCATACTTATATTTTTGCCTTACCGGGAAATCCTGCTTCAGCATTAACTTGCTTTTATATTTATGCCCTTCCATTACTACGAAATTTTTCTCAACACCATCAAATTCATTTACCCAAAACAGAAAAGATAATAAGTCATGACTACCAAGTAAAAGGCGTACGAGCTCAATTTTTAAAAGCAATAGTAACAAAAAAAATGTGGAAATAGTAGGCTATCAAAGCTCTGCAATGATTCAGGGCTTCAACAATGCGAATGCTTTGGTTTTTATACCTGAAAACACTAATTTTATCAAATCATTTGAAAAAGTAGAAGTGATTTTACTTCCTAAATAATAAAAAAACAAGTATCCCTGTTGCAAAACGAGTCAAAGCTTAACTATTTTGAATACTAACAATATTCTAATAAACAGGGATACTATTTTATAGTATTTTTCTTACGTAATCTTATACGTAAATCTATCTCAAAATTACGCATTAATACTTAATAAAAAATAAGTATTTAACTATTTTCTTATTTTTTATTAAAATTTAAAAAATCAATCATTTTACACAAAATTATATACATAAACAGCGTAATTAGATGGATATATGTAAAATAAACTGCAAATTACTCGCTTTTAATAACAGTAATTTTCTATAGAAATCATTTATTAATAAACTTTTATACTATCAGTTATTCTAAAAATGAAACTGAGCTAATTGCAAAAAAAAAATCGTAATTAAACAGATAGTAACGTTTTAGAAATAGGAAGTATCAGTTATATTTTTACTTTATTGGTCACGCCCACTACTTCAGGCGTATAAATAAATGACTTGTAAAATGAAGTAATCACAAACATAGTTTTAATACCTCCATTCTACATTCTTGTATCAATATAACGTATTTAACTTTTTATAAGATCTTCAGCCTTAAGCCTTAGCTACTTGAAGTAAAAAAAATACCAAACCAAACAAAGGACATAAAAAAACCAACGCAATCAAAAAGGTTCGCATTGGTACAGACTTAAAATATGATAACCCAAATTGGCTAGCTAAGCTATTATATTCTTAACTTATAGAGTAGTAAATAATAAAAAAAAATAGATCTATTTACATACTTAGTTATTTAAAAAAATCCCGTCAGATTTCTAACTTATAAAGCGTTTGCTACTATCATGAAAATTTTAACTAAAAACACTAACGGGATAATCAACTATTTATCTTAATGTTCTAAGAAATTAATTAAATGCTCACGGTATTTGTAATAATCTGGATGCTCAATTAATTCTGCACGATTACGAGGACGTTCAAAATCAATTTCTAGGATATCACCCACTTTAGCTCTAGGACCTGAAGTCATCATAATAACACGGTCAGCTAATAAAATAGATTCATCAACATCATGCGTGATCATAATTGCAGTAATTTTTTCCTGATTCCAAACTTCAACCAATACATCCTGTAATTCACCTCTAGTTAATGAATCCAACATTCCAAAAGGCTCATCCAATAATAATACTTTAGGTTTTAATGCAAAAGCACGAGCAATACCCACACGTTGCTGCATTCCTTGTGAAAGGTCTTTGGCTTTTTTAAACATTGCATCTTCCAAACCAACTTTAGCCAAGTAATACTTTACAATATCATCGCGGTCTTTTTTAGTTCCGTGCGCAAATACTTGCTTTACACCAAGCATTACATTGTCATAAGCACTTAACCAAGGTAATAAACTAGGAGATTGAAAAATTACACCCCTATCAGGACCAGGACCAGTTACCGTGGTATTATCGGCAACAATGGTTCCTCTGGAAATTTCATTTAACCCAGCAATCATTGTTAACAAGGTACTTTTACCACAACCTGAATGCCCAATAATTGAAATAAACTCTTCTCTTTTTACTTTTAAATCCAAATCATCTAAAACAACATAATCTCCTTTAGGAGTAGGGTATATTTTAGTTAATTGATTTATATCTAACATAATCTCGTTGCTAAATAAACCATTATCTATTCGAGATTCTTTATTTATTGTTGTTTCTGCCATTTTTAGTGTCTTTAAATTTTTATAAAAAGTATAAAAAACTTACAATTGACTTATTAAACTGCTTGTTATACTTTTTATCAAATAAAGTTTGTTTTCTCCTTTAAAATTGAAGAAAAAGTGTATTTTTGCAACCGCTTAATTATATAAGCGTATGCGGGAGTAGCTCAGTTGGTAGAGCGTCAGCCTTCCAAGCTGAATGTCGCCAGTTCGAACCTGGTCTCCCGCTCGAAACAAATCTCGTAGATAGTTATTTACGAGATTTTTTTATTTTAAATAATACTTAAAATAAATTTATTACCTCTTTACAGCTCATTAAGCTCTTGTTCCCTGAAACAACCTACCCTTTGGAATTGGCTTTAAATCAGGTAACGTATATTCATTAGTCAGTTTAGCTGCCCGCTCCGAACCTATTTTAATTAAATATTCCAAAATTGAATTACGTAATTTTTTAAAATTATCGTTATTATTCAATTCCGTTTTATCTCTTGGACGCTCAATATTTACTTCAAATATGGGCCCAAGAGTTGCCTTTGGTCCTGGACGCAATGGTATAATACGATCAGCCATATAAATACCCTCATCAACATCATTAGTAATTAATAACGCAGTTTTTTTATCCTTACTCCAAATATTTAAAATTTCATCTTGCAACGTACCTCTGGTAAGCGCATCTAATGCACTTAAAGGTTCATCCATTAAAATAACATCAGGGCTTAAAGATAATGCTCTGGTAACTGACACCCTTTGGCGCATCCCACCCGAGAGAGCTTTAGGTAGTTTGTTTATCGCATGCGATAAACTTACCATATCAACATATTTTTCAACATGAGATCCTACCTGACTTTTAGTCCATTTTTTGAATTTTTCCTTTACCGCCATTCCTACATTATTCCTAACATTTAACCACGGCAATAAAGAATAATTCTGAAAGATAACACCTCTATCTAAACTTGGACCAGTCACAGGAGCTCCTTTATAAAGCACCTCTCCTTCATCAGGAAATTCTAATCCAGAAATCAATTTTATTAACGTTGTTTTTCCACTACCAGAAAAACCTACAATTGCTACAAACTCTCCTTCTTCAATTACTAAATTGATATTTCGTAACACCTCTACTCTATCATCACCTTCTCCATAAGACTTTGATACATTTCTTAATTCAATATGTGCTGCCATAAATTTTAGTTTATGGTTGTCAGTTATCAGTTATTCGCCTATTGGTTATTTATTTTTAACTTTTTTTAAAGAACCAATCATACGGCTTACAAATGATCAACTAATAACCGATTAAGCTTCAGTGAACGTCATTAATTTCTGTACAGAAAACATTAACCTATCCAACAAGAAACCGATAATACCGATGACAAACATAGCTGCAATTATTTTTGCATTTGAATCGTTTGCTCCATTTTGAAATTCTTCCCAAACAAATGTTCCTAGTCCTGGACTTTGCGATAATAACTCAATAGCGATAAGTACCATCCAAGCCACAGAAACCGTAATACGTAAACCTGTAAATATTAATGGAAATGCTGATGGTAATACAATTTTAAACACCTTTTGACCTACACTTAAATTCAATACTTTAGCAACGTTTATGTAATCCTGATCCACTGATGATACCCCTAAAGTAGTATTTACCAATGTAGCCCACATAGCACATAATCCAACTGCAATAAATGAAATGATAAAAGATACATCTCCATCATAAGTAAGGGTTAATGATTTAACAATCATATACACCAATAAAAACCAAACTACGGGTGATACTGGTTTAAAAATTTGGATGAGCCAGTTGAATGAAGCTCTTAAAGATTCACTCAACCCTAAAATCATACCAATAGGTACTGCTAAAAACAACGCCAAAAAGAATCCAGCAAAAACTGTTTTTAAACTAGTGAGTACTTGATCTATAAATGACGGCCTACCTGTATATGTAATTGGCGCCAAACCTTGGGCTTCGCGCTTTTCATTCATTGCTGCAGTTTTTTCTAAAAAAGCTGACTTTTTTGCACTAATTTCTTTGTGATCTGCAATTAGTGTTTTAAACGCTCCAACTACCGCTATTGGCGATGGTAACGAGTTTATTGAGCTTTCGCCAGAATCAATTCGGGCTAACTCTCTTTTTACAGCTGCTTCGCCTCCTGATTCACGAGCTGATTCAATTTTAAATTCTTTTTCTGTATTGTAAAGTGCATTAGCACCTACATGCCATAAAAGCAAAAACAAAAGAATTGAAAGTATCGGAAATACAATACTTTTCATTAGCTGCGAAAGGTTTTTTTTAACCTCTTCGCCACTTGCTAATCTAACTACTGGCTCAAAAATACCTAAGCCAACAAAGTTTAAAAGATTGATCGATTTATCTTTCATAATATATATTTTTAGGGATTAATATCTGACTGATATCGAGTATTGAATTATTTAAAAATTAAATAATATTAAAAATTTGATTACACTATTATAGGTTGTTGAATTTTTGAAGAAAATGGAGGAGCGTATCACAACCCCTCCAAATTCACGTGTTAAAAAAATTCAACACTCCCTAAATTATTTATCCTTGTTTCCAATCTTGAAACTATTGATATACCCTATTGGATCTTTACCGTCGTACTTATTACCATCAATAAACTCAGTTGTAGCTGGCTTATACCCATCAGTTTGAGGAATATCAGTAGCTGGTATTTTACCCTCAGCCACTAACAATTCAGCTGCTTTTTTCCAAATTTCAGGCTTGTAAATATCTTTTGCTTTGCTTGCATACCAATCTGCCGGCTTCCCTTCAGGAATTTGCCCCCAACGACGCATTTGTGTTAAAAACCAAACTGCATCAGAATAAAAAGGATAAGTTGCGTTATAACGGTAGAACACATTAAAATCTGGCATCTCTCTTTTATCGCCTTTTTCAAATTCAAAGGTACCTGTCATTGAGTTTGCTAATACTTTCACTGGTGCACCTACATATTCAGGACGTGATAAAATTTCAACCGCTTCTGGTCTGTTACCAGGTGTATCTAACCATTTTCCTGCTCTAATTAGCGCTTTTGTAATTGCCACTGTAGTATTTGGATACTTTTCAGTAAACTCTTTAGTCATTACAAATACTTTTTCAGGATTATTTTTCCAGATATCATAATTTGTAGTCACTGGAACTCCAATACCTTTAAATACAGCTTGCTGATTCCAAGGCTCCCCTACACAGTATCCATAAATAGTACCAGATTCTAAAGTAGCTGGCATTTGTGGTGGAGGAGTTACTGATAACAATACCTCAGCATCTACCTGCCCTTGAATATTTTCTGCTGTATACATTCCAGGATTAATTCCTGCTGCAGCTAACCAATAACGGATTTCGTAGTTATGCGTAGATACTGGAAATACCATTCCCATTTTAAATGCCTTACCACCTTTTTTATATTCAGAAATTACTGGCTTTAAAGATTCAGCTGAAATTGGATGCACTGGCTTACCATTTCCGTCCTTTTTTACATTAGGTTTCATTTTAGCCCAAACATCGTTAGATACGGTAATACCATTACCATTTAAATCCATGGAATAGGGAGTAATTAATTCTGCCTGACGACCAAAACCTGCTTGAGCAGCAATAGGTTGACCTGCTAACATATGTGATCCATCCAACTGACCATCAATTACACGATCTAAAATGTTTTTCCAGTTTGATTGTGCTTCCACAGAAACAAACAACCCTTCATCTTCAAAAAATCCTTTTTCTTTAGCAATTGCCAAAGGCGCCATATCTGTCAGTTTAATAAAACCAAACTTTAACTGTGGCTTTTCAATAACTAACTGCTCACTATTTGACTCTGGCTCTGGAGTTGATTCCGTTGAAGCCTTCTTTTTCTTTTCGCCTCCGCAAGAAACTAGCATAGCTGCAAAAGTTACTGCTGCTATATGTAAATATGTTTTTTTCATAAATATAGGATTGATTATTTTCTTTAACACCACAAACATAAGTATTAATTACGTATTAATACGTAGATAATACTTATTTTTTTAAAATAAATACTCAATTAACTGTTAAATAAATATTTATGTAAGATATTTTCTACAAAAAAAGTCAGTAAAGATCTTTTTTAATACATTTAATACTTACTTTTACACAAAATACTTAGTTCTATAGATAAGTATTACTTAAATTTGTGAAAAAAAATAAATACAACCCCCAATTTATAACAAATGCAAAAGTTAATTACCCTTTCTACAATAACACTACTTTGTGTTATTAATTTTAGTTTTGCTAACGAGCAAGAAAAATTTGGAAATATTAGTTATGAAAAAGCTACAAATATTTCAGGAAAACAACGCATGCTGTCACAGCGTATTGCAAAAATTTACTTATTACGTTTGGCTGGAGCCAATGGAAATGAAGTGAATAGCGAATACAATTCAAGTTTGCAATTATTTCAACGTAACCTGAGTATACTTGAAACGAATTCCAAAAAATCATCTCCAAAGGTACGTGCAGCAGTCAAAAGAGAAAAAGAACAATGGGAAACGTTCAAAAACATCATTAATAACAGGTCCAACAAAAACTTGAACAATGTAATGACATCTTCAAACGAATTATTGAAACGCTGCCACTCTTTAGTATTAGCTATTGAAGAAGACTCAAAATACAGCAAAGAGTTTTCTGAAAGCAACAACGAAGATCAGTTAAAAGTGGAAACTGTCAATTTATCTGGAAAACAACGCATGCTATCACAACGGCTATGCTTATACTACACCGCATGTAGGGTTTTCAGAAAAGAAAAACTAAATTACAAAGGATTGTGTGTTGAAGTTGAAAAAATTTATGCAGAAATGAATAACTCCTTAAATTCATTACTTATAAATGATTTAAACACTTTTACTATTGAACAAAAAATTGGCGAGGTGCTAACTTTATTTAACCAAATTGAAGACAATAAAAGAGATTTTTTCAATAATAAAATACCACTATCAAAAATAATGATGCTGAGTAATAAAATTACCAATTTATACAATATTATTACCGGTCAGTATACTTCATTATAACACAATTTAAAACACTTAAAAATTACATAGAGACTATTTTTATTGATATTTAACTAATAAATGATAATTAAAAAAAGGGATTACTGTAAAGGTAATCCCTTTTTTGGGTTTTAAATGCTATTGCATAATAAGCAATAATGATTTTAAAAAATGAACAATTATCAAAACTTTACTTTTCAGCGAAAAAAAAATACAATCATACATTCTATTTAGATACTATTACTTATTTTTACCAAAAAATAACTAAGTATTTGTACTTAGTTTGATATTGAATTTATTGTTGAAATCATGTGCACACTCCCTACATAGTTGTTAACATAAAAATCCATTAAATTCATTTGTTTATGAAAAATCTAAAGTTTACAAAATTTGCACTAGTATTAAGTTTGACTAAAATACTAACATCATGTGGTGGTAGTATGCCTGAAGAAAGTGCAACAGAAATAGCTATTAATGACAAAGCTTTTTCTGTTGAAGAGGTTTTAGAAATGGTAGCATCAGAAAACGATGTTACAAGAACACTTTATACAAAAGGTATCGTAGGCGCTGGCAAAAAACAAGGTTTAAAATTTGATGAGGACTGGCAAGATGATGAAGTTGAAGCCGGACCATTACCTGCTTTATTTTTAAGAGGAATCTCATCAGACATAAGAAAAAGTAGTGTGCCGCTAGGCTTATACTTAGGTTCTGATTTTCCGATTAATGCATCCAACAAATTAGAGGGTAAGCAAGCCGAATTATTCAAAAAAATTAAAGCAAACCAAAAGCCTCAATTTTTTTATGATGAATCACAAAAATTACACACGGCAATGTTTGCTGATATGGCCATGGCTGCCCCTTGTGTAAATTGCCACAATGATCATAAAAATACTACAAAAAAAGATTGGAAGTTAGGTGATGTAATGGGAGCTACAACATGGCAATATCCTTCCGATTCTTTATCATACAAAGAAGCTATAGGTGTACTGAACGCTTACCGAAATGGAACCAAAGCAATTTACAACGCTTATTTAGCTGAAATTGCCAACTTTAAAAACAGTCCAAAACCAGCAATTGGTAATACATGGCCTTCAAAAGGATTTAATTTACCAACAGCAGAAGTATTTATTGATAGTGTACGTAAGTTAACATCATATAAATCACTTGAAATATTGGTTAAAAAAGGAGTTCCAGTAGCTTCAAATTAAATAAAACAATTTTTTTTCTAAAATAATTTGCATAAAAAAAATTGCATGCATTTTATGTTAGCGCTTGAATCAGAATTAAACCTTCGAAGCACTACTGCAAATTCGAAGGTTTACTCCTGAAAAACAAATCCCAAAAAAGGGTAAAACAAGAACATCCTAATTGCTATGAAACGAGTGTTTTCTTTTTTTAATATCGGTATCTTTTTATTCGTATTATACATTGTACAATACTTTTTACCTGTAAAATGGATGTGGCTTTATGAATTGCAGGAACACAATCAAATGTATAAGCGCTGGTCAGGTCTTGCAGTATTTTTGCTTATTGTTTTTCAATGGGTTTTAACTATTTCTAGAGTTTGGAAGCGACTTTGGAAATATTCCGTAAAATTAACCACCATCCACAAATGGATAGGGGCTTTTTCTCCCATACTATTTTACGTACATGTTATGGAGTTTGGGTATGGGTATTTAGCACTACTCTCCTATTTGTTTTTTACAAATATGTTATTAGGTGTTGTCAATTTAGATATCATAAAATCCAAAAAAAACTGGGTATTCCAATCCTGGATGATCACCCATGTTGCTTTTTCAATAATTATCACATTTGTTAGTCTATTCCACATTGGAGTAGTCTTTTATTACGAATAACTAGTTTAACAAATACTTAAAAGGCATGCTATTAACAGTTGACAAAATAGTACAAGAAACCGATGATGCGGTAAGTGTCATTTTTAAAAAACCTGGCTTTTTTAGTTCGATTAAATATAAATCTGGACAATTTTTAACTTTAAAAGTTCCGGTTAAAAACAGAATCGAAAATAGATCCTACTCCCTAAGTAGCAGCCCTTGGTTACACAAATATTTACGTATTACTGTAAAAAAAGTAAAAGATGGTTTGGTTTCAAATTATATATGCGATCAACTTAAGGAAGGTCAAAAAATTGAAATTGATAAACCCATGGGAAACTTTTTTGTAGTTCCCAATAAAAAAGAAGCTAATCAATATATATTACTTGCTGGCGGTAGTGGTATTACACCAATATATTCAATTATTCTATCGGTACTTGAAAAAGAACCCAAATCAAGTATTTTATTAATTTACGCTAACCAAAATAAAAATACGATCATTTTCAAAAAGGAGCTTGAAGCATTGCTTCAAAAATACCCAGATCGTATTGTAATGCACCATTTTTTAGAATCTGTGGACACTCCTGAAAAGCATTATTATGAAGGAAGGTTAAATGAAACTAAATTAAATGAAATACTTCAAACCAAAGGTATTGCTTATAGTACTGGTAAATTCATGCTATGTGGCCCTCAGGGATTTATGGATGCCGCAGTAGCTATACTTACAAATAACGGTGTTCCTGAAAATAAAATAATGCTGGAAGCCTTTACGGCTGACCTTTCCAAAATGGAAGCAGAAAGTGTTGATGCATCCTCGGTAACATTAAGTGGTGTAGGATTTGACTCTACCATTACTGTTAACAAAGGTGAAACAATTCTAAAAGCTGCTTTGGATAGTAATGTCGAAATTCCATATTCATGCAGATCAGGAATGTGCAGCTCTTGCAAAGCAAAATGTACATCGGGTAGTGTTAAAATGTTAGATGGTCATTTGTTACCCGAAAATGAAATTGCCGAAGGTTATATTTTGACTTGTATCAGTTTCCCTACATCTGAAAATGTAGCGATCACGCTTCCTCAATAATGTAAATTTAATTCATGTTTAATAAAAATCCACTTCGTAAAAGACAATACATAGGTTCATTAATTGGCATTGGTATCGGCTTACTTATTTTTATCATTCTGCCCCAAAAGGCTACAGAAGATTTTTTAAGCCTGGGTCCAATGAACACTGGACATGAAGGACTATCATGTGATGCTTGCCACACTGATGCTAAAGGAAATTTAATGCAACAAATACAAGCTAACGTTGCTTTTACTTTTGGCACACGTAAAAAACCTGTGGATTTTGGAACCGAAAATGTGGATACAAAAAAATGTTTAGAATGTCATGACAGGCCTAATGATAGGCACCCTACGCATCGTTTTTTTGAACCTAAATTTAAAGATGCCATTGCCAAAATTGATGCTACCCAATGTGAAACTTGTCACCGTGAGCATAACGATACCCGAGTTGTACTTGCCGATGCTACCTTTTGCGTAAATTGCCACTATGATCTTAAGGTTAAAAATGACCCTATTGATGTTCCTCATAGTCAATTAATTGCTAATGAACAATGGAGTACTTGTTTGCAATGTCATGATTTCCATGGAAATCATATTTACAAAACTGCCGAAAAAATTAAAGATACTATAGCCCTTACCAAAATACAAGATTACTTAGCTGGAGGCGATGATCCTTTTACCAAAAATAAGAAACATTTACCTTTAAGTGAAGAAGAGTGGAAAAAAATTAAATCAAAGTATAAAAAGTAGCTTATGAAAACTTTAAAATTCCCATCTGCAACCAAATTATTCGTGTTAATTTATAGTGTTATAGGCCTCTTTTTAATGGCTTGCAACAACAAGCCTAAAGTGAATTGCAATACCTCCGAACAAATTACATATACTAATGACGTAGCGGCTGTAATTGAAGAAAAATGTTTTAAATGCCATGCGCCAGATGTATACAAACAAAAGGCATCGCGAAATAAAATATACGATTATCAGAATTTAAAAAAAATGGCCGAAAGTGGCTTTCTATTGGGTGCATTAACACATAAAAGAGGTTTTGTTCCAATGCCTTATAAAGCAAATAAAAAAATAGATACTTGTTCCATAGCCCTGATTTCGTCTTGGATTTCCACAGGAATGAAAAAGTAATTTTCACCTTCCAATCTTTTCCCTTCTGATATATGCGCTTGTTGAATACTATTCTAAAATTCTTTTTTTCCACTAAACTTACTGGTGTTTTACTTATCATTTTTGCATTAGCCATGGCTATAGCCACATTTATTGAAAATGATTACGGAACGGAAACTAGTAAAGCTTTAATTTATGGAGCCAAATGGTTTGAGATTATTATAGTATTATTAGGTGTTAATTTTATGGGAAATATAGCCAAATACAATTTAGTTAGTTGGGAAAAGGCTCCTGTTTTACTGTTACATTTAGCATTCATTATTATAATTATTGGAGCTGGAATTACTAAATACCGTGGTTTTGAGGCATTGGTAACTATTAAGGAAAATGAAAATACCAACCGTATTTTAAGTATTGATAGTTTTTTACAACTACAGGCAGATGATGAAAAGTTTACTAAAAATTATAGTCCCACTCCTGTAATAATGAGTCAGCTTGGATTTAACCATATAAATGAGAATTACACTTTTCAAGACAAAAAAATTAATGTAACACTCAATAAATTTATACCTAGAGCTGCCTACGTGTTAAAGGATGCTAAAAATGGGGATGATTTTTTACACCTTGTTATTGCTGATGATGCTCAGCGCAAGGACTTTTATTTAAAAAAAGGAACCCGAAAAAACTTTTATGGATTAACCATTGCTTTTGAAACCCCATATGAGTTGTTAAATGAAATCTATATTAAAACAACCGATTCTGCAGTTGTAGCACGTTTTCCTGAAACCACTAATTATTTTTCAATGCTTGAAAATAAAGCGGGTTCTTATAAAAAAAATACATTTACCCCATTAAAATTTAAGGCGCTTAGCGAAATTAATAAGGTGCCAATTGTTTTCAATAGCGTTGAAAATAACAAGACACTACAATTAATCCAAAAAGAGATTGACCCAAAGGTAAAAAATCCAGAATCCGCAATTAAAATTCAAGTAACTTCAGGTACTGAAAGTAAAGAATTAACATTATTTGGAGGAAAAGGATACATGAATCCGAATACCACTTTATATATCAACAATATGCATTTAAAACTTCGGTACGGATCCCGCCCTATTCATTTACCCTTTTCCGTAAGATTAAAGAATTTTACTTTGGAACGTTATCCGGGCTCGGACAGTCCATCAGCTTTTTATAGCGATTTACAGCTTACAAGCCCATCTGATACATTGGACTATCAAATTTTTATGAATAATGTATTGGATTACAAAGGATATCGATTTTTTCAGTCGGCATATTTGCCTGACGAAAGTGGTACTATATTATCTGTAAATCACGATTATTGGGGCACTTTTGTCACTTACATTGGTTATGCATTACTCGCCTTAGGTATGTTTTGTAGCTTGTTGTGGAACACCCAATTATTTGCTTTCATCCCTAAAACCAACATGGTATGAAATCAAATAGAAAACATCAAATTTTAACTGTATTTGTACTAATCTTTAGCTTACAAATTCAAATTACTGTGGCGCAGCAGCTCCATAAATTAGCCCCTTATGAATTAATAAATCGCCAGCTTATTGATGCAGATCACGCCGAAAATTTTGCAAAAATTCAAATACAGGACTTTCAAGGACGCATAAAACCTGTGCATACACTTGCTGTAGATTTGCTCCGTAAAATTTACGGAAAGGATAATTTTAAGTATAAAGATCAATCCAACAAGATAAAAAAAGTAACCGCTACTCAGGCTTTTCTAGGAATGCAATTTAAACCTGACTCCTGGCAGTTACTACCTTGTATTAAGATCGAAAAAACAGTTCATGACACTATAAGCAACCTCCTACCCATATCCGATAAAGGATATGCAAAACCTGCACAATTTTTTAGTTTTGATGGGAATTACCTAATTAAACCCTTAGTTACTGATGCTTATGCTAAAGTAGAAGGTAAACGCAACACGCTGGATAAAAGTATTATCAAAATTGATGAACGCCTGAATATTATATGGGCTATTTTTAATGGACAATTTTTAAAAATTTTTCCAAGTCCTATTGCGGAAAATAATACTTGGTATGCTCCTAAAGAAGAGGCTAATTTTATTGGCGATGATCAATTAGTATACAATAAAATAATTCCAAATTATTTACTGCAATTGCAAAAAGCAAAAACTAGTAACAACTGGACCGCGGCCAACGAAACTATTGACATACTTACTGCGTTTCAGAAAAAGAATGCTCCAAATTTACTAATATCTCCTAATAAAATTGCTTGGGAAATTAGCTATAACAAACAGCATATTTTTTTTAAAAGCATGATGGCTTACACGTTAGTGGGCATCATACTCCTTATTGCCGGTTTTTTTGAGTTATTTTTTGACAAAAAATGGATTTTTGTTATCGGAAAAATTGGATTCATAGGAGTAATTGCAATTTTTGCCTACCATGGATTTGGAATTATTTTACGCTGGTACGTTTCAGGTCATGCACCATGGAGTAACGGATATGAAGCCACAATTTTTATCTCATGGATAGCTGTCCTTGCAGGAATTGCATTTAGTAAAAAATCCAAACTACCAGCAGCTGCTACTGCACTCATTGCTGTTTGCCTTATGGGAATTGCCCATGGAAATTTAATGAATCCCGAAATTACCAATTTAGTCCCCGTATTAAAATCCTATTGGTTGATGATTCACGTAGCTGTTATTACAGGAAGTTATGGTTTTTTAACCATGGGGTCTTTACTGGCGCTAATCGTATTAATTTGCATGCTCTTTATTTCAAAAGCCCAAAAACAACGTATTCATCCAAAAATTATTGAGCTCACCAAAATAAATGAAAAAACCACCACAATTGGTCTGTTTATGTTAAGTGTTGGTACATTTTTAGGAGGTGTTTGGGCTAACGAGTCTTGGGGCAGGTATTGGGGTTGGGATCCTAAAGAAACCTGGGCTTTAATTAGTATTATTATTTATTCTTTTGTGTTACACATAAGAATTATTTTTAAAAGCAACTTTTTGTACACTTATAATGTTTTTAGCTTATTTGCCTTAAGCAGCTTGATAATGACTTTTTTTGGAGTGAATTATTACTTATCAGGACTTCACTCCTACGCCAAAGGTAACCCAGTTCCTATACCAACGTGGATTTTTATAGTTGTACCTATTTTAATTTTAATAGCTGTATTTGCAAAAATTAGATGGAAACGCATACAGTAATAAGTCAGTAAATATTTTATCATTTTTTGTATAATAAGTACTACCAGTTATATTTTAAATTACTCAAATTAAAATTATGAATTTTTGTTGAATCTAAAAACATAGGTCTCTCTAACTACAATTTAGTTTTATTTGGAAACTTTAAATAAAAATAACATGCTAAAACAAAAAAGCCATATAACTTGATATGGCTTTTTAAGTATTTTTGAATCAATACGTATACTAATAAATCTCAGTTTACTTAATTTAATTTTACTTCTCATCAAGTAGCCCATATTTACGAGCTTTGTTACTTAAATCTAGAATATTTTTAACGTTTAATTTTTTCATCAAATTAAAACGATGCACCTCGGTTGTACGTTTACTGATACCTAATTCCTCCGCAATTTCTTTATTACTTAATCCTGCAACGGCTTTTTCTAAAATTTGCTTTTCTCGTTTGGTTAAATTAAAATTGGCTACACCATCTGATGTATTGGCTTCTGGTTCTGTTGGCTTAATTGTCTTTACGTTTAATCCGCCACTTACAAGATTATTTACCAAAATTGATGAAACATCGCCACTAAAATACTTCCCTCCATCCAAAACGGAATGTATAGCTTTCAATACTTCATCCTTACCTGCATCCTTAAGCAAGTATCCATGAGCACCTGCTTGGATGGATTGCAAAATATATTCTTCAGAATCATGCATGGATAGCATGATAAATTTAATTGTAGGATGCTGCTTAGTTAAATAGGATACTGCCTCAATACCCGTTTTTTTTGGCATTCGAATATCACAAATGACTAAGTCAGGTTTAAATGTATCTGTTGCCTGAATAGCCTCTTCACCATTTGAAGCCTCTCCTACAACTTCTAAATCAGATTCATTCTCCAACAAGGATTTAATTCCATCACGCACTAAGGAGTGATCATCAACAAGTAAAATTTTATTTATATGCATTTAAAATTTTCTATTTATAAAAAAGTACAAAAATAACTAAGTAATGAAATATACAAAATTCTTTTTTTATAAGTAATCCAAAATATGATAATACTATAAATTTTTCTATTTGAGCTAACAAAATAATGCAATAACAAAAAATCGGATAATTCTAGTAGCAAAAACAGATATTTGAATTCTATTTTGTTTTTAAATAGGCTTCTGAGCGTACCAATTTTTTAAATTTTAACAATATTTTACAATACGTACCTATACTTAAAATACGTATTTTTGAATACTAAATAAATGATAGTAAATATATTAAACCTAAACACACAGTATAACACCTCTCTTTTACTGATCTTACTCGTTTCAAAAAATAAACTTTTATACAAAAAAAATAAAAATACTTAGATATCAACTAAGTATTAATACTTATATTTGTCTCGTTGTTATTTATAACCATAACTAAATTTTATGAAAAAATCACATTTACTTATTAGTGCTCTTTTAGGATTAGGGCTTTATAGTGCATCAGCACAAGAGTTATCTATTGATGCAATGATTAGACCGCGTTTTGAATATAGACATGGTTTTCAAGACGTAGCACCTGATGGTGTAGAGCCTGCGGCTTTCGTTTCACAAAGATCGTCATTATTAGTAAAATATTCTGATAGCAAAATTACTGCCTTTTTAGATTTTCAGGATGTAAGTGTATGGGGAGATCGCCCTCAATTATCAGCAAATGATGACCCAACTAATCAAACTGGTTTCTTAGTTAATCAAGCTTGGGCTGAAATTAAATTAGGAAATAAAGGATGGTCTACAAAATTAGGACGTCAATTATTAAGCTATGACGACCAAAGGATTCTTGGAGGACTTGGATGGGCACAACAACAGAGAACTCATGACGTTGCTTTGTTTAGATATAAAAAATCTAGTCTAAAATTAGATGTTGGTTTTGCTTTCAATCAAGAAAGAGATGGTGGAAACAATTTTAATACAATTTTTAATGGTAGAGGCCTTGGAGGACAAATTTTTCAATATAAAGCAATGCAATTTGCACACTTGTCAGGAAAACTATCAGAAAATTTTAAAGGGAGCTTTCTTTTCATGAATAATACTTTTCAGGATAGAGAAACAATTCCTGCTGTAGAAGCCACTCCTGGTAACCTTACGTCTTTCCCAATAGTACTTCCAACACCTGCATCACCTGCTAGATCAGTAACAACAGATGGAACATCATCAAGACAAACTACTGGTTTTTACGGAGCATACAATGTCCCTAATTTCACTTTAACAGGTAGTGTCTATTACCAATTTGGGAAATTCAATAAAAATGTAGACATTTCTGCATATCAAGCTTCTTTATTTGCGGGCTATAAACCAAGCAGTGGCGCATTCAAATTAATTGGTTTAGGAGCTGAAATCCTAAGTGGCGACAAAGATGGCGTTGGCGGAGGAGAAACTACCGCGTTCTTTCCTTTATTTGGTACAAACCACAAATTTAACGGATTTCAGGATTTCTTTTATGTTGGAAGACACGCCAATGATGTTGGTTTAATCGACATCCACCTTAAATCTGTAATAAAAACTGGTGCTAAATCTAAACTTATTGGTTTTGTTCATAATTTCAGTGCTGCTGATGCGCGTGATGGAATGGATTCAAACCTTGGAACTTCTGTTGATTTAGTTTATGTGCAAGGAATCACACCATATGCTAACATTAAAGTTGGATATTCTCAGTCGTTTCTTGGAGATGACTTTGCTAATGCAAGAGCAAGTAGAGGTAATGATATCCCTTTAGAAGCTGACAGTAACCAAAGTTGGGGATGGGTAATGATTACTGTTAACCCTAACATTTTTAAATGGAAAAAAGAAGCTGCTCCAGAAGCTAAATAACATATATAAAGCACTTAACTGAATACTAACTTTATTACAACAAAAAGGCTTGTCGATCAATCGGCAAGCTTTTTTTTGCATTAAACCTTAATTACGCAATTCAAAATAATAAGTACAAATACTTACGTATTTAAAAAAAAATACGCTTACTTTTGCGGTCGATTTATTCAATACTTCCTAAAATTATGAAAAATTTAACTACTAGTAAAGCTACTAAAATAAAGCTTACAGATTTTAAAAGTGTACAAATGCGAACCTTCCATTTGAGTTGGATCGCTTTCTTTTTATGTTTCTTCGGATGGTTCTCTCATGCGCCATTAATGAAATCAACTATTGCACCAGATTTGGCATTAACCAAAGCACAAACTACATTAGCATTTATTGCATCGGTAGGGGTTACCATTTTTGCCCGTTTACTTATTGGTCCTTTATGTGATAAAATTGGACCACGAAAAAGTTACGTATACTTGCTAATTTTTGGTGCCTTAGCTGTTGCGGGGTCTTCATTTGCTAATACATGGGAAACTTATTTGCTTTCTCGTTTGGCAATTGGTGTTATTGGTGCATCTTTTGTAATTACGCAATATCACACTTCAGTTATGTTTGCCCCCAATGTAATTGGTATAGCCAATGCAACTACTGCTGGTTGGGGTAATTTAGGTGGTGGTGTTACCAACGCTACTATGCCATTAATAGCCGCTGGTGTTACCGCCTTAGGCTTAGCTGAAGCTACATCATCATGGAGAATTGCGATGTATATCCCTGCTGCAATTATGTTACTAGTCGCATTTTTATACTGGAAATACACAACAGATTGCCCAAAAGGGAATTATGAAGACCTTCCGGAAGAAAGACCGCAAACCAAAAAAGGTGAAAAAGGTTCTTTCATGGCTGCAGCTTCGGATAAAAGAGTATGGATTTTATTCTTAATGTACGCAGGATGTTTCGGAATGGAATTATTTGTTACCGGGAAGGCTTCTACCTATTATCAAGAAAAATTTAGCCTAAGTCAAGAAACTGCTGGATTTATTGTACTATTCTTTGGTGCAATGAACTTATTTGCCCGTTCCACTGGGGGGTGGATTGCTGATAAATTCGGAAAAAACTCAGGACTTAACGGAAGGGTAAAAATTTTGGTATACGTAGTAGTTGCTGAAGGGTTAGCCTTACTGTTATTTTCGCAAATGAATTCATTAAGTTTAGCGGTAACATCAATGGTGTTTTTCTCTCTATTTGTTCAAATGGCTGAAGGTGCTACCTATTCAGTTGTTCCATTTATCAACAGAAAAGCTTTAGGTGCTGTAGCCGGAATCGTTGGCGCAGGTGGTAACGTAGGAGCAGTACTTTATGCGCAATATTTATTAAGAAGTGGCGCTAGTCTTCAAGAAGCATTTTTTGCATTTGGATTTATAGTAGCCGCTGTAGGATTCTTAGGCCTGTTAGTTCGATTTACCCCTGAAGAAGAGCAAATTGCTAAAGATGAGCAATCAAAATTAGAAAACCTCCAAAAAAGAATCGACACTCTAGCAACTTCGTAAGGATTTTTTAGATTTTAAACTAAATCAGTAAAAAAATACGTATTTATACTTAGATTTAAGTGCAAATACGTATTTTTGTCATGGAAAAACAAATTAAAATGAAGAAAGTAATAGTTATTGGAAATGGTATGGTTGGGTATAAGTTTTGCGAAAAACTTGCCGCTCACCCAAACTATTCAGATTTTAAACTTGTTGTATTTGGCGAAGAACCTAGACGCGCTTACGATCGTGTACATTTAAGTGAATTTTATGATGGCAAAACGGCTGAAGATTTAAGTATGTCCTCAGCAACTTGGTATACTGAAAATAATATTGATCTTCATGTTTCGGAAATGATTACCGAAATTGATCGCGTTAATAAAACTGTTGCCAATCATCGTGGTGATAAATACGCGTATGATTATTTGGTACTAGCCACCGGATCTTCTGCCTTTGTTCCTCCTATTCCCGGAGTGGAAAAGGAAGGTGTTTTTGTATACCGTACTATTGAAGATTTGGAAGCGACCGAAGCTTATGCTAAAAAATTAAAAGCTGCCGGCAAAACTGATGCTGCTGTATTAGGTGGTGGGCTTTTAGGTTTAGAGGCTGCCAATGCAGTTAAAAACCTTGGACTAAACGCTCACGTAGTAGAATTTGCTCCTCGCCTTATGCCAAGACAGCTGGACAAAGGCGCAAGTGATATGCTACAGGCAAAAATAGAAAGTCTGGGATTACAGGTGCATTTATCAAAACAAACACAACATATACAAGGTGATAAAGCTATTGAAGGACTTCAGTATGTTGATGGCACGGAACTAAAAGTGGATATGCTAGTAGTTTCAGCTGGTATTAGACCAAGAGATGAAGTGGCTCGCGAATGTGGTTTGGAAGTGGGTACCCGAGGTGGTATTGTTGTAAACCAACAAATGCTTACTTCCGATCCTAATATTTATGCCATTGGCGAATGTGCCTTGTTAAATAGCATGATTTATGGCTTGGTGGCTCCAGGTTATGATATGGCCGAAGTTGCTGTTGATCAAATTACAGGCAATGATAATGCAATGCCTGAGTATATTGACATGTCTACTCAATTAAAACTTATTGGTACTGAAGTGGCTAGTTTTGGTGACGCTTTGAATGATGCTAAAGAAGATTTAGACGAAATTACCTATGTTAATAAACGTAATGGAATTTATAAAAAAATAAATGTTACTAAGGACGGAAAAAAATTATTGGGCGGTATCCTAGTTGGTGATTCTTCTGACTACAACTCATTGTTCCAAATTTATAGTAACGGAATGAAGCTACCCGAAGAGCCTGAAGATTTAATTTTGGGCAGTCGAGGTGGCGAAGGTGGATCATTATTAGGTGATGTTATGGACTTACCAGATGATGCTCAAATTTGTTCTTGCGAAAGCGTAAGTAAAGGACAAATATGTAATGCTATTGAAAGTGGCGAGGCTAATGATTTAGGCGATGTTGTTACCTGTACTAAGGCAGGAACGGGTTGCGGTGGTTGTAAACCCATGGTGAAAGATTTAGTTGATGCTATCTTAAAATCATTAGGACGTGTGGTAAAGGACAATGTGTGTGAACATTTTGACTACAACCGTCAAGAACTCTATGACCTTATTCAAGTAAAAGGATATACAACTTTTAATGAGGTTTTGGATCATCATGGGAATGGTGGGCATGGATGTGAATTATGTAAGCCTTTAGTGGCTTCATTAATGGCAACAATTCATGCAGACACTGCCAATAAAGAATATGCAATTCAGGATTCTAACGATCGTTTTTTAGCCAACATTCAACGAAATGGTACGTATTCAGTGGTACCAAGAATTCCTGGAGGAGAAATTACTCCTGATAAATTAATTGCTTTAGGTGAAATTGCTAAAAAATATGATTTGTACACTAAAATAACTGGTGGTGTACGTATCGATATGTTTGGAGCTACACTAAATCAATTACCACAAATATGGAAAGAATTGGTAGATTACGGTTTTGAAAGTGGTCATGCCTATGGTAAATCATTACGTACTGTAAAAACGTGTGTAGGTTCTACATGGTGCCGTTACGGAATGGATGAAAGCGTAAGTTTTGGTATTGAATTAGAAAATCGTTACCGAGGAATGCGCTCTCCACACAAAATTAAAGGAGGTGTTTCTGGATGTATCCGCGAATGTGCGGAAGCTCGTGGAAAAGACTTTGGTTTAATTGCTGTGGACGGTGGCTGGAATTTATATGTTGGTGGAAATGGTGGTGCTACACCGCGTCATGCTGAGTTGCTGGCCGAACAAATTGATAATGAAGCAGTAGTAAAATACTTAGATCGATACTTAATGTACTATATGCGTACGGCTAAACCTTTACAACGTACTGCCGCATGGCAAGACCGTTTAGAAGGTGGTATTGAATACCTAAAAGAAGTAATTATTGAAGATAAATTAGGAATTGCTGCAGACCTTGACAAAGAGATGGAAACTCTTGTTAATAAATTTGAATGCGAGTGGAAACAAGCAATTGAAAGTCCAGAAATGATGAAGCGTTTCAGCCACTTTGTAAATAGTGATGAATCGGATGATAATTTGGTATTTGTTCCGTTAAGGGATCAAAAAATGCCAGAACACTGGAAATAATACTAGTCAATTAACAAAATGATTTCCGCGTTTTAACGCAATTAATGTAACAAGAATTTAAAGTATGGAAGCAATTCTAGATAGATATAATAGTACTTCATTAGACGAAGTTAAAGTTTGGTTTGAAGCCGCAAAAATAAGCGATTTCCCTATTGATGGTGGTGCTTGCGTAAAATACAAAGACAAGCAAATAGCGGTGTTTAATTTTACAAGAACAAATAAGTGGTATGCCTGCCAAAATGTATGCCCACATAAAATGGAAATGGTATTGAGCCGTGGTATGATTGGTGATGACAAAGGTACTCCTAAAGTAGCATGCCCCTTACACAAAAAAACATTTTCATTAGAAAATGGAGAAAACCTAAACGGTGATATTGCACCTATTGCCACATACCCTGTAAAAGTTGAAGGGGATACTGTATTTATTGGATTTGCTGAATAGCTATTAGTAATCCGTAAATAATCAATTAATTTTGATTTTTGTTTTTCTAGGGTCGTTACATTTGTAACGACCTTTTTTTGTAATTTTAAAAAACTCCTTCGGCAATAGCCTTTACATTATCTGATTTCCCCATAGAGTAGTAATGCAAACAAGGGACTCCGTAGTTTAACAATTCCTTAGATTGCTGAATTCCAAATTCAATACCAATTTGACGCACTGCTTTATTATCCTTAGCGTTTTCAATTTCAGTTATTAATGCTTGTGGCATATCTAACCAAAAAACTTGAGGTAATATTTGTAAATGCCTTTTTACCGCCACTGGTTTAATTCCCGGTATAATGGGTACAGTAATACCAATTTTTCTGGCTGCTTCAACAAACTTAAAATAACGTTGATTGTCAAAAAACATCTGTGTTACTACATAATCCGCTCCAGCCTCAACCTTTTCTTTCAGCCGTTTTAAATCAGCCTCCATGCTTGGAGCTTCGATATGTTTTTCAGGGTACCCAGCTACGCCTATGCAAAAATCTGGTTTGTTTTTCATAGCTACGTTACCATGTAAAAATTGCCCTTCATTCATCTGCTTTATTTGTTTTACCAAATCAATAGCATAAGTATTTCCACCTTTAGCAGGAACAAAATACTTTTCACCTTTCATAGGATCACCCCGTAAAGCTACCAGGTTATCAATACCTAAATAATGACAGTCAACCAATAGATACTCCGTTTCCTCTTTAGTAAATCCGCCACACAATACGTGCGGTATAGCATCTACTCCGTATTTATATTGTAATGAAGCACAAATACCAACTGTTCCAGGACGCATGCGCGTAATTTTGCGATCAAATAAACCGTCCTTTTCTATATAAACATATTCTTCTCGGGATGTGGTTACATCAATAAAAGGAGGATTAAATTCCATTAATGGATCTATATTGGCATATAAATCGTTAATATTACTCCCTTTTTGCGGTGGTACTATTTCAAACGAAAACAGGGTTTTCCCTGATGTTTTCTCAATGTGCTCAGTTACTTTCATGATTACTTTTAATCGGTCACAAAAATAACTTGAAGAGTTGAACCTTGCTAATAATTAGCTTAAGAAATTGATTTTTCCAAATACTTTTCTTTGCGCAGCAATAAAATATAATACAGATCTATAATGAAAATCACAATACCTACATACAAAATACTCCTGTATGCACCACCCAAACTATTTACGCCTACCAAGCCTACTAATACACTTGCTGATAAAGTTCCTATGCACTTATTTATTGCAATGATTAATGATTGTCCACGTGAGCCCTTTCTATCAAAATACATTTTAATAAATAACAAAGACATTAACACCCCCATAAAAGAACTGGAATACAATGCACCTGGTATAAAACCAAACTGTACGCTGAGTGTATAATGGAACAAAAAACTCAAAATTAAAACAAGCAATACCTTACCGTAAAAACGTATTGACGAAGTTTTTGGATTTCTTCCATAAACAAAGTAAGTGTAAAGAATTGCTCCATCCAATAAAAACCACAATCCATCAAACAATGTAGAAATATGCGACCAACCTGCTAAAAATCCTCCTTGATATGTATTAAAAGCTTCCCAAGTAATATTTAGCACTAAAGCCACAAAGGGCATGGCATGAATTTTATGTTTGAAACCAATTCGGATACATTCTACATAGGTAACCGTCCAACAAATTCCGCACAATAGGGTAAGGAATACTTTAATATTCATTGAATGTATTTTTAAAACTAAATATTACGTTGTACATAAATACCCCCAGTTAACCTAAAATCGTCATCTAATTTTCTGGCTTTTATTGTTGCATTGCACATATTATATTACAAGGAACACCTTTACAAAATGCTGCACACTTAACATCCAAAACTAATTTTTAAATCATTATATCAATAGCTTTACAAACCAAATCTGGATGCCTTAATCAAACAAAAACAAGAAACAAAATTACTAAAATTTACAGCTAAAATTCCAAAAGAGACAGTTTACAATAATTGATGAAAAAAAGTATACTATTGTAGTAAAATCATAATAATTAAATATTTATTGTAAAATATTCATTATTTTTTAACTTTTTCGTAAATTTATAATACAATTTTTTAGAAAAAATCTTACGTCAGTTTTTACTTAGTGCTAACCCTAATTACAACATCATGAAACTCTCAAAAAAATTCTAGTTGTAGTAGCTATCCTAATTGCCTTACCTTTTATAGTTGCGCTTTTCTTAAAAAAAGATTATCAAATTCAAAAATCAATTACAATTAATAAACCGAAAAACGAAGTTTTCAACTACATCAAATATTTAAAAAACATGGACAATTATAGTCCTTGGGCCAAAATAGATCCTAATATGAAACAAACTTACCAAGGTACAGATGGAACCGAAGGTTTTGTGTCGGCATGGTCAAGCACACATAAAGATGTTGGTGTAGGCGAGCAAGAGATTGAAAAAATTGTTGAAGGAGAAAGTATTGACTTTAAACTGCGCTTTTTTGAGCCATTTAAATCAGATGACCATGGATATTTATTGACAAGTGCCATTACTGAGAATCAAACTAAAGTAACTTGGGGCTCTGATGGACACATGGATTACCCATTTAATGCTTTAATTTTAATAATGAATTTTGAAAAGACAATTGGCGAAGATTTTAGTAAAGGACTCAGCAACCTAAAACAGATTTTGGAAAACAAATAATAACTTATTACATTAAAAATATTGACCACTACATTTATAGATGATAAGGAATAGACTTTTCTTGAGCATTAACTGACTTAAGACCTGAAGGACTTAGAATCTATGAAAATCTCCACTGACAATTCACAACAGAAAACTGACAACTGACAACTGACAACTGACAACTGACGCAGTAGAAATCAAAAAATAGATTACATAAATAGTTAAAAGTTTTAAAATTTTATTTTAAATTCAATTTGCTATACTTTTACAAGCATGAATACACTTCAAATTAACAAAGCTTACGAGGCATTTGACCACGCTAATAAAAAAGATCCAAATACTGAAATTGTTGATGGAAAATCAGTATCTAAAGAATTAATTTACGGTCAGCGAATGACGAAAGTGTTAAATGATTTTGCTCCAGATGCGAACGTAGCATTACGCTTGGCTGCGCGCAGTCAACATATTTGCCGCTGGGAAATACCTCGAAGTGCTTATGAAATGAACAGAGTTGGGTATTTAAAGTGGCGTACTGAATTAAAAAAATTTCATGCAAAAATTGCCTCCGATATTTTGAATAGGTTGAATTTTGAGCAAACAATTATTGAACGAGTTGCCTTTTTGTTGGAAAAAAAACACTTAAAAAAAGATAATGACACTCAAACTTTAGAGGATGTTATATGTCTGGTTTTTCTTAACTATTATTACGAAACTTTTAGGCAAAAACACACTGATGAAAAAGTAATCGATATTGTAAAAAAAACCTGGAAAAAAATGTCTAAAACTGGACATCAAGCTGCTCTTGCAATTTTATATTCTGAACAAGGTTTAGCTTTAATACAAAAAGCTATTGCTTAATGAACACCAAAGAATCTTTAGATGCTAAAACATTTAGCTCCTTAAGTAAGGTTTATGTTATTGCTTTAGGCTTTATTGCTTTTTTAGTCATTATAACGCAAATTTTTATTCAAAGGGCTTTATCAAATAATGATTATGATGCACAAATAATCAATATTGCTGGTAAACAACGAATGCTGAGTCAAAAAATCAGTAAAAGTATTTTACTTTGGAACGCACCACTTAATATCACGCGGGATAATAATGCTGAATTGAATGATGCTTTAAAAGAGTGGTCTGAGGCGCATCTTCTTTTAAAAAACAACCTTAAAAAACTCCCTAAATCTTCTCGCAAAAAAAATCTAGAAAACATTTTTTTTGAAGTCAATCTTCAAATTGAAGAATTATTAAAGATTAGCAAAAATATACAAGCCTCCATATACGGAAATGAAACTGAAGCCACTAAATGGATAACCGCTTTTATAAAAAAAGAACCTAGTTTTTTGGCAACCATGAATAATTATGTGTATGCCTACGAATCTTATGTTTCATGGAAAATGAGTTCCATAAAAAAAATTGAATATGTTGCTTTTTTCCTTTTATTCCTTTTATTATTGGCCGAATTCTTTTTGTTATTTAGACCCGTTACTAGTAAAATTAGAAGTACTATTTCCGAATTAATACATTCAAAAGATAACGCTGTTAAAATGGCTGACAAAGCCAATACAGCCGTTAAACTTAAAAATGAAACGTTAGAAGAGTTGCAAGTGCTACAAAAAGCAATTAATCAAAATTTATTTTTTACTAGAATTGATCAGGACGGTACAATAATTTCCAGCGGAAAAAAAATGCAGGAGATAATTAATAAAGAAAAAGGTAACCTTAAGCATATTATTTATGAAAATTTGGGATTAAATATAGTACAACAGCAAGAGTTGAAACAACTTATAAACGCAAGAAAGGGAACTATTTTAAATCATGAATTTGAAGTATCGTTTAAACATACACCGATTAAATGGATGGACATTTCCATTTTTCCTATAATTAAAAATAAAGGAGTTGTTGAATATTTAATTGTTTGTCTGGACATTACAAAACGAAAAAAAGCTCAAGAAAAAATTGATATCCTTAGAGAAGATAAATTAAAAACAGAATCTGCAATACAAAAATCAAAGGCTAGCTTAATTGTAGAAGCTCAGGAGGAAGAACGTAAGCGAATTGCTAAAGATATTCATGATAGTATTGGACAAATGCTTACAGCTTTAAAATTTAATATTGAATCCCTTGACCTTTCGCAAGGAAAAAAATTAACCGAAAAAATTAATGTTTTAAAGGACCAAACAAAAAATATCATTTTAGGAGTCCGCATGGCTACCTTTAATTTGACTCCGCCTGAATTGTTGGATTATGGGATCACTACTGCCATTCAAAAAATGACCAATCAACTTAACAAATTTACCCGAACCGAAATATTATTTGAAAACAATGTTGAAGACAATTTTCGATTTGAAACCTTAGTAGAAACCAACTTATATAGAGTAACTCAAGAATCGATCAATAACGCTATAAAATACGCTGAGGCTACCTATATTTTAGTTTCAATGAAAAAAACAGATCAATTATTAAGTATTTCAATCACTGATAATGGCAAAGGATTTGATGCTTCAAAAATGCCCGAATCCCCAAAAGATAGTTCCGAAGGTGGTATGGGGCTATTTTTTATGAAAGAGCGCATGGAATATATCAATGGTCGCGTGTTTTTAAATTCCACTCCAAGTAACGGCACTAGAGTGGTGATTAATTATCCTATTCAATAATTTTCAACAGCTTTTTAATTCACAACTAGTATTATTTAGTAGGCTAAAAGAGCGTTTTTTAAAGCAATTGTTTATGACTCAATAGGTCAATGAAACGCTGCCTTACGTTATAAAAAAATCTTCAAAGCGCTATTAAAAACGAGATTCTTTTTTATTAGAAAAGCTTTAAAAAATGGCTTTATAAATATGCTCATTTTGAAAACTTTATGCGCTACAAAATAGATCGACAGGATTTTTCAAATTTATTTTGTAATCCAATTCTTATAATAATTTTAACGTTTTCATAACTTTCATGAGTTTTGGTATAAAATTTACAAAATGCTAAAAATCAGATTTATAAATTAATTATATAAATTTTAACAAATCGCTAGTCCTCAAATTTATTCAAAGGATTTCTTAAAAAAATTCAACCTTTTTTTTTGTAAAATTCACAAAACGAATTTCGTAACCTTAATTTATCACGCCTCAATTTTAAAAAAAAATGCAATAAAGTAGTTTCAAGTAGCTCAAAAAATGATACATGAACGTCACTAAATAAACTATAAAACTACTTAAAAATGAACTTACTAAAACAATCATTAAAACACACAATGATGATTATCGTTTTTTTATTAGCTAAACCAATTTTAATTTACAGCCAAGGCTGTGCTACAAAAGTTACTCAAAAAGACTATGACAACGCACTGTTAATTAATGCAGCAATAGACTCTCAAAAGTTACAACAACGTACCCTACATAATGGAAATCCTTTACCGAGAGCTAAAATTATTATTCCCTTTATTTCTCAAATTATCACCAGAGCTGATGGCACAGGTGGCATATCTTTAAAAAAAATAAATGAAGGCATACGATACACCAATGATTTTTTTGCCAATATAGGTGTAGAATTAAAGGAGTATCAAAGTCCTAAATACATAAATTCAGATCAATTTTACGATTTTATAATGAACGATGAAACTGCCATTACCAATGCGTACGAAGTAGATCAGGTTTTAAACTTATTTTTTGCAAATAGTATCCTAAATGCTAACGGCGGTAGTTATTGTGGCTACGCTTATTTTCCCAATCCATCGGATCTTGAAAATGATTTAAATCGTATTTTTATGGATAACGACTGCATGGGTGGTTTTCCTGAAACTACATTTACTCATGAAATTGGTCACTATTTAGATTTATTTCACACGCATGAAACTTTCCGTGGAAGCGAGTATGTCAATGGAACAAATTGTTCTACCACGGGGGATCTTATCTGTGACACTCCCGCAGACCCTCAATTATCTTTTGCCAAAGTAAATACTAACTGTAACTATACGTTTTTTGAAACGGATAGCAATGGAGATGTATACAATCCAGATACTAGCAATATCATGAGTTACTCCAGACACAGTTGCAGAACAAAATTATCACCACAACAACTAGAAAAAGCTCGATTCACGACCGAAAATTACAGAAATGATCTCAAAAAAATCCCAACCAATAGTCAATCCCCTTACAATGGAGTTACGCAATCCATTCCAGGAATTATTGAAATGGAATTTTATGATTTGGGGGGACAAGAAATAGCCTACAATGATACTGATACTGGTAATAATGGCAATCAGCTACGAAACGATGATGTTGACATTACTGGAGGTAGCGTTGCCTGGATTCAAGCTGGTGAATGGCTAGAATATACTGTAAATATTGAGGAATCAGGCAATTTTACCGTCAATGCAAACATTGCTTCAGTTTTTGATAGTAGTTCATTTACATTGAGTATTGATGATACCGTTATTGGAAATGATTTTATTGTTCCAAATACAATAAACTGGGAAAATTATCAAAACGTAAGTCAACCAAACATCCCGTTAGAAGCAGGCATAAAAACATTACGATTCACCAGTAATACTGGGGGTTTTAATATCGATAAATTAAGCTTTAGTAAATCATCATTACCGCCTAAAACGAAAGTGCAATTACCTTACAATGGGGTTGCTCAAACCATTCCTGGTAGTATTGAGGCTGAATTTTACGACTTAGGTGGTCAAGGAGTGGCTTACTATGATACTAGTAATGGTAATAATGGTAATTATTTAAGAATTGACGATGTTGATGTTGAAAAAGGATCAGTTAACGGTAATGTCGGTTGGATTAATGCTAATGAATGGATGGAGTATACTGTTGAAGTGAAAGAAACTGGGAATTATACAATTTTTGCTAATGTAGCTTCACTTACAAACAATAATACGTTTACACTTTATATGAACGATAACAAATTAGGCGAAAATTTTAAGGTGCCAAATACTGGAAATTGGCAATCATACCAAGAAACTGCGATTTCAAATATTAGTTTGACTGCTGGTCGTCAAGTACTGCGATTTGAAACAGCTTCTGGCAGATTTAATTTTGACAAACTAGATTTTTCATTAAATTCTTCAATACCCGAACAATTGCCCTACAATGGCATTGCTCAAACTATTCCAGGTACGATTGAAATGGAATTTTACGATGTTGGAGGTCAAGGAGTTGCTTATAATGATAAGGACACAGGAAATAATGGTAATTATTTAAGAACCGATGATGTAGATATGTATGCAGGTATAGTGGCATGGATACAAAAGGATGAATGGATTGAATATACCATAAACATTGAACAAACAGGGAATTATAATATTAATGCTGTAATTTCGTCTATTTTTTCCGAAAGGAATTTTGAATTAACAATTGATGGAGTTGTTGTAGGTCAGCAATATGACGTACCAAATACAGGTGACTGGGAAAACTTTGAAACCATTTCACAAGAAAATATTTTACTGACCGCGGGACAAAAAATTTTACGATTCACCTCTTTAACTGGTGGTTTTAATATTGATAAAATTAATATTACTGCAGCCACAGCCTTTCAGCTGCCTGCCAATAACTCAAATTCAATTACTGAGGAAAATAATGTTAGTATTTATCCAAATCCTTCAATTGCCGATGTAGTTTTTAGTGCACCTGAAATTATTACTAAAGTAATACTACATAATAGTTTTGGAAAATTTGTTGGGATGTTTAAAGGCACCAAACAACGGGAATTAAAATTAAATTTGAATGGTTTAAAAAAAGGATCTTATATCACGCTAATGCATACTCACAAAAACACCTACAAAGCCACTTTAATAAAAGAGTAATAGCATTTTTGATTTATAATTACTTAAATAAAATTAAGATTTCTGTTTGAATCAGAAAGAAAAAACAAATGTACTCTTAGGCAAGTTGTTGTTTTATTTTAAAGTTTCAAGCGAAAAAAAACTATTTCAAATAAAAATTTAAAATTCGTAGGCGATGTAAAGTCACTTTGCAAAAAGTGGCTTTACTTTTTA
>NZ_AFPB01000182.1 GCF_000218485.1 Aquimarina agarivorans | reverse complement strand
TTTAAGATAACCAAAGGAGTCATACTGTAAGGTATGACTCCTTTTTTTTGTTAAAACGCCGAATTAAATTCCTTAAAAGACAATTTAATTCGATAAAATGTTATTTTTTACACCGCATAACATAAGTAATTGTTTTTCAATATTTTAATTTTATTAAAATTTTGTTACTTTTGTGTAATTAAGAAGTATTTTGCTTACATTTATAATACAATAAAACTAAACATTTATCATGAAAAAAATTACATTATTATTAGCATCTTTGGTTACATCTGTTGCTTTTTCGCAGTCAATTTCAATTTCACCTATTCCTTCAACAATAGAAATAGGTGATGTTATAAGTATAGATGTTACTTATGATAAAGGAGGTTTGGTAATGGACTACATGGATATAACATTAAGGCAGTTAAATGAGGCAGGTGATGCAACGATTTTTGACGCTTCTCCTATATTTCCAGCAGCTCCAGGCGATACTGGTATGATTACTGTTGATTATACAATACAAGCAGTTAATAGTATGGCTACTTTTCCAGATTCGTTCGATGGTATGGATTTAGAGACTTCTGCAAATTTAAGTGAAGGGAGTTATGTAATGTTTGCTTTCATGCAGTTGGATACAGGTATGGTAGATTCAATGGGGAATCCAATTAAAACGTTTCCAAGTATAACCCCAGTTCCTGTGACTATAGTGGAAGCAAATACTCTTTCTAACAATAACTTCTCAAAAGATAATATCGCATCTGCAATTAGTCAAGAGCCGGGAAAAATTAACATTAGCACCAACGTAGAAACAGACACTTACAAATTATATGATTTGAGTGGAGCTGTTGTAGTTGACAAGCCTGCTGATGGTTCTATTGATGTTTCAGCGTTGCCAAGTGGCGTTTACATTATTGCTACTGATAGTGGATTAGCTAAAGTTGCATTTTAATTTGCAATCAGGTTATAAACAGAGCATATCAAAAACAAACAGCCTTCGAAGCAAATTCGAAGGCTGTTTGTTTTTAATAATTATTCAGATACTGATTTATACTAATTAGCGTCTAATATTTGTGCAGCATGATCCTTAGTTTTTACTTTGGTAATTACTTGATCAAGCATCCCTTCTTCGTTTATGACAAATGTTGTTCGGTGGATGCCATCATACTCTTTACCCATAAATTTTTTAGGACCCCAAACTCCAAAAGCGTGTATTACACTTTTATCTTCATCAGCCAAAAGTGGAAATGGGAATTCATATTTATTTCTAAAATTAGATTGTCGTTTAGCACTATCAGCGCTAACGCCTATGATTTCATAGCCTTTTTCCTGTAATTCTTTGTAATTATCCTTTAAATTACATGCCTCATTAGTGCATCCAGGGGTGCTTGCCTTGGGATAAAAAAAAACTATTAGTTTCTTCCCTTTATAGTCGTAAAGACTATGTTCAATTCCGTCTTGATCAACTCCTGTAAAGTTTGGAGCAGCGTCGCCTGATTTTAGTGTTGTCATAATTCTTATTTTTACAATAAATCTACAAAAAAATGACCAAGAAAGAGAAAGTTGCATTTGTAATAGAAACTTTAAATACTTTATATCCAGAAATACCCATTCCGTTGGATCACACCGATCCCTATACACTTTTAATTGCTGTTTTACTCAGTGCGCAAAGTACTGATGTTAGAGTGAATCAAATTACACCGCTATTGTTTGCTAAAGCAAATAATCCGTATGATATGATTAAACTTTCTGTTGAAGAAATTAAAGAAATCATTCGGCCAGTTGGGTTGTCTCCAATGAAGTCAAAAGGAATTTATGGGTTGTCTAAAATTTTGATTGAAGAGCATGGAGGTAAGGTGCCTGCCGATATGGAGGCATTAGAGCGATTGCCTGCCGTTGGGCATAAAACAGCAAGCGTAGTAATTTCTCAAGCTTTTGGTGTTCCTGCATTTCCAGTAGATACCCATATACACCGATTAATGTACAGATGGGGATTTACTAACGGAAAAAACGTGGTTCAAACCGAAAAAGATGCCAAACGATTGTTTCCTAAAGAACTATGGAATGATTTGCACCTCCAGATTATATGGTATGGCAGAGAATATTCTCCAGCCAGAGCCTGGGATTTAAATAAAGATATAATTACAAATCAAATAGGGAGAAAATCTGTAATAAATGAATATAGGAAAAAAACTACAAATAAAAATTAGCTGCTATTTTGTTATCTAAACTAGCAACTAATTTTTATTAATTTCAATTAAATAATTATCTGTTTTCAAGACACTTAAAGATCTGGAATAGTTGAGTATAAATTCAATTGATTCAGCTTTTGGTGTTATTTTTTGGTTGCTATTTGAAGTTTTTTTAGAGTAAATTTTTGCCATTTGATTGATATTTATCGTTAACATTTACATTTTAACGATAAAAATAATCATTTATTGCATTAATTAACTAAAACTATTTGATGTTTATCAATCAATTTTCGCAGGTTAATTAAAGCATATCGCATTCTGCCTAAAGCAGTATTGATACTAACGCCAGTTTTATCCGATATCTCTTTAAAACTCATTTCATTGTAGATACGTAGTGTAAGTACTTCTCTTTGGTCATCAGGTAATTCATATACTAAATTTCTGATATCATTTTCAACTTGACTTTTAATGAGTTGCTTTTCAGCATTAAGCGAATTATCACTCAATATAGAAAATATACTAAACTCACCATTGTCATCGTATTTTGGTAATCGATTGCTTTTTCTAAAATGATCGATAACCAGGTTGTGAGCAATACGCATCACCCAAGGTAAAAATTTACCTTCTTCATTATAGCGTCCTTTTTTTAATGTATTAATAACCTTAATAAAAGTATCTTGAAAAACATCATTAGCAATGTCTTTATCAAGTACCTTTGAAAAGATAAAACTGAAAATACGTTGGTTGTGTCTATTTATTAGTACACCTAACGCTTGTTCGTTTCCATTTACATACTCTGAAACTAATACCGAATCCTCCTGTTTTCTTAATACCATAAATTACATTTTTTTGAAAATTAATAACATAAATAAGATCAATATTGACTTATATATATTATTAATTACGGGATAAATATATAAATAAATTTAGGAGCAGTTTGTTCAAATTCTTCGTTTTAGAAGACCTAAAGTAGGTGTACTGCAGCAAAAAGTCGGTTTATTTTTTGTTTTTGGTCATTTAGATGACCAAATAAAAAATATTGAAGGATAATTCCTACAAAAAAGTAATATTTACTATTTTTTATTTGTTTTTTCGCTATTATTTTCATAAATAACTGTATATCAAAATATTGTACTTAAAAGTTTTTTTATGGTTCTGCTTAATCAGTTTGATAATAGCAACTATTTAATAGTTATGTTTACTTAATTATCTAGGTATACTACGGTGGATAATAATATTTTATTGTGATTCGTAAGATTATTTTTACGAACTAATTTTATGTTGACCAGCATCTGATTTTAATTTGTTCAAATAAAAATAAGTTTTTTTGTTTGGACATGAAAGAAAGCATAAGCGCAACCTTAGCTAGATTAGTGTTTTATTCTGAGGTATCACAAGCGAAAAAGAACCTTTTTAAATAAAAAATTTGAAATCAGAAACGTTATTAATACAATTAATTAGTAACTATTTATTTAAGGAAATTGTTTGGGTAAATGAAAAACGACCAATTAATTTTAATTGGTCGTTTTTTTTTGGTTCATATTTTAAATAGGAATTTAAAAATTCCTAGGCTCATGTATTAAAATTTTATATTCATTTCCTACTCCCAGTAAATACTAAAATTAATTTTTGTTAATTTTAAGTATAAATTGGGTAGTTGTAATAGTTTCAATAGCTTTTGAATAACTTAATATAAAGTTAATGGTTTCTTTATCTGGCTTCAATTCTTGGTTGTAATTAGAAGTTTGAGTAGAGTAAATTTTAGCCATGAGTATATCTTTTATCGTTAACATTTACTTTTTAACGATAAAAAAATGGCTTTATTGCTTAGTTTACTAAAACTATTTGATGTTTATCAATCAATTTTCGCAGATTAATTAACGCATAGCGCATTCTTCCTAAAGCTGTGTTAATACTTACACCAGTCTTATCTGAAATTTCTTTGAAACTCATTTCATTGTATATGCGTAAAATCAAAACCTCTTTTTGGTCATCTGGAAGCTCATGTACAAGATTACGAACATCATTTTCTACTTGATCCTTAATAAGTTGTTTTTCAGCGTTAAGCGAGTTATCACTTAAAACCGAAAAAATACTAAACTCACCATTGTCATCAAATTTAGGCAAACGATTTCCTTTTCTAAAGTGATCAATTACTAAGTTATGTGCAATACGCATTACCCATGGTAAAAACTTACCTTCTTCATTGTAGCGTCCTCTTTTAAGTGTATTGATCACTTTTACAAATGTATCTTGAAAAACATCATTGGCGATATCTTTATCTAATACTTTCGAAAATATAAAACTGAATATACGCTGATTATGCCTATCAATTAGAATACCTAACGCTTGCTCGTTTCCTTTAATGTATTCTGAAACTAAAACTGAATCTTCTTGTTTTCTTAAAACCATGAATATTACTTTTTCTTAAAGAGTATGAAATTTTAAAGTAATATTTTACAATAGGCTTTTTGTTTTATTAAGTACGGTGTAAATATATAAATAAATTTGCAAAAACCTAGTGGTCATTATTTTTTAACAAAAAAGCAGTAGCTGTTATACTGTAGTTATTGTACACTTATTTTTATATTTGAAGCTTATGATTAAAGTAAAAAAAGATATAAATTTAGGCAAGCTAGACCCTAAAAAGAATATAATAATAAAAGGAGCAAAACTTCATAATTTAAAAAATATTGATGTTGTAATTCCTAGGAATAAACTTGTAGTAATTACTGGATTATCGGGATCCGGAAAATCAAGTTTGGCTTTCGATACGCTTTACGCAGAAGGGCAACGCCGGTATGTTGAAAGTTTGTCTTCATACGCACGTCAATTTTTAGGACGTTTAAATAAACCTAAGGTTGATTATATAAAAGGTATAGCGCCTGCTATTGCAATTGAGCAGAAAGTAAATTCGACAAACCCTAGATCAACAGTAGGGACCACTACTGAAATTTATGATTATTTAAAGCTGCTATATGCACGTATTGGAAAAACTTTTTCTCCAATTTCTGGAAATGAAGTTAAAAAACATACGGTTACCGATGTAATAAATCAGGTAAAACAATTCGAAGAAAAGACGAAACTTCTTTTGTTAGCCCCTGTTCATATTGAAAAAGGAAGAACGCTTAATGAAAAATTACAGGTTTTACTACAACAAGGTTTTGTTCGTGTAAAACAAAATAACAAAATAGAACGGTTAAATACCGACAGTGAGTTTGATGAAAAAGCACCCTGTTTTATTGTTATTGATAGGATTGTAACCAAAAATGATGAAGATTTTTACAATCGTCTTGCTGATGCAATAAGTACCGCCTTTTACGAAGGTAAAGGTCAATGTATTTTAGAAGAAGTGGTTACTAACAAAACCTATGATTTTAGTAACAAATTTGAATTGGACGGTAAAGAATTTTTAGAACCTAACGTTCATTTATTTAGTTTTAATAATCCCTACGGAGCCTGTCCGAAATGCGAAGGATATGGTGATGTTATTGGAATTGATGAGGATTTAGTAGTCCCAGATACCTCAAAAAGTGTTTATGAGGGAGCTATACTTCCGTGGAAAGGTGAAACTATGGGCTTTTACAAGGATCAGTTAGTGAATAACGCTTATAAGTTTGACTTCCCCATACACAAACCCTATTTTGAATTAACTGAAAAGCAACAAAATTTAATTTGGGAAGGAAATGGGTTTTTTGAGGGGATTTATAGTTTTTTTCAAACTTTAGAATCTAAAGCTTACAAAATTCAAAACAGAGTGATGCTTTCCCGTTACCGTGGAAAAACAAAATGTGCTAGTTGCAAAGGAAAAAGGTTGCGTGAGGAAGCCAGTTACGTTAAAATTAACGGGACAAGCTTAAATGATTTGGTGGAATTACCAATTTCTGAATTAATTTATTTTTTTAATGAGTTACAGCTTACAGAACATGATCAAACTATTGCGGAACGATTATTAAAAGAAATAAATAGTAGACTCGAGTTTTTAAATTTAGTAGGACTGCAATATTTGACTTTAAACAGAAAATCAAATACGCTTTCAGGAGGAGAATCTCAGCGGATTAATTTGGCAACGTCTTTAGGGAGTAGTTTGGTGGGATCTATGTATATTTTAGACGAGCCAAGTATTGGATTGCATTCTAAGGATAATGAAAAATTAATTAAGGTACTTTTATCTTTAAGAGATTTAGGAAATACAGTAATAGTAGTGGAGCATGATGAAGAAATTATGAAAGCAGCTGATCAAATTATTGATATTGGACCTGAGGCGGGGACATTTGGTGGCGAATTGGTAGCGCAAGGAACTTTTGAAGAAATATTAAAAAAGAACACATTAACAGCTGGGTATTTGTCAGGTAATCAAACCATTAAAGTACCTGAAAAAAGAAATAAAAGCAAGGAATATATTGACATTAAAGGAGCCCGAGCCAATAATTTGAAAAATATTGATGTTAGGATTCCTTTAGGTATAATGACGGCTATTACAGGAGTTTCGGGTAGTGGAAAAAGTACCTTGGTGAAAAATATTTTATACCCAGCACTTCGTAAAGAATTGGGTATTCATGGCGATAAAGCAGGTGAGTTTTCTGGAATTTCCGGAAATTATTCTAGTATAAAATCTGTTGAATTTATTGATCAAAACCCTATTGGTAGATCGTCTCGTTCAAACCCTGTGACTTACATAAAAGCTTATGATGATATCCGTAGTTTGTTTGCCAGTCAGCGTTTAGCGCAGTTACGTAATTATCAAACAAAACACTTTTCTTTTAATGTTGATGGTGGACGTTGTGATAATTGTAAAGGAGAGGGTGAGGTAACTATCGAAATGCAATTTATGGCTGATGTACATTTGGAATGCGACCAGTGTAAAGGCAAACGTTTTAAAAAAGAGGTGCTTGAAATTCAATTTCATAAAAAGTCTATTGATGACATACTTTGTATGACTATTGATAATGCAATCGCATTTTTTAAAGAACATAATCAAAAGAAAATTGTTCGTAAGCTTAAACCTTTGCAAGATGTTGGGCTTGGCTACGTGCAGTTAGGGCAAAGTTCGGCAACACTTTCAGGAGGAGAGGCGCAACGTATTAAATTAGCATCATTTCTTGTCAAAGGAATTACAAAAGATAAAGTATTATTTATTTTTGATGAACCTACAACAGGATTACACTTTCATGATATTAAAAAGTTAATTGCTTCTTTTAATGCTTTATTAGAAAAAGGACATTCCGTGTTAGTTATTGAACATAATCTTGATTTAATTAAGTGTGCAGACTATGTTATTGATTTAGGTCCTGAAGGAGGTAAAAATGGTGGTAATTTAGTAGCAATAGGTACACCAGAAGAGGTGGCAGCTAATAAAGAATCATATACAGGACAGTACTTAAAAGGAAAAGTTAACTGATTTGTGTCATATTCAGCATTTAAAACTGCCTAAAATGTAAAATAATAAAAAAATAAGGTTACAAAAAATCATGTAACCTTGCTTTTTAAAAATTACAGTTTAATAACTTGCGTTATAAACTCCCCTTTATTGGTGCGTACAGTCATAAAATATGAGTTAGGAAATAGGTAACTGATATTCATAGTATCCTTCATACTTCCAAAAAATAAACCAACAAGGTTTCCATTAATATCATGAAAACTGATATTATCTATAATTATACTATCGTCTAATACCTCTAAGGCTAATGGGCCTAGTGTTGGATTGGGAGAAAGTGTAAACAAATCTGAAAATTGAGGTGCTTCAATAACTTCTCTTTTTACAGTTACTATTTCATCTTCGGTAATAACAGGAGGGTTAAAATCAAAATAAATACCAGCACCATTTATAATTTGATCACCTTCCACTAAATTATCTTTTGATTTAATTTTGAATAATACATAGCCATCATTATTAGCATCATCAAACGGAAGATTAATATCATTAAAATGGAATTCAACCACTTTATTATTAGTTATAGTAGTTGTAAATGGCTTGCTTCCTTTTAAAGGAATAAATGATTTAATGTCCAATTTGGTAGTATCAATATCATCACGAACTCTAATATTAACAGCTTCGGCAGTTCCTTTATTTTCAAAACGAATTAAATAGTGCAAGTATGTACCAACATTATCAGGATCCAGTATATCACCTTCTAAACAAGTTTTATCGTTAGGATCATATGAATTTACTACAGGTTGATTTAAAGGAGCTGTATTATTATCAGGGGTTTTGTCATCTCCAGCATTAATTTTAGCTAGGTAATTAAGTGTTTCTCCACCAATTAATGCAGGATCATCAGTAGGAGTGTTCAAGCGTATGCTTAGGTTAATTTCTCTAGTTTCTAATGGGGCTAAATCGGTAAAATTCCAAGTTAACAATCCATTTGTATTACTAGCTACTTGCGGAGTAGCAGATACAAAGGTAAGCACGTCATTTTGGTAGTTTAAAGTTACACTACCTGATTGAGTAGCTGTAGCTATATTTTTGTAAATGATTTTGTAATACGAAGTAAAACCAGGTCTAGCTCTGTTAATAGGAAAAATAGAAATTTCAACATCATCACAAATGGTTACAGGTTGCACGCAAAACTCATTTGGTATATCTTCCAAATTTTCAGGAATATTATAACGAGTAGTACCAGGGGTAAAAGTAGGGAAAAAGGTAAAATAATTAGGGTTTGACACATTAGCAAATAAAGAATAATTATTTCCGTCAGGAACAAAAAAGTCATACTCTCCCTTTTCATTAGGAAAAACGGTATACACACCACTTGTAGGTGAAAATAAAGTGAACCTAGCATCTTCATTAAAAGGCAAGTCATCATTGTCACAACCATCACTTTCATTATCATAGGTTACAGTACCCGAAATACGATTGTGAGGAGTATCACAATCATTGGATAGTAGGACGTTTGTTTGATTGGTTTCTTTTAAAAGATCAAAAATGGGATTCAAATATTGTTGGTCGGCACAAATAAACTCTAGGTTCGGGCAATTATTTAAATAAAGATTTAATCTTTCTTTTCCAAATCTTGTAATAGTGGCTATAGGCTGGCCTGTCATAAATACCTCGGTAAGATTCGGATTTGATTCAAATTCTAATTGTTTTACATTAGAATTTCTGATATCCAGTGATTTAATTTGTGTATGACTACAAAATAAACGTTCTAATTTTGTATTATTTTTAAGATTTATTTTGTCAATTGATGTATTGGTAAATCGTAAAAAAGGATAATTTGGGCATGTTTATAACTTCCAAATTATTAAGATTAGGATTGTTAAGAACGTCTAAAGAATTCAATTCAGTATTATTGCTTAAGTTTAAACTTTCTAAATCTCCAAAAGCTAAACTTAAATTTTGCAACTTTTTATTATTAGAAACGTCTAAACCATTTATTTTTCCTGATAAAGCTAATCGTGTTAGTTCAATATTTTTTGAAACATCAATAACCGAAGGAAAGCTATTTTGATTGGCTCCTAAATTTGTTAATAAAGTGTTTTTTGATATATCTAGGTTGGTGAGTTTATTTGTATTTATAAATAAATTTTTTAACTGTAAATTTTTAGACACATCTAAACCTGATAACTCATTGAAACCTAAATTGATATTTACTAGATTGATATTGTTTGTAATATCAATTTGAGTAAGGTCATTTTGTGAAGCATCTAAATAAGATAATTCTAAATTTTTTGAAAGATTTAATGTTGTTAGTTGGTTTTTTCTTAGAATCAAACTTTTCAATAAAATATTATTAGAAAGGTCAATTGAAGTTAGATTATTATTAGTTGCATTTAAAGATGTAATATTTTTAAAAAATTGAATACCAGTCAAATTGGAAATATTTGATTGTAATACGGATAGAGCTGTTATCGCTTCCGCTTCTGAAATACTAATTTTATCATCCCCATTGGTATCAATAATAGGGTTGTGATTTAACAAAGCTTGTTCAAAATTAGAATCGGGAAAATTAATCTGGGCTTGTACGTTAAAACATAGCATTAGTAATGCTATGAAAAATAAAAAGTGGTTTTTCATAATTTTAGTTTATTGGTTTTAGTAATTAAATATTGGATTTTGAAGTCTATAATCTTATTGCTGTGTTATACAAGTATTATTACATCATTTTTTTTCAGGACAACGATAATAAATGACAGTGACTAGCTAGTAAGCTAAATATTTATTCCAAGTCTGTTTTTAACTAACATTTCAATAATTGTTATTACTGTTTACTGAGTAAATGATGTTTTATTTAGTGTTAGTGGTAATCGTTATTTGAAATAAAATTTTGTTTGATTTTTTAAAATTATTTCTAACAAAAAAGAATAGGTATTTTGAGAGGTAAATGTCAAATAGAAGGAATTTCATTGGGTTTAATCTTAGGTTAATTTTATTGTAGATGATTAGTAAATTGTTTCGGTGCCGAAAAGTAGTATGTATATACTAAAGTGTTGAAGATTAATTTCTTTAATGAGTACCATAAGATAATATGGGACTATTTAGCAATGATTATTACCTATCAATGTAGATTGAACTTTAAATTTGTGAAAAAATTTAAAGAATAAATGGCATGTAAGTCGTACACAATTAATTGTTGCTGTTAGGAGTTGAAAAAACGATAATTATTAGCTATAGTATTCAAGAAATTTTTTGGTAATTATGATTGTTGTTTGACATGTGTTTTTGGTTTAACAGCAGATTATAATTGATTAATTTGGGTATTTTTTTAACCTATATTTAATGAAAAGCCATGGGCGGCTCGAATTTGTTCTTGCAATAAGCAGCACTACAAAAGAGTGCTTACTTACGAAAAATCCAAATGGTATATTTCTAAAGTAATATTTTAAGAAAAGATATTTTAGAAATGAGTGAAGGGAGGAGCACAAACAAGCTCCTAGTTAGGGCTTACTGATTTTCTAAAAAAAATGACATAGCCTCAATATTTATAGGGTGTTGGAGTGATTTTATGATCCAAACAGTGTGCATAAGTGCATTAGATTTCGTATCTTATTATTAAATATTGTGCACTTATGATCAAATATACTCCTGCCAATCAACTGACTTTAGAAGGATTCGAGCATCCATTTGACCAAGAATTATCTCCAGAGAATAGATGGGTAAAGTTAGCAGCTCAGTAGCACTTCTGGAAAGGAAAGTATTGATGTTCGTTTGGTCATCGGAGCAATTATCGTAAAACACAAGTTAGGATTAGACGATCGAGGTACTGTTGCTATGATAAGCGAGAATATTAATCTTCAATATTTTTGCGAGTTAAAGAGTTTTCAAATCGCATTACCTTTTCATCCAACCGTTTTTGTAGATATTCGTAAGCGTATGGGAGCTTCTGAGTTTGATTTATGGAATACACAGATCATCGAAAAAGTAGATAGCTTAAAGGCAAAGAGCAAACAACTCATCTCAAAGAGCGACAAGGAAGATTCATAAAAGAAAAAGGGATTAGAATTATTGGTAAACCTCTAGGAAGACCATCAAAAGAAAATCTAACTGCTTATCAAAAACGCAAACAAAAAAAAGAACGCAATCAAAGAAATTTCATTGAAGGCAAATTTGGACAAGGTAAAAAAACGCATATGGTCTCAACCATATTCAAGCCAAAAGAAGCTACACCTCCGAAAGCTGGATTGGTGCAATCTTTTTTGTCATGAATTTGGTATTAATACTAAAAATAGCTAAGAAATTAGCTGTTTTTTATCATTTATTGGTAAATAGGTCACCGATCCATTACTCAATCAAGCTAATGGTACTTCAAATAAGAATCACATGGAAATATTTTGAAAAGATTTTTGGTAAACAAACGAATTTTAATTTTTTGACTTAAACAAAAATCAGCAAGCCCTAAATAGTCAATACCTCCTAAGGTAAATACTGTGTAGCGAGAGCGCATGAACTGTTTAGGGAATTTGGTTGAGGCGATATTTTTTATGAATAATTCCATTACACTTTTGGTATATAGTATGGTTTCCGCAAGGATATTTTTGTAATTTATAAAACACACTAGGTATTAAACCGTTTCCGGCATTAAATTTCCCATTTAAAATGATTCATTTTTGTTTAATATTTTAAAGAAAAACTATGAAATAGTTAGGGTTGCGACTATAACTTTTTTTTGTTCTAACGAAAAAAATTAATTTTAATCGATTATTTTATAAACAACATTAGCTTTATTGTTGTTTTACCTTTAGCTGCTCCTGAAACTTGCGAGCCATATCTTTTTTTAGGGCCTTATTTTTATCTTTTTCTTTCCGCGCTTTATTTTTTTTACGTTCCATTAATTTGGAATGTAAGGCTTTATTTTTGGTGTTTTTAGAGCTGCCAGATTTAGCCATGTTAACTTAAATTTTTTTTACGTATTTGGTAACAATTACTATGTGTTGTCCATCGACTTTACCTTCAATATATTCCGCATTTTCATGATCTAATGATACCCTACGTACGGCGGTACCACGTTTGGCAATCATACTGGATCCTTTTACGGGTAGGTCTTTAATTAAAACTACACTATCTCCAGCTTCAATAACCACTCCGTTACTATCGCGATGAATTATTTTATCTTCAGGATCATCACCCTCTCCAGTAGCTTGAGCCCATTTTAAATCTTCTTCTTCAAGATACATCATATCTAACAAATCCTGAGGCCAACCTTCATTTCGTAAACGATTCAGTATTCTCCAAGCTATAATTTGCACGGCTTTATGCTCGCACCACATACTATCATTTAAGCAGCGCCAATGATTAGGGTCAGTTTTATCAGGATTTTCAATTTGTTCAATACAATTATAGCAAGCGTAAATACTTTTAGATAAGTCCATTTGTTTTATTGTAGGAGGGACTTGAAAAACTTTTAAGTTTTCGATAGTGGCACAAAGTTCGCAAGTAGTATTGCTTCTTTTTTTTAATTCTCTTTCTATATTCATTGAGCTTGATTTACTATAAATAAATTACTAATTGACCTTTCTATATATAAGTAGTTGTAAAAACAGTATTTTGAAAAATACAATTTTAAAATGCGCTAAATGTATAAATAAAAAACCGTTTGATTAGAAATATCAAACGGTTCAATTTATAATACTAGCAAATTAATTTGCAAAGTCTATTTTCTACATTCCTTCAGTGAAACAGTCTTTATTCTAAAGTTTCGGATGCAAACTTATTTTATAAATGAATGACTTCATCATAAGCATCTGCTACAGCTTCCATGACAGCTTCGCTCATAGTAGGATGCGGATGTATTGATTTTAAAATTTCATGTCCAGTAGTTTCTAGCTTACGTGCTACAACAGCTTCGGCAATCATATCAGTTACACCAGCACCTATCATATGGCAGCCTAACCATTCTCCATATTTAGCGTCAAAAATTACTTTTACGAATCCATCAGGAGTTCCGCCAGCTTGGGCTTTACCAGATGCTGTAAATGGGAACTTACCAATTTTTAAATCGTAACCCTGTTCTTTAGCTTTGGCTTCAGTTAAACCAACACTTGCAATTTCAGGTGTTGCATAAGTACACCCAGGAATATTTCCGTAATCAACTGCTGGGGTGTGTACACCGGCTATCTTTTCAACACAGGTAATTCCTTCTGCAGAAGCAACATGTGCCAAAGCAGGTCCAGGAACCACATCACCAATAGCAAAAATACCCGGAATATTGGTTTGATACCATTCGTTGACTAAAATTTTATCTCTATCAGTAGCAATACCTAAATCCTCCAAACCGATATTTTCAATATTTGTTTTGATACCTACTGCTGATAAAACGATATCCGCTTCAAGCGTTTCGATTCCTTTGGCTGTTTTAACCGTAGCAACAACACCTTTTCCTGAGGTATCTACACTTTCAACAGCTGAATTAGTCATTACTTTGATACCTGATTTTTTGAAGCTCTTTTCAAACTGTTTTGAAATATCAACATCTTCAACAGGGACTAAGTTTGGAAGAAATTCTACGATAGTAACTTCTGTTCCCATGGAATTGTAAAAATGGGCAAATTCAACACCTATAGCTCCTGACCCTACAACGATCATTTTTTTGGGTTGCTTTTTAAGTGTCATTGCTTGGCGGTATCCAATTACCTTTTCACCATCTTGCGGTAAGTTTGGTAATTCGCGAGAACGCGCACCAGTAGCAATTATAATGTTTTTAGCAGTATAATCTGTAGCCACACCTTTATCATCAGTAACCGTTAAAGTACCAGCGGCTTTTAATTTTCCAAACCCATTGATTACATCAATTTTGTTTTTTTTCATTAAAAATTGAACGCCTTTACTCATAGTACCAGCAACGTTTCGACTACGTTTAACTACCGCTCCAAAATCCTTGTCAAATTCGGAAACGGTTAACCCGTAATCACTGGCATGTTTTAAGTAATCAAAAACTTGTGCACTTTTTAATAATGCTTTGGTTGGAATACATCCCCAATTTAAACAAACACCTCCCAAGCTTTCTTTTTCTACTATAGCAGTTTTTAAACCTAGTTGTGAGGCTCTAATAGCAGTTACATAACCACCTGGACCACTCCCTAACACAATAACATCATATGCGCTCATTCTGAATAAAAATTTGATTGTTGAGGCACGAAAATACGTATTTATCCTTAATTTTAAAAGCACATTTACACATACACTACTTAGTAAAAAATGACTTTTTTAAGTATTTTAAGCGCGATCGTTGTAGTATTCATTACTTAGTTGAGCTATTGTTGATTTTATGTTACTTTTTCTTAATTAAATCAATTGAAATGGCAATTTAAATTTGAGCAAGTATTAACTGATAATCTGATCCTAGAAGAAATACAATATTATTTGGCAGTTAATAAAGAAAAACGATAGCTCAACCCAAAATTGAAAGAAGCATTACTTAAGTCGCCTCCGCTTGCTTTAACGTATCCAGCTGCGGCACGCAAATTCAATTGGTCTGTTAAATGATAATAAATACCTGCGCTGGGTTTTAAAATTAATCCTTGCCCGGTACTGATGTTGCCTCCTCCTGCTGCACCAGCTAGCGCTTGCCCAAATACACTTATTTTATTTTGAAAGATTGGAGCTGATTGTATTCCTACACCTAAAATACCTTCGGCATAGGCACCTGCATTTCCAAAATTGGCAAAGGAAGTTTGTCCCGTAGCGTAAATATGTTTTTTTAAGAATAAATCTACTTGTAATGAAATTTGATACAAATCCTCGGTAGGGTTAGTAACGCGCTTGGCATCCGTATATACATCTTGCTTGATAATAATGTTTAGTCCTTTGAACTTGGTTTTTGTTAATGCATATTGGTCGGAAAGTGTACCTTCGGTATTTACGTAGTATTTAAGACCAAATCCTAACGTTGAAGCGTTAAAGTGTTGATTTGGTGAAAGCATAAATCCTTTGTTTATGGATACATAAAATCCTTCGTAAATCTTTTGTTCTATAGAAAGATCAGGATATAATAGAGCACCTCCTTGAGAGTCTACGCCACCACCTCCGCCAGCACCTATAGCAAATTTGCCTAACAGGTTTGTTCGGTTTTTATTCATTGAAAAATGATATCCTCCGCCTAAAAAAACATCCATATATCCAGCTGGAATTCCGCTGTACGCACCATCGGTTTTAAATAACCAAAACCAGTTTTTAGTTAAATAAGCATTAATTTCAACACCAGATAGTCGTATTGTTTTGTCATTTAATGAAACACCTAGGTTATTGCGGGAATCTCCCATAGGCGAAAGGTTATTTAAATGCGCCATAACTGAAATTCTATTGGAAATTTTTTCCCACAAAGAACCTTTTAAACTACTGGTGCTGTATTTTTTTTCGGCATTAAGGTAATTAGCGTAATCAAATGAAATGGGAACCTGAAGACTGATATAAAATTGATCGCTTTTTATTTCGCCATCATCAAAAAAGTTAACGTAGCTATAACCACCACTTAGTGAAAATTTTGAAAATTGGTATCCAAAACTTAAATGTGGTAAAATGAAAGCTCCACCACCATCAGGTGCACCACCACCACCACCGCCACCAAAATGAATTCCAGTATCAACAAATAAACTTTCGGTAATTTTTTTTTGAATACCAGCATTAACTCCTAAGGTAAAAAAACCACCTCGGATACCACTTACTGATCCATAAATTCCTAAACCAGTATAAAAATCTTTGAATTTCAAATTGTAATGAATGCCACTAAAACCCATATTGACTTCGTTTTCATCGGGCATTTTTATGGATAAAAAGTCCAAATTGGCAAATGCTTTTTGTGTGTTAAATACAGGAGTGTTTGTGTTTTCCTGAGCAATAACCAATGGCAAATTACATATCAAAACAGAAAAAAATAAAAGATGTTTAAAACGTAAAAAATAGTTTTCCATAAATAGCTTAAAGACATTATAAAAAAAGGCTAAAGATAAAGCTAGTCCTCAAATAAGTGTACTACTGCTGTGTTTTTTTGGTAAAAAAATGGCATTAAATGAGCGAATCTTTTTTAGCAAGATCAAATAGGGGCAATCAAAAGTTTTTTTTTCATTTAAAACCT
>NZ_AFPB01000183.1 GCF_000218485.1 Aquimarina agarivorans | reverse complement strand
GGACACTAAGCAGATATACATTATTATTAATAATCTTTCACGATTTTCTATATTCTTAATTGGAGTTAAATATTTAAACTTGATTTTAAATTTCACCAATCAAGCGTTTTCAAAAGTATTATCTGATCATCTCTTCTTATTTAAGCTAATAAATACGGTATAAAATAATTTAACTACAATAAATTCTTAAGAGCATGAGAAATGAACGGTTGAATCACGCTAAAAAATTCTTTGAGCTCTTCATAGGTTATAATGCTTAGATTTTTCTTACAAAAAAATAAAAACTTTACGGACTACATTTGAAATAGGTAATTGACAATAATTATCAGAATAATCTGTAGGTATAAGTATTTGTAAATTTAAGCTAAATCGTACTCAATTTGATTAAATGTAAAAATACTCATTGAGTTAGTTCAAATGCTTTGACACTATTTATTTATTTAAAGTTTTGAGCCATTTTCATGAAGAAAAGTAATAATTAAACAAGATCGTTATAAAAAAAAAGCTACTTACTCAAAATTAAAACTAGAATTATGAAAATTAACTTAAACAGGCCTTTAGGTGTTGTTTTATCATTATTTGCATGGCAATATGCCACAGCACAAAATGCAAATGTGGATGTAAATTTAAATATTAAACATTCAGTGGGCGGAGTGTCAGACTTTGGTCGTGAACGTCACATTACGCTTCATGCCTCGTTAGCAGAAACTGATTGGATTGGCGAAGAAGATAAGATTGAATATTTATTAAACGATCTTGATGTATACCTAGGTAGAGACAATGGTTCTGCGTCATGGAAATTTCAAGCTACTCCAGGTGATCCAAATCGTTTGAATAAGCCAGATATTGAAGAATTACAAAATTTTGGTGCTTGGTGGATGACTGAATATGAAAAGATTACTGAAGATGTTGCAAAATACAAAGATCGTTCAAAAGGAATGATTATGGGAACCAATCCGCACCCGACCTACCCAACACTTGATTATAATTATATTAGTGGGGGTGATGGACCACAATGGATTCCGCAGGATATTGAAACATCTGCAGAATGGATGGTGGAATATCTGGATCATTTCTTTACAGATTCCGCTGCAAATGGGGGGGAATTATTACCTGAATACTGGGAAGTTATTAATGAGCCCGATATGCTGATGAATACAGGGGAGTTTATGGTAACAAGCTGGGAGGATTTATGGGAATATCACAATTTGGTAGCCAAAGGAATCAGGGAACGAATGGGAAGTAAAGCGCCTAAAATTGGAGGTATGACATGGGGGTTGCATGATTTTTTTAATGACGATTTAAACAGATTTAGAACCGTAGGTTATACAGATACTTTTTATGGCAATACCGCGGAGGATGAAATTGCAAAAGCGCACGCTAGAAAGCAAACCGAATCTAAATATTTAAATGTTACCGGACCTTGGACACAGTGGGATGTGCTTTGGAAAGGTTTTATGGACAATGCTGGTGAAAATATGGATTTTTATGCCGTTCACGTATATGATTGGCCTGATTATGATGCGGATGGAGCAGCGCAAGCCAATAGAACAGGAGGACATACGGAGGCGATGTTGGAAATGATTGAATGGTATGATGTGTACAAAAACGGGAAAGAAAACAGAAAGCCGATTATCATATCTGAGTATGGCGCAGTACAAGGTTTATGGGAGCCATTACCACATCAAAGACGCTATGATTGGGAAAATATAAAACCATTTAGCGCTATGATGATGCAGTTTTTAGAACGTCCAGATTATATTCAAAAGACGTTACCTTTTACTCCCGTAAAAGCGGAATGGTGGAAAGCAGGAACAGGCTTCGATTACCATTACAGAATGATGGAGCAGGACGGTGATGATTGGGTTTGGACGGATTTTATTAAATGGTATCAACTATGGGCTGAAGTAGAAGGAACTAGAGTTGATACAAAATCTACAGATCCTGATATTCAGGTAGATTGTTATATTGACGGAAATATAGCCTATTTAATTTTAAATAATCTTGAGGAGGATGAAACGAATATTATTTTAAACTTTTTTGATGATTCTTCAAATAGCATTACCAAAGTATCTACAAAACATTTGTTTTTACAAGGAGAACAGGATATAACTTTATCTCAAAATAGTTCAAGCGAAGCGCCTTCATCAGTAAAATTAGCAGGTGATGGTACCATGATTTTAAAATATGAATTTGCAAGTCCTGTGTTAATTGATGAAACTTCAGTGGAGTCAAAATATTTTGGAGAAAGTGTGAGTGGAGGAACTGAGCCTCATAGGATTGAAATTGAAGATGGTGATAATACTTTTCAAATTAATGGAGTAAACGTTCCAGCTAATGCTGAAGCCATGCTGAAAATTACCGGAGCTTTGTTTGATGATGATGATGATAAAGAAGGGTTTCTATCGATTACTAAGCTAACGGTTAACGGTCAAGAAGTTCCAACACCCTTGGATTGGAGGGGCAAAAGGCAAAACAATAAAGGGCGTTATTTTGGAACACTTGAAATACCTATACCTAGTAGTGTTTTGAAGGATGATAATACTTTTGTAGTTGATTTCAAGCATTTTGGCGAAATTACTGTAGCAAATTTAGTTGTTTGGGATTTTAGTAAGGCTCCAGGAAGAACTACTGAGGTGGAAGTACCTGCTAATACAGCAGTAACAGGTATTGGTATTACAGTAGAAGCGGCAACTGTTGAAAAATCACAGCTATTGGAATTAAGTACGTTAATTACACCTGCAGATGCATCTGATAAATCAGTTGCCTGGAGTTCAAACAATACCAATGTAGCTACTGTTGATTCGTCAGGTGTGGTAAAAGGAATAGCTGAAGGGATTGCAACAATAACAGTAACATCTATTGATGGAAATTATACGGCAACAAGTGAAATTACAGTAGTTTCTACCCCTGTAAGTGTTACAAAAGTAAGGCTTACGCCAGAAAGTGAAACTATTGAAGTTGACTCAAATTTAACAGTAACAGCTGTTGTAAAGCCTTCAAATGCTTCAAATAAAAATGTAAGCTGGACATCAAGCAATCCAAGTGTGGCAACAGTGAGTACTGCTGGATTGGTTACTGCTCTAAAAATTGGCGAAACTACTATAACAGCAACATCTGCAGATGGAGATTTTGTAGCAACTTCAGAAATAAAAGTAGTAAAACCGCTTATTGAAGGAGGTCTGATTTTACAAGCTGAAGACTTTACAAACACTAGTGGTACTTTTGACGATGAAACTGTACCTTTAGGGGTTAATTTAGAGCCTGGAGTAGGAATTAACTACGTAAATACTCAGGACTGGGTTGATTATACGATAAACGTTCCAGAAGGAGGGGAGTATAGTATAAATTACTTTATTGCTACTGAAAATAATCAAACTGAAATTACTATGCTGATCGATGGTGTAGAAGTTGCTGTAGACGCTGTTCCTAATAATAGTAGCTGGACTCAATTCAAATTATTAACAGCTGCTAATAAAGTAAATTTAACCAAAGGAAGTCATGACGTTCGTATAATAGCATCAAGTGCTACCGATTGGCAGTGGAACTTGGACAAAATTGTATTTACAACTGATGATCCTACATTAAGCAATGAAGATTTTTTTATTGATGCAAATGGAAATTTAGGACAAGTTTTCCCTGTACCTGCGTCAGAAATTATAAATGTTAACTTAGGAGTGGTGTCATCCGATATATCTGTTGCATTAGTAAGCCTTGATGGTTCAATTATACTTTCAGAAACGTACAAGAAAGATTTTAAATTTGATGTAAGTAAGATAAGTTCTGGTATTTACTTTATAGTGGTAAAGGATGAAGAAACATCTTTTAGTAAAACTGTAATTGTAAATTAAATAGGGCTTTGTAAACTATAATTAGATAAAATATTTATCTTTTTGTTCATTTTAAAAACACCTTAAAATCTCAATTTTTAAGGTGTTTTTTTTGTATTCATTAATCATACTAAGGCTGATCGTATATTAAAAAGTTATCAGTTGCTTTATTAGATCATTTAATATACGCTATCGTTAACGTTTACAGCTTTAATTAAAAGCATCAAAAGCTGTTTGCTATTCTATTGATTATTTATGTTGAAGTAAAATCAAGAGCTTTTAAAAGTTTTTTTTCACGCGGGCCAGTTCTCTTTTATTATCGCGATCCTTAATAGTTTCTCGTTTATCGTGTATTTTTTTACCTTTTGCTAATGCAACACGTACTTTTGCATATCCATTTTCGGTAATAAAAACCTTTAGTGGAACAATGGTTAACCCTTTAATATTTACTTCTTTTTCAAGTTTTTTAAGTTCTTTCTTGTTTAGTAATAATTTACGCTCTGATTTGGGCGCATGATTGAAATAGGTGGCATGCGAATATTCTTGAATAGTCATGTTAATTACAAAAAGTTCCCCACGGTCATTGAATTCACAAAAACTTTCTGCAATACTTGCCTTACCTTCTCTAATTGATTTTATTTCGGTACCACGCAAAACAATTCCAGCAGTATAAATATCAAGTATTTCGTATTCAAACTTTGCTTTCTTATTTAAAATATTTACGCTGTTATTATTTTTTTTCATAATAGATGTAAAAATACATAGAATTTGTAATTCTTATTTTTTTATTTAACATAAGTTTTGCTTAGACCAGTTCTGATTTAAAATCACTCAAATAATAATTCGGAATTTTTTGTTTTGACGATAAAAATGTATGAGCCAAGTTAGCTATAGTTTGGTTTTATTTTGTAGCATCAAACGAATAAGAAGCATTTTGAATAGGAAATTTGATGTCATAAACGGAATTATACTATAGCTTTTGCGGTATGTGGGAGAAAATGATAATAAAATAGCGCCCGTGTTTAACAAAACACGAGCGCCATAAACCAACTAACTAACTTAAAACTAATCTCAACAATAAGATATTATCAACCATCATGCCAAAAAATTATGTTAGATGTTAATCTTTATTTCTAAAAACAATTTTATGATCAAAAGTATCAATCAAAATGACACTATCAGTAGTAACACTTCCGTTCAAAATTTGTTTAGACAATTCATTTAAAACTAATTTTTGAATTGTTCGTTTAACTGGCCTAGCTCCAAATTCAGGCTCAAAACCTTTATTAGCAATAAATAATTTGGCTTCATTGGTGGCATCAATAACAATGCCTTGTTGTGAAACCATTTTAGTAACACCTTTTAATTGAATATCAACAATTTGTAAAATATCTTGTTGGGTCAACGGACTAAACATTACAATATCGTCAATTCTATTTAAAAATTCAGGTCTTAACTGCTGCTTGAGTAATCCTAATACTTCAGTTTTTGCTGCTTCATTGGCCGTTTCAGTATCTTTTAACGTGTCAAATTTTTCTTGAATTATATGACTTCCCATATTTGAAGTCATGATAATAATGGTGTTTCTAAAATCTGCCGTCCGCCCTTTGTTATCCGTTAATCTCCCTTCATCCAAAACTTGCAGCAAAATATTAAACGTATCCGGATGCGCTTTTTCAATTTCATCGAGTAGTACTACCGAATACGGTTTTCTTCTAACAGCTTCAGTAAGTTGTCCACCTTCATCATAACCAACATATCCAGGAGGTGCACCTAATAGTCTGCTTACCGAATGACGTTCTTGATATTCACTCATATCAATTCGGGTCATGGCATTATCATCATTAAACAAGTAGTTTGCTAAAGCCTTGGCTAATTCGGTTTTTCCCACTCCGGTGGTTCCTAAAAATAAAAATGATCCAATAGGTTTATTTGGATTTTGTAATCCAGCTCGGCTTCTTCGAACGGCATCACTTACTGCTTCAATAGCATGGTGCTGACCAACTACTTGTTTATGCAATTCGCTTTCTAAATGCAGTAATTTTTCACGATCACTTTGAAGCATTTTTGTTACAGGAATCCCTGTCCACTTAGCAACAACTTCAGCAATATCCTCATGAGTTACATCCTCTTTAATTAAGGAAGATTCTGTACGGGTATCCAGCGTATTTTGCAATTCATTAAGTTGTTCTTGAACCTCTTTGATTTTGCCGTAACGTAATTCAGCTACCTTTCCGTAGTTACCATTGCGTTCCGCTCGATCCGCCTCAATATTTAATTCTTCAATTTGCTGTTTGCATTGTTGAATAGTGTCTACCACTTCTTTCTCGCTACTCCATTTGGTGTAAATACCGTTGCGTTCTTCTTTTAAATTAGCCAATTCGGCGTTTAAACCTTTTAGTTTTTCATTATCATTTTCTCTTTTTATGGCCTCAATTTCAATTTCAAGTTGCATCACTTTTCGGTCTAACACATCGAGTTCAACTGGTTTGGAGTTAATTTCCATTCGTAATTTTGAAGCCGCTTCATCCATAAGGTCAATTGCTTTATCCGGCAAAAATCGATTGGAAATATAACGTTGTGAAAGTTCTACTGCGGCTATAATAGCTTCATCCAGAATGCGCACTTTGTGGTGGGTTTCATATTTGTCTTTTATACCTCGTAAAATGGAAATAGCACTTTCGGTATCTGGTTCATCAACAATTACTTTTTGGAATCGACGTTCAAGTGCTTTGTCTTTTTCAAAATACTTCTGGTATTCATCCAAGGTGGTAGCTCCAATAGCTCTGAGTTCGCCCCTGGCCAACGCAGGTTTTAAAATATTAGCAGCATCCATAGCGCCTTGACCTCCACCAGCTCCTACAAGCGTGTGTATTTCATCAATAAAAAGAATTATATTTCCATCAGATGATGTTACTTCCTTTACTACTGATTTGAGTCGTTCTTCAAATTCACCCTTATATTTTGCACCAGCAATTAAAGCACCCATGTCTAATGAAAATAATTGCTTTTCTTTAAGGTTTTCAGGGACATCACCAGCCACAATTCTATGTGCAAGGCCTTCTGCAATAGCAGTTTTACCCGTGCCAGGTTCCCCTACTAACATAGGATTGTTTTTTGTTCTACGGGAAAGAATTTGAAGTACTCGACGTATTTCATCATCACGACCAATAACAGGATCTAATTTTCCAGTTTCAGCAAGCTCATTTAAATTTTTGGCAAATTTATTAAGTGATTGGTAGGTGTCTTCGGCGCTTTGCGAAGTCACACGCTCTCCATTGCGCACTTGCTCAATAGCAGTATTAAGTGCTTTTTTAGTAACCCCTTGATCCTTTAAAATTTGTGCAATTTTACTTTTAGAACTAAAAATAGCTAGCAATAAGTGTTCAATAGAAACATACTCATCATTCATTTTTTTAGCAAGCGTACTAGCTTCCAAAAGAGTCGTATTTGCAGTACTGCTTAATTGCAATTGACCACCTTCAACCTTTGGGAAACTCTGTAAAGTGCTATCCAAAATCTGATTTAATAGTTGCTGGTTTACTTGTAGTTTTTTTAATAAGTAAGGCAATACATTTTCGTCAACTTCACTGATTCCTTTATAAATATGTTCATTTTCTATTTGCTGATGACCAAAGCCTTGTGCAATCTGTTGCGATTGTTGAATGGCTTCTTGCGATTTTATAGTATAATTATTAAAATTCATAGTTTTTTATGTTTTCTCAACCTTATTCAATTGTTGTGCCTAGTATATTTAAATGTCATAATGTCTATATTTAGCGTATTTCAACTGACTTTTTGTCTTTTTTTAGTTTTAAAATTCCACTTTTTTATTTAACTATTAAAGTTTACAAATTGTAAGAAACGTATTTTTTTACGACTTTTGAATCAAATAAATGTATTATGGGATTATTTAGTAGATCAAAAGATAAGAAAGCAAAAGAACCTAAAAAGCAATTTCCTTGGATTCCTTTAACTGAAATGTCTCAATTAGATGAAATTAAAGAGAAATCAAAGTCAAAGCCACAAGTTATTTTTAAACATTCAACGCGATGTGGAATCAGTAGTATGGTTATAAAACAGTTTGAAGCTACTTATAGTTTAGAAGATCAAGTGGATATTTACTATTTGGATTTGTTAAATTTTAGACCTATTTCATTAAAAATTGCTGAAAAATTTAGTGTAATGCACCAGTCACCCCAGCTAATTGCTTTAAAAAATGGCGAGGTGGTAGGACATTCTTCTCATCATGATATTAGTGCTGCTAGTTTGGAAAAAATTAGTATAAAATTTTTATATTTTTTTTAAAATAACAGAATTAAAATAAAAATGGGTAACATTAGAAAAATGTTACCATTTTTATTTTAATCATTATACTGTTTGCAACATTAATTTTGATTTAATTTGAGCAAATTAATATTAGAACCAGTGTAAGTCTACTAAAACTTTGCAGTAATTTATTTATAAATTTTACATTTTATAAAGGTAATAACAGGATCGTTTACTGTTGTTGGTTAGTTAATGAAACGAGTATTAACCCTCTGTATTTATCAGTAAATTGTTAAATATGCTATAACTTTTATAGTATTTCCAATGGTGATTGCATTAAAGGAATGACTTCCCCAGATTGCATTGTTTTAATGCGTACATTCCCTACGCGCACTCTGACCAAACGCAGGGTAGGAAAACCTACCGCCGAAGTCATTTTACGTACCTGTCTAAATTTGCCTTCAGTAAGCGTTACTGAAATCCATGTAACGGGACCGTGTCGTGCATCTCTAATTTTTTTCTCCCGCAAGGGTAATACAGGTTCCGCCTTAAGTAGATTCACTTTACAAGGTTTAGTTTGATATTTTATGCCGTTAAAGCCTATTTCAACACCGTTTTGTAATTTTTTTATGGCTTGAGCCGAAATTGCACCGTCGACCAGGGCATAGTATTCCTTTTCGTACGCACTACTATTAATAGCATTACTAATTTTTCCATTGGTGGTAATAAATAATAAACCTTCAGATTTTTCATCTAGTCTTCCCACGGACATTACATGTTCAGGAAAATTGTAAAGGGTTCCCAAAAGTTTTTTTTGTGCTTTTTTTGGACCATTATTTACAAACTGGCTTAGGTAGCCATAGGGTTTGTAAATCATAAAATGATGGTGCTTTTTTGTTGCGTTTGTATACATGGATTACTTCTGCGAAAGCATAAAAGTACTTTTAATTTTATATTTATTTCTTGTTTGCAAAAAATAAGAGTAAGCAGGCAAGTTTAACCACAACTATTTTGATCTTTTAAAAATGCCATACGCCGCTTGATCAGTAAAACTTTTTGGGAATTTATGATCTCCCTTAAAACCAATTTCAATAGTGCCGCTGTTTTCTGGGATGTAGTTGGTTTTAAAAATGTAATCCCACAAGCTTAAGCTGATACCAAAATTAACTCCATAAGTCCCTTTAGGCAGTTTGTATGCGTGATGATACAAATGCATTACAGGATTGTTCAACACATATTTTAAAGGTCCCCAAGTAATTTTTATGTTTGCGTGATTGAAATGTCCAATAGCAATAGCAATAAAATGGACAATATAGGCCTGTTCGGGTTCAAAACCCCCTAAGAGCATTACAGCAAATGTTTTTAAGGGCTTGTACAATATATTTTCCATCCAATGGTAACGTAAATGAGCAGCAAATCCCATTTCCTTTACACTGTGGTGCACTTTGTGGAATTTCCATAAAAAATGATATTTGTGTAATAGCGTATGTGTAAACCACTGAAAAAAATCGAGTATTACAAAAAATACAAGTAATTGCAACCCTAAAGGCCAATTAGAAATAGGAATAACACTTAACGAATTTATGTGAATGCCAAGGTTTGCAAAACCACTTTCAATAACTTTGTAAAAACCATTGATAATAATGGCAAAAACAAAAAAATTGAAAAACATGTAAAAAGCATCTAACCAAAAATCTTTCCTGAAAATAGCTTGATTTTTGCGCCATGGAAATAAAATTTCAATACCCCAAACCAATAATGAAATTAACACTAATCCCCAAAAATAGTTGGAGTACCAAGGCACTGAAAAAGTAATACAATTCCATACCCAATTTATGGTATTCAAGCTGGCAGTTGTAAAAGTTTTAAAAACCTGAAGCATAATTACAATGGATTTTCTATAAAATTAATGAATTTTAAATTTAGTCGCTATAACCAAGTTTACCTAATACCGAAAAGCATACAAATTTTACAGCTGATACTTTTTTAGTCTATTGCTTTCGCAAGAAGAAATACTAATGTTGCGAGAATTAAGGGGTTTGGATTTTGAAAGTTATACTAGAATAGTTGTTATTTAAATTTGAAGACTTTTTAAAGCAAAAAAATTGTGTGGTAAAGATTTTCATTAAGCAAGGACTACTTATTTTTGTTGGGTATGATGAGAAAGCGCTATTTTTATTTGATAGAGATTCAATATTTAGGATTTCGATACCACGGCTGGCAAAAACAGCCTGAAGTGAATACCATTCAACGTATGCTGGAAAGGACATTAAAATATGTGTTGGACAATGGCGTTAAATTCAAAACACTTTCCGTAGGCAGGACGGATGCTATGGTTTCCGCAAGACAATCATACGTTGAGTTATTTGTTGATGACTTTGAACTGGATTTGGAGGCATTTTTTCCATTACTCAACTTAAATTTACCTCCTGATATTCGTGCACTAGGTATTAAAGAAACCACTAAGGATTTTAATATCATTCAGCATCCAAAGGTTAAAGAATATCAGTATTTGTTTGCGGTAGGTAAAAAGTTCCATCCTTTTTGTGCACCATTTATGGTTAATATTCAGCAGGAATTAAATATTCCTTTAATGCAACAGGCAGCAAAATTATTTGAGGGAACACATGATTTTTGGTCTTACGCACACAGATCAAATGAAAACACCATAACTAAAGGAAACATTACTCATTGTTGCCTCACAAAAAATGAGGTATACAAAGCAAATTTTTTTCCAGAAAACACTTATATTTTAATTGTTAAGGGTGCAGGATTTAAGCGCAATCAAATTCGGTTAATGATGGGCGTATTGTTTGATTTGGGAAAAGGAAAAATAGATATTGATTTTGTAAAACGTACTTTAAATCCTAAAATACACAGAATAAAATTAGAACATATTGCTCAAGCATCAGGCTTGTTTTTAAATAAGGTTACATTTGAATAGAATGATGAAAATTATAGCAACAAACATAGGTAAGGTAACTGAAATAAATTACAAGGGAAAAATAGTAAAAACAGGTATTTATAAAAAATCAGTAGTTAGTGGTATTTTTTTGGGAACCGAAGATGTAGATGATGACCATGTGGTGGACAGGCGTTTCCACGGAGGTGTAGACAAAGCCTGCTATTTGTATAGCGCCGATTTTTACACTTATTGGAAAGCTTTATATCCTAACTTGGAGTGGGAATACGGTATGTTTGGAGAAAATTTGACAGTTAAAGGTTTAAATGAGCAAGAAATTTTTGTAGGTAATCAGTACAAAATAGGGGAGGCAAAAGTAGAAATTTCACAACCAAGGCAACCATGCTTTAAATTTGGTCATAAAATGGGGGATTCCGGAATTTTAAAGCAATTTATCAACACCACTTTTTCAGGAATATACGTGCGCGTACTACAAAAGGGAATGGTTAAGCCAGAAGATAAAATGCAATTACTTGTTGAAAAGTCTAATAACCCCACCATAGCCGAAGTTTTTTATTGCCTGTATCAACCCGAACTGAAACGCTCGGTACTTAATAAAATTATAGACTGTAAAGAATTAGCAGAAAGTTCAAGAAAACAAATAAAAGGTAGATTAGGTTAGGTGTCAATTTCAAAGAATTCAAGTTTGAATAAAAATAAAGTATACTAATACCATTTTTTCTTATTTTCACCAAAAACCAATTACTAAGAGCTAACCCAAACGTGATATGATAAACATTGTCCTTATTCATCCCGAAATACCTAATAATACAGGGAATATAGGTCGTTTGTGTGTGGGTACTAATTGTCACTTACATTTGGTACATCCGCTGGGATTTGAAATCACTGATAAAAACCTAAAGCGATCAGGATTGGATTACTGGCCAGAGTTGCAAGTGACCGAATACAAAAATTTTGAAGCGTGGAAAGCACAAATTAAGGATGCCAGTAGGGTATTTTTGTTTACTTCAAACACAGAAAAAAGTTTTTTAGCGCCAAAATATAAAGAGGGAGATTGGTTGGTTTTTGGAAGAGAATCTAAAGGGTTAGAGCCTGAAATATTGGCACTTTACAACAATCATGTATCAATCCCGAGTACAGGAAAAGTGCGTAGTTTTAACATAGCCAATGCAGTAAGTTTTGCTATAGGCGAAGCTTTAAAACAAATTAATGGGTTTCAGTTTTAGGCAAAGGTGTGGGCACCAAATAGTATGATTTATTTGTGGTAACACCAAATCATAACTAAAATTTGTAAATTGAAATACTATGGAAGTAACCGCTGCAAAAAACAAAAAAATAGAAGCAATGACTTTTGCCTCTGTGTATCCGCATTACGTTGCTAAGGTAATCAAAAAAGGCAGGACGGAGGCGGAATTAATTCAAGTTATTGAGTGGTTAACAGGATTTAATGCTACTAACATTAATAAATGTATTAAGGAAAAATGGACTTTTAAAGTTTTTTTTGAACGCGCAAATATTCATCCAAAGGCACACTTAATTACAGGTACCATATGCGGTTACCGAATTGAAACCATCAGCGATGAATTTAAAGTATACAAGCAATGCAGATACTTGGATAAATTGGTTGATGAACTAGCAAAAAACCGTAAAATAGAGAAAATTTTTAGGGAGTAGGTTGGGATTATGTATTTTAATATTTATTCTAAATTTTTTTAGAACTTAGTTTAGAAGTAAGTAATCAAAATATAACATCATTTTTACCTATAAAGGAACCAAATTTAAAAATTTAAATGGACTTAGATAACAAAAAAATTGTGACTGTTAAAAATGAAAATGGATTGTCATCAGATAAAACAATTTTTCATTATTTTCAAAAAGGAAAAACTATTACTGCAAAATATAAAGGAGGTTGCGTGTTAGAAGGATTTATAATAGGGAAAGAATTGCAAAGTTCAAAAATTGAACTCTTGTATCAGTGTTTAACAATTGAAGGAGAGTTGAAAGCAGGTAGGTCAGAAGGTGTGGTTTCGAAAACGACTGACGGAAAATTAAAGCTAAATTTTGACTGGAATTGGTTAAATGGTGATTTGTCTGGTGGGAAATCTGAATATATAGAAATTGATTGAGCGTATTTGGATATTCATTCGTTTCAGTGAATCAGTTTATTTTTAATAATAATGGTTATTAGATTAAGTGTTATTTACAAAAGACACAAGAAGATTGTTTTGAATCGATTTTTTACATTCACCTAAATGGATAAAAACTAGTAGGCCTCAAATATCTTTTGTAGGGCTTAAAATCTTCAATAAAAAATCAAATAGTTATTTTTGGAATTTAAAATCATAACCGGAAGTATAACAGATTTTAAGACATTTTTTAAAAGTGTCAAAGGTGAATAGTTTTCATTTCAAAGAAATTATTCTGAAATTAGCAAAAAAACACGTGCCGAGCAAAAGAATAGTTTTATCAGGAGGACCTAGTTCAGGAAAAACGACATTAATCAATGAGTTAAAAAATCAGGGTTACTATTGTTTACATGAAGTTTCTAGAGAATTAATTCGCGAAGCGCAAAAAAAAGGAATTGAACAACCTTTTTTGACACACCCAGAAGCTTTTAATGAGGAAATTTTAAAGAGTAGGCTCCTTCAGTTTAACGCAGCTAATAATACTGAACAATCACTGAGCTTTTATGATAGAGGATTACATGATGTAGTGGCATATATGAATTATGCAAATCAGTCCGTTCCAACAAATTTTTCTTCAATTTGTATGAAAAATAAATATGATTTGGTTTTTTTACTTCCGCCATGGAACGAAATTTATACTCAAGATCAGGAGCGCTATGAAACCTATGAACAAGCTAAAAGTGTTTACCAATTTTTAAAAAATACGTACAGCAATTATGGGCATTATATTATTGAAGTGCCATTTGGAACGGTAGCCGACCGAATATCTTTTATTTTAGCACATTGTAAATGATAACTCCAGAGCAAATACTTAAAAAATTTTGGGGTTATGATCGTTTTCGACCAAAACAACTTGAAATCATACAATCAGTAATTGACAAAAAGGATACCTTAGTCCTTATGCCGACCGGAGGCGGGAAGTCAATTTGTTATCAAGTTCCCGCATTAATAAGTAACGGTATTTGTTTGGTGATTTCGCCTTTAGTAGCATTAATGCAAGATCAAGTATCACATTTAAAGGAAAGAGGCATAAAGGCAATGTCTTTAGCCAGTGGCACTTCTTTTTCGGATTTGGATGTGTTACTGGATAATTGTATTCATGGAAATTACAAATTTTTATACGTTTCACCGGAACGTTTGCAACAAGAAATTGTTAAAGAGCGTATTCAAAAAATGAATGTATCCTTAATTGCTGTTGACGAAGCACATTGTATTTCGCAATGGGGTCATGATTTTAGACCTGCTTATTTACAGCTAAATAAAGTGCGTGAGTTGGTGCCAAATACGCCCGTAATTGCTTTGACTGCTACAGCAACAAAAACTGTGCAGCAAGACATTATTGAACAGTTAGCATTTAAAACTCCCAACTTTTTTAAAACTTCATACCAACGTCGTAATTTGAGTTATGGGATCTACAAAACTAGCGACAAAAAGCATATTTTATTACAAATAGTAAACAGACAAAAGGGAGCGACTATTGTGTATGTGCCCCGAAGAAAATCTACCGAAAAAATAGCTGCTTACCTTTCAGAAAACCATATCCGTGCAGTTACTTACCATGGGGGGCTTCACTCAAAAACAAAACAATCAAATTTTAAATTGTGGGTTAATAATGAAGTACAAGTAATGGTAGCAACTAATGCCTTTGGAATGGGGATTGATAAACCAGACGTTCGCACGGTAGTGCACATGCATATCCCCCAAAGTATCGAAAGTTATTTTCAAGAAGCAGGAAGAGCGGGAAGAGATGGAAAACCAGCTTTTGCACTTTTATTGCAAACAGGCAATGCAGTCCAAAAGCTAAAAGATCAGTATTTAGCGCAAACTCCTGATATTGAATTTATAAAATTTGTATACCGAAAATTATCTAGTTATTTGCAAATTAGTTATGGCGAAGGAGAAGAAACGCCCTATTATATTGAGTTTTCAAAGTTTTGTGAACGTTACCAACTATCAAAGTCCAAAGTATATGCTACATTTAAAATTTTAGATAAAAATGGAATATTAAGTTTTACCGAAGTATTTAAAGAAGCTATCGAAATTCAAATTTTAATTTCGATAAGTACACTGAACAATTTCATTGATCAAAACCCAACTTTTGAAGCCTTGTTTAGTCAAATTGGTAGAAATTACCCAGGAGTTTATGTGGAAAGGGTTCAGGTCGATTTAGAAAAAATTTCTCAAGCACTAAAGATATCTTTAAATGAATTGGTAGCAAAACTTAAAAAATTGTCAGATCAGGAGATTTTATATTTTCATAATGAACGTTATGATTGTCAATTAGTGTATTTACAACCTAGGGAAGATGAACGAGCCATAAATAGTGTATCAAAATTTATAAAAGGACATTTAGCAAATAAATTAAACAAAATAAAAGATGTAATCACTTACGTGGAGAATAACGAAAGATGTAAATCTGTGCAGCTATTAAATTATTTTGGAGAACAATCTGGTGATTGTGGGATATGTTCAGTTTGTACAAAAAGAAATAAAAAAGTAAGTACTACTAATGACCATGCTATTAAGGAGCAGATAAAAAATATACTTTCAGAAAAACCTAAAGATTCGCGTACTATTTTAGCTGATTTGAAATACGCAGAAGTTGACCTTATTCGTATATTGCAAAGTTTATTAAATGAAGGCAACATAGCCATCCAACCTGATAATACCTATAAATTAAATTGAGCATGAAAAACCTAAATATAGTTTTTATGGGCACGCCTGATTTTGCAGTGGCTTCCTTAAAAAGTTTGGTTGAAAATAATTACAATGTAGTAGGAGTAATTACTGCTCCTGACCGACCAGCAGGAAGAGGGCAAAAACTGAAAGCTTCCGCAGTAAAATTGTATGCCGAATCAGTGCAACTGCCAGTTTTTCAGCCTACTAATTTAAAATCTGAAATTTTTTTAGAAGATTTAAAAGCATTGCGAGCAGATTTGCAAATTATTGTAGCATTCAGAATGCTGCCAAAAGTGGTATGGGCCATGCCAAAATTTGGTACATTTAATTTGCACGCTTCATTATTGCCTGAGTATAGGGGCGCAGCTCCAATAAATTGGGCAGTAATTAATGGAGAAACCTTAACGGGAAATACCACATTTTTCATTGATGAGAAAATAGATACAGGGAATATAATTTTGCAACAGCAAATACCAATTTCAGAAATAGAAACAGCAGGGGAGCTGCATGACAAATTAATGAATCAAGGAGCACAATTAGTGCTAGAAACTGTTGATTTGATTGAAAGTGGCAAAGTGAAAACAACTATTCAACCCGAAAGAGAACCTAAAACAGCCTACAAACTAACTAAAGAAAATACCAAAATCAATTGGTCCATTCAAGGACAACAAATTTATAATTTAGTAAGAGGACTGAGTCCTTATCCTTCAGCATGGTGTTTTTTAAACGACAAGAACAAAAAGCAAAAAGTCAAAATTTTAAGTATTTCTTTTGAGAAAAAGCAACACAATGAAACTTATGGTACCATTATAGAAATTGATAAAAAGGTGAAAGTGTTTGTCAATGGAGGATGTATTTTTATAAATAAGATGCAGCTTCCTGGCAAAAAAGCAATGGAAATTAAAGATTTACTTAATGGGTTTTCTTTTGATAAAAACGCGTTTTTTGACTAAAACGGCCCCATTTCAAACGTTTTAAGCAGGGTAAAAGCCTTGCTTTTATTAACAATATTAATGTTTTATTAACAAAAGCCCCTAAAACGTAGGCTACGACTTGTATGAGAGGAAAAAGCATATAAATTTGTGATTGTATAATCGAATTGGATTAAACACTATACTAATTTTAAATCGTTAATTATGAACAAAACAGAATTAATTGAAAGCATGGCTGAAAGTGCAGGTATCACTAAAGCTGCAGCTAAAGTTGCTCTAGAAACTTTCTTAGGTGATGTAGAGAAAACGTTAAAGAAGGGTGACCGTGTATCACTTGTTGGATTTGGATCTTGGTCAGTTTCTGAAAGAGCTGCTAGAGATGGAAGAAATCCGCAAACTGGAAAGACAATTAAAATTGCTGCAAAAAATGTTGTTAAGTTTAAAGCAGGTTCTGAATTATCCGCTTCAGTTAACTAATATTTATTTTTTATTACAAAAAGAGACTGTTCATAATGGCAGTCTCTTTTTTTTAAGAATATTTTGGAAAATACAATTTAAAAGTACTTCCAATTCCTGGTTCAGAATCAACCATAATCCAACCTTTGTGATTCAGCATAATACTTTTACAAATAGATAGGCCAATCCCAGTTCCGGAATATTCATGCTTTCCGTGTAAGCGTTCAAAGGGTTCAAATATTTTTTCAGAATACGAATTATCAAAGCCAATACCGTTATCATTCACTAAAATTTCATGAAACTCTTTTGCTTTAGAAGCATTTTCAAACAAAATTTCATCTTCATCAATAACTGAATATGAAAATTTGATTACAGGATGAACATTTTTTTTGGCATATTTTATACTGTTCTGAATCAAATTTCGAAACAATTGATACAGTAGCGTTTTGTACCCTCTAATCATTGGAAGATCCTCAAAGTAAATTTGGGCATTTGATATTTTAATTTCATCTTCCAAATCTTCAATGGCCTTATTAATTATTATTGGTAATTGACAGTCTTCTTTAGATTCATCAGTATCCTTAGTTGCGGTAAATTCATGTAAAGACTGGATCATGCTGCGCATGCGCTTAGTGGTAGCCATTATTTTATCGAATTGTCCTTTAGCATCTCCCAGCTTATCGTCGGAATCAATAATACGACTAGTAAACATTTGTATTTTTCGGAGTGGTTCTTGCAAATCATGGCTGGCTACTCTATTAAACAACTCCATTTCAGAGTTAATTCTTTCCAATTCTACATTTTTTAGTATCAGCTCTTGTGTCCGTTCAACAACCTTACTTTCTAAGTTTTTATTATGATCCTTAATTTCTTCTTCTATTCGTCTTTGTTCAGTAATATCCCTTGACACTGACAGTAACTGATAAACTCCTTGCTTTTCGTCGTTAACCACTGGTATAACATTAACGTTCCACCATTTAGGAGTACCTTTTGCAGTAGGACAGTAGGCAGTAAATTGAGCAACATCTCCATGAATAGCTTTATCAACTGCCTTTTTAACTATATTTTCATTTCCCTTTCCCCACAAATCCCACCAGTATTTGTCCTCAAACTCTTCAAAATTATCAATTTCCATTTGGCATAAGCCGTTGTAATTCATGAATTTTAGTTTTCCTTCATTATCTAAAATTTTTAAACAATCAGGGCTATTTTCTAAAATGATTTTATTAAAGCTTTCCGTTTGCTTTAGCTTACTAACCATTGGAGCCACTCTGTCGGACACATCTCTAAACGTTAATGCCCATTTACTTAATTGTTGCAATTCAAATATGGGGATAATGTCCAGCTCAAAATCATAAAATTCACCTTCAATTCCATAATTTATTAAGGGAATCCTTTGTGTTTCTATTTTAGTATTACTTAATGTGAGTTCATTTAAAATATAAAAAATTCGTTCAGACTGGGGTAAACTTTTAAAACTTTTTCCTTTAATATCTTTTTCAGAAATATGGAACATATCGCAAAAAACTTTATTTCCGTATTTAATGATTATTTCATCGGAATTTCCAGATATTGCGTCAGTAATTAAAATGCCGTCAATAGTGTTTGAAAAAATATTAATAAATAACTGTGAATTGTCAGTTGACATGTCTGTAATTGAAGTGTTTGACATAAGTATTTTTGAAATCGAATGTATTTTTTTATTTAATTAGGACCTATAATCAACAAACAAATTAGTATTTATCTAACTTATTTGCTCGATAGAGTCCATAATATCACTATAACAGCAAAATTAAATTATAATATTGAATATATAAACTTTATATTTGTGTAATCATTTAAAAAAAAGATTAAACATTTTATCAAACTAATAGAACAATGAAATTACAACTAAAGTATGATATTAATGTTACATTTAAAAGTGTGTTGGAGGAACAGCTTAATAAACTAGCTATTCCATATAAAATAAATGGATTTGGTGAAGTTGAATTTTTGCAGCCCGTAAATATGAAAAAAATGGAAGAACTTACTATTTTGCTTTCAACGTACGGTATTAGTATCATAAATGATCACAAAACACAATTGGTTCAAAAAATAAAAGATACAATCAATGGAATGATTAACTCCAATGAAACAATAACTCAAAATTTTTCAGATTATTTAGCGGAAAGGCTTGGGTATTCATACGCATATTTATCAAATTTATTTTCTGAAAACACATATTCATCTATTGAAAATTTTACAATTATAACAAAAATTGACAAAGCAAAAGAATTATTAACTACCGAAAGTTTAACCTTAACAGAAGTTGCTTTTCAATTAGGTTACAGTAGTGTAGCGCATTTGTCGCGTCAATTCAAAAAAACAACTGGAATAACACCAACATTATTTCAAAAAATTATTGCCCAACGCAAGGCTTTAACTAATTAAATCATTATTACCTTATGATTAAGGATCCATTAAATATCGTACTAGTAGATGATGATGAAGATGATAGAACTTTTTTTAAAGAAGCTATTGATGAAATCAACATGAACACCAACTTGTCTATGTTTACCAACGGACAAGAGTTTATAGATTATATTACTATACCAGACCAAAATTTACCACAAGTAATATTTTTGGACTTGAATATGCCTATCAAAAATGGTTTGGAATGTCTTACCGAAATTAGAAAAAATGACCTTTTGGACAAGTTATCCGTGGCTATTTATTCTACCTCGTGCTCGGATAAGGATATTGAAAAAACTTTTGTACTTGGTGCTAACGTATATATAAATAAACCCAATAGTTTTAAAAAATTAAAATCAGCTATTAAGGAAGTACTCAAAATTAATTGGCAATACCATACCTCTAATTTGAAAAGAGAAAACTTTTTATTAAAAATATAGGATAATAACGTACCATACTCTTTATAGTAATCAGGGCTTAAATCTATTTTTTTGGATTTAAGCCCTGATTATTTTTTTTATGATACTATACGATACTGATTAATTGAATATAATTAGCTGTTTTATTTATTTTAACATTTTTTTTACAATAAAAGTCTCAAAATCCAGCATTTTCAAAAAATTGTGTAACAAAATCGAAAAATTGTGTAACAAAAAAGGTGCACTATAACACGAACTTTGTAACCACAAACGAAGTAACACTCAAAAAATTAATAGTATGGAAGCTGCATTAAAATTATCAAAGTCAAAGAATTTTTTTAAAACCATTGAAAAACAATTTGGAGGGGAGTTTCATCAAAAATTTGGTGAGTACGTAATGAATCTTAATAATTTAAAAGTAAAAGGTGCGGTAAAAGCAATTGAAATTAGAAAAAATGAATTCTTTTTTGAATTTAATATTATTTCAAAACAACAATTTTCAATAGGATTTCCTCCTAAAAATTACAACGCAGTCAATTTCTTATACTGTCAAAAAGGAAATTTAGGTCAATCTTTTGGCGATTCAAACATAATAAATCCTTTAAACGAATTTCAGACGGCAATTGTAGCGCATAAAACTGAAGATATAAAATTAAGCTTTAGAGCAAATACAGCCACTCGTTTCATTTTAATTTCAATTTGTAATATAATAGATACACCGCCTTCGCCAATGATAGCTAAGGTACATTCATTATTTTCAGAAAAAATGAAGAATAATAAGTTTGCTTATTTTGGTTCAATTAATTTGAAAATTTCTTCACAAATAAATGCTTTAAATGATATTACTGAAACGGGTATTGTTCGAAAACTTTTAATTGAAGGAACAGTACAACTAATTTTAGGTATGGAAATACAACATCACAAAAAAGATATTGAAAATAAAACGCTTCACGCAAGTTCTTTAACTAGAAGAGAGCTATCTACAATTCAAGAACTTGGAGAGCATATAAAAAATAATGTTGCTGAACCGTATAGCATTGATATGTTGATGGATCAGACAGGAATATCAGCAGCAAAATTACAGGAAGGCTTTAAGCTTTTATACAACAGAACGGTAACGGATTACATAAAAAATTTGCGTGTTGAAGAATCAGAACGATTAATTAAAAATACGGATCTTAACGTATCGCAAATAGTATATACTATAGGATTTAGTAGTAGAAGCTACTTTTCAAAGATTTTCAGAAAAAAATACGGGTGCAGCCCAAACGAATATTTAAACAAATGTAGAGTTACTGTTGCTATTTAAAACAAGATATTTATTAGTTAGTTTTAGTTTATGAAGTGGAAAACGTTTAAAAAGTAAAATTTTTAAACGTTTTTTGTGTTTTTAATATACTATAAAAGGAAAACACTAAAATAATACCGTTTCCGACATTAAATTATCTATTCAGAATAGTTCTTTTTGTTTGATACTTTAAAATACGACAATACTGTAGCTAAGATTATGCTTATATTTTTTTATTGTCCAATCAAAAAAAAGTAAATTTTATTTGATTAATTTTAAATCAAAACTGGTATAACGGTATTTTATAATTAATAAGTTAAAACAAATCAATCTATGACCAAAGCATGAAAAAAAGGAGAAGATTATTTTAAAATAACTTTTAAAACTAATTTGATACTTAAATTAAAATATTCTTGTTGTCGAATATTATGTATTTATAGCGATTTTTGTTTTTGTTGATGTTTATTAGTTAATTAATATTCAATTATATATCATGTTTTTGTAAGAGTTCTTGGGTTTTTTGGTATTTCAGTTGTAATATTTTTTTTCTAACAAGCATTTTAGGGGTTTCAATTTAGATTTAAAACATTTTTTGTGGGATTAAATGTTGTTTAGGGTTTTATTTTATATAAAAATAATTGCTAATGTAGGTAGTTGGGTTATTTTTCTTACAAATAAGCGTAAAATTTAAATTGTAAGTCAACGTTATGCATGCACAATTAAAAACTATACAACAATCTTTAATTTATGAAAAAAAGCATAATTACTCTTTTTTCTTCCTTATTAACAGCATCAATTGCCCTAGCTCAAGGTGTTGTTAGTACAAATGGTCGAATGCAAGTAGACGGAAATCAAATTGAAAATAAAAACGGAGTTCCTTTCAGTGTTGCTGGAAACAGCATGTTTTGGAGTGGATTTCAAACAGTTGGAGGTAAATTTTACACAAAAGAAGTTGTGGATCATTTAGCTCAAAATTGGAAGGCAGGCGTTGTAAGAGCAGCTATGGCTGTTGAGGAAGCTGATGGTGATGGTGGTGTACCACCTACAAGTGCTGGTTTTCCTGATTCGCGAGTAGTAAATCCAAGTGGAAGAGGGTATTTTAATAATCCTGAGGGAGAATTAGCAAAAGTTAAAACGATAATAGACGCAGCTATTGCAAATGATATTTATGTATTAGTTGATTTCCATTCTCATTTTGCACATTTTTATAAAGATGAAGCTATTGAGTTTTTTACAGAAATAGCAAGGACTTACGGAAATAATGATCATATTATTTACGAAATATTTAATGAGCCAATTGGTTTAGCAAAAAACAGAGCAAATAATATTGATGGTGCTGCATTTGGACAATTTACAGAAACATGGTCTCAAGTTATTAAACCTTATGCTATTGATGTGATTAAGGCAATTAGAGAAATTGATCCCGATAATATGATTATTGTGGGTACTCCAGGGTTTTCTCAAGGAGTAGGAGCAGCAGCAGATAATCCAATCACAAAAGCAGATTTAGGTTTTAGTGCTTCTCAAAATTTAAATGTGGCTTATACGTTACATTTTTATGCAGGTCAGCCAGAGCATATTGCTTTAAGAGGCGCAGCAAAAAGCGCTTTAGATAAAGGAATTGCATTATTTGTTACCGAGTGGGGAACAGTTGAAGCAAGTGGAGATGGCGCAGTGGCAGGTGATGAAACTCAGAAATGGATGCAGTTCATGAAAGAAAATAATATAAGTCATGCCAACTGGTCAATATCTGATAAATTTGAAGGTGCGTCAGTTATTCAAGGAAACAAAAGTATTGACGGTTTATTGAATGATGAACTAACAATTTCAGGAAATTTTGTAAAATGTATAGTTGAAAATTGGAATACAGATAGTTTTGGATCATGTGAGCCAGCTGAGGTTATTGAAGAAGGTCCTGTTGATAGTGCATTAGTGCCTAATGGAGCAGGAACAAAATTTGAAGTTGAAAAGCCAACACAGTTAGATGCTGCAACAAAATCAAGAATTGACTTTATATCCCCAGGATTGAGTGTAGATTCGTTTGATGGAGAAGGTATTTTAACAGGTTTTAAAGCTGGCGAATCAGTAGTAGTACATGCTAATGGATTTATAAAAACTACGGGGACTTACACTGTTCAAATAGTAGTTTCATCAGCATCAGCAGGGCATTTGTTTGTACTTCAACGTGATGCAGGTACTACTACATTGGCTACAAAAGTAATTCCTAACACTGGTGGTTTGGATAGTTATCAAATAGTTAGTATTCCTGGAATTGAATTTGGAGGTGATTTACAAGATGTAGCAATCGCTTTAGGTGGAACAAAGGAGACAGGAACCAGTTAATATCGAATCCTTTTATCTAACCTTAGATGACGACCCAGCACTTAGTACGCCTGAATTTGATGCGGATCTAGCAGGTCAAATTAAGTTTTATCCAAATCCAGTTGTAAATGATATACTTACTATAGACTCACCTAAGGATTTTGAATATTCAATAGTTAATTTGGAAGGTAAAGTACTAGTTGAAAAAATAGAGTATACAGGTAAAATTTCTATGGGTAAATTTAGCCCTGGTATTTACTTTGTACAGTTATATATTGGAGGCCAATCCCAGGTATATAAAGTGGTGAAACAATAAAATAAAGTCACCTTTTTTGTCCCAAAAGCCTCAATTTATTTGAGGCTTTTTTTAGTTGAGGGCATTAATTTTCGTCATTAAAAAGTTTATACTAAGTGATATTTAGGGCTTGCTGATTTTTGTTTAAGTCAAAAAATTGAAATTCGTTTGCTTAGCAAAAATCTTTTCAAAATATTCCCATGTGATTCTTATTTGAAGTTCCATTAGCTTGATTGGGTATTGGAGCGGTGCCCTATTTACCAATAAATGATAAAAAACAGCTAATTTCTTAGCTATTTTTAGTAGTGATACCAAATTCTTGACAAAAAAGATCGCACCAATCCAGCTTGCGGAGGTGTCGCTTTGGATTCCCACAAGAATTGTTAGAAGCTTTTGAAGGAAATCACTTTCTGAAAGATAAGCAAATGATTCAGGGAGCTAGAGCTCATTTGGGAACTCAAGGAGATGGAAATCATTTTTTGTTTGTCGGGAAATCTAAAAAAACAAGAAACACGATGATGGTAACTCATCATGGTTCACGAGGACCAGGAGCGAGATTGTATACTAAGGGAATGAAAATAGCGGAACGTTTCAGAAAAGATTTATCTCCAGAAACTTTAAAAGAGAATGCTTGGATTCCTTTTAATACTCAAGAAGGACAAACGTATTGGAATGCTTTACAGACTATAAGAGATTGGACAAAATCAAATCATGAGGTTATTCATGATTCAGTAGCCAAAACCTTAGATATTGAAGTAGAAAACAGACTTTGGAATGAGCATAATTTTGTGTTTAAAGATGGAGATTTATTTTACCACGCAAAAGGATCTAGACCATTGGATAAAAAGTTTATGCCAGATATTACAGGGCCAAGATTAATTCCATTAAATATGTCAGAACCTGTACTGATTGTAGAAGGGGAAACTACGGTCAATAACTTAGGTTTTGCACCTCACGGAGCGGGTAGAAATATCAGTAGAACCCAACATAGAAAAAGCAAAACAGGAACTATTGGAGAAATTTTTAAAGAAGAACCCCAAGGTTTAGATATTCGATTCTCTTCTAATGAAATTGATATTACAGAATTACCAAGTGCGTATAAAAATGCAGAAAACGTAAGAAACCAGATGGAAGAATTTGGCTTAGGTAAAGTAATCGATGAGGTAGTGCCTTATGGATGTATTATGGCAGGTGATTGGCAAAAGAATGCACCTTGGAGGAAGAAAAAAAGAAGAAAGGGGAAAGAGGCTTAGGCTTCTTTCCTTTTTAATTATAGATAATACGTTCCACTATATAACTCTTAAAAAGGTAGTACTATAAATTACTAAAATCATATTGTCTAATTGTTTTCTGTAATATTTTCCAGTGGTTTCGTATTTGCTTTTTTATTTCAGGAGCTTCCATTTCTTCAGCACATTTGTATATATATTAAATAATTACCTCGAAATTTTCGATTAGTTTGAATTGTGGTCTGTTTCCCTTTTTTATAGATTATCCTAGAAGTAGGAATTTCTCTTTTTCTAACCCCTTTATAACTAAAATTTCTATAAATTTTCCTTTTGTAAATGGGTGATTTATCTGTTAAATAATATTCATTATGACTTTCAGTTCGCTTATATTTTGTTTTTACTGAATATTTAATTCTTCTGTAGAAAGAAGAAAGGTTCTTTGATTTTTTAAAGCTGTTTTAGTCAATGAATTAATTTTTTTTAAATTTAAACGTAAGGATTACCTAATAAATTTCAAAAATGACTATACAACGCATATTATTATATGCTAAGTTATTTTTGATAAATTGACATATAGAAATGATTTTAATTTAATAACTGTTACTTTTAGGCTTATTTTTTTATCAAAATCGCTAATTATTATAGAATTAACGGTTTTGTTTTTTGTCTGATTGTAAGATATTTCTTGTTATTTAATTTGTAAATATTCGTTTTTCTGAAATCGAATTTCGTCTAAATCTATAGTTTGTTTAATTTTTATTAAGTTTTATTAAACAGAAACAACATGATGTTAAATTTGGTGTATAATTTAACAAAACACAAAATGAAAACACTTATTTCAAATCACTTACAAAAATTTTTATTTTTGAGTCTTATACTTATTGGGGCTGTTTCCTGTGAAAAAGAGGCAAATCCATCCGACCTTCAAAATCAAGAACAGGAACAAGTATCAGAAACGCTGCCTGAATCAGAACTTATATCAATCGATGAATTTGAGAAAATTTCCGAAAACTTTTTGGAAGGGGAAAGTTTACCCTCATCCGATACAGGTGCAAAAGAATTAAATGTAACGGAAGAAAGCTTTAGTTTAGATTTTAATGCAAGCATCACTAGAGGGGCTTCTAGAGGAACTGAAATTGCTGGAGATATTGATGTAATGATTACAGGAAAATTCAGGAATTTTAATATTTTCAGAGGAAAATTAACTTTACCTAATGGAATTAAAACAGGAGTTAGAGGAGCGTTTACTGTAGATGGCTTCGTGTATATAATAACTCGAATCCAAGGTTTAGGACTAGTTATTGCCGTAGGTGAGCCAGATGAAAGCGGCAGTATTGCAGGTCAATTTTTGTTAAGATCATTCCTTGGATTTAGTAGAGGTACGTGGTCCGCAACACCAAACGATCAACCTTTACCAGATCTTACTATAGTAGATTTAGCAGTAGCAACACCATCATTATCTACTTTGGTTGCAGCAGTAACTCAAGCAAATTTGGTAGAAACTTTAAGTGGACCTGGATCGTTTACCGTATTTGCACCTACAAACGATGCTTTTGTAGAATTAGCTGCACTACCTGAAGGCGATGCATTGGTTGAAGTGCTTACCTATCATGTGGCATCAGGAAGTTTGACCGCTGCAGATCTAATTGGGGCAGGAGCTGTAACTACACTGCAAGGAGAAACTATTACAATTGAACAAACAGAAGATGGAGTTTTCCTTAATGGCAATGTGCAACTAATTATGGCTGATATTGTAGCTTCCAATGGAATTGTACATGTTATTGATAAGGTATTAATTCAGGAAACACCATTACCTTCAATTGTAGAAATTGCAACAAGTTCTGATGATTTTTCAACATTAGTTGGGGTATTACAAGCAGCCGATTTGGTAACTACTTTACAAGGAGAAGGACCCTTTACAGTGTTTGCACCTACTAATGATGCTTTTGCAGCGTTGAGTGTTTTGCCTGAAGGTGAAGCCTTAACGGAAGTTTTACTTTATCATGTAGCAGCAGGTAAATTTACAGCTAGTGATTTATTGGAGGGGACTACCGTAACTACCATTCAGGGAGATGAGGTTACCGTGGAAATGATAGACGGAAAAGTAATGTTAAATGGCGTTATTGAAGTAATTTCGGCTGATATTGAAGCTTCTAACGGTATTGTTCATGTAATTTCAGGAGTTTTAATTCCACCTGTTGATTTGCTTTCCATTGTTGATCTGGCTTTAGCAAATCCGGATTTCTCAACTTTAGTTAGTGCAGTACAAGCAACAGATTTGGTAAGTACTTTGGAGGGAGATGTTCCTTTCACTGTTTTTGCACCAACTAATGATGCCTTTGCAGCTTTGGATGCATTACCAGAGGGTGATACTTTAAAAGAAGTTTTGTTATATCACGTAGCCACTGGTAAATTTACAGCTAGTGATTTACTAGAAGCTACTACTGTAAATACAGTTCAAGGGGAGGAAATTACTATTGAAATGGTTGATGGTAAAGTGTTATTGAACGGCACAGTAGAGGTTTCATTGGCTAATATTGAAGCTTCCAATGGTATAGTACACGTAATTAAAGGAGTACTCATTCCTTAATAATTATGAGAATTTAAATTTAATTTCAATCTGAATTTAGACTATTTTATTTTTAAATTCTATTGTAAAATAATTAATTGATTTTCGGAGTAATATTTAATAGCTGTTTTAGCCATACTAATTCTATAGCAAAAAGTGTATTTTTAATAAGCTTGTTGTTCTTAGAATAGCTTGTAGTGCAAAGCTTCAACTATCATTTTCGATGTCTTTAAATAATAAACCCGCCGTTAATTACTCATAACGGCGGATTTTTTGTCGGGGTGGCAGGATTCGAACCTGCGACCTCCTCGTCCCAAACGAGGCGCGATGACCGGGCTACGCTACACCCCGAGTAACAGCTTCCTGTTTCGGACTGCAAATATAATTACTTTTTTAGGTTTGAAGACGTTTTATTAAAATTTATTTTCATAAAAATGAGTAAGTAGAATGATATTAATAATCTCAATAGTTTGAAATAAAAAACATATTGATTTTTAAAACATGATCGTCTCAAATAGTTTGTGGCAAACTTTAAAAGCAGTTGAATATCAATGATGACACTACCTTTATAATAAATTGATGATTTTAACTTGGTTCATTCCGTATTAAAAACCTTCAAATTAGGGAACTCAATACATCATTCAAAAAGCCGTTTAAAGGAGCTTGGCGCTTTATTCGTTTTTTTAAGCGTTGCTTCATCCTCAAATTTTAGTAAGTCAATAAGAGGATTTGATAGTAAGGAAACTTCACTTTCTCCTGAAATTTTTAGTTCTACTTTGTCAGTAGCATTTACGTAAGCATAGCTTTTCCCTTCAATAGTGAGTGCGGTATTTTTTGAAATCAAATTGGTTCCGTAAAAATTACATGAGTCCAATAAAAATAAAGTGTTTTTAGTAGTGGTACCCTGAATTTCAAGCTTGCTCTGTTGGTTTTGAGCAATATTCAAATTTTCGGACACAATGTTTGCTTCAATTTTTGAAGAATCATTACTATGAATACCAATGGAAGCAGCAGAGATTTCACAGGTAATTCGTACGTTGTCTTTGGCTAAAATATCAGCTCTATCAGTTTTAGTAGTTAAATTTATAACTGCGTTTTCATACGCTTCAATAGCTAATCGTTCTACTTGTATATTGCCTTCTGAGCGAACTGAAGCACGTCCTCGGGCAATGATTTTTGATAAGTCAGAAACATATCCGACTTCAACAGTTAGTTTTTTAAATTTTTTGAAAATATGGGTAGCTTTAATGCTCAATTTTTCAGCTTCAACTTTTACATCAATATAGTCTAACAGATTACTGTCTGCTTCAATGTAAACGCTAGGTGTCGGTTTTTGAACTAAAATAATTTCAAATTTATCCTCAACTTCTAATATTCTAAAATCTGAAATTTCAATACTCTTAGTGTCAATAATTTTGTTCCCTTTAATTTTTGTAGTTCCTTGTCCAATACACATGTGATACAGACTGGTAGCGAGAATTAAAAAAGTAGAAAGAATTATTTTTTTCAAGGCTTTATATTTTGTTTAAGCAAACATACAAAAACTAACTCAATTCTATTTTTGCGAATAAATATTGTTAGGTTCAATAGGAAATGTAATATAAATTTTGGTTGAATTACAACTTATTACGTTTAATTGTAATGTTTTTTATTTATATCTTACCAAGGTATTAATACAAACTTCATGGAAATTACTAAGAAAAATTTAAATCGTTTTTTATTTTTTAAATTACCTTCCGCATGGTGGTGTGGGGTTAGAGTACGGGAAATCACCGCTTCGTTTTGTGAAGTTACTGTAACACATAAATGGATAAATCAAAATCCATTTAAGTCAATGTACTTTGCTGTACAAGCTATGGCTGCTGAATTGAGTACCGGAGCTTTGGTAATGAAGGGTTTAAAGGAAAGTGGAGCTAAAATTTCAATGTTAGTAGCACAAAATAAAGCGAGTTTTAGTAAAAAAGCTACAGGCAAAATTACTTTTTCTTGTAAAGAAGATAAAAAAATTTCGGAGGCAATTAAAGCAACTATAGCTACTGGTGAAGGTGAAACTTTTTGGCTTGAATCTCAAGGAGTTAATTCTGAAGGGGTGGTGGTTTCCGATTTTAAGTTTGAGTGGACAATTCGGCTAAAAAAGTAAGATATTACTTACTTTTTGCAACAACTAATTGGAAAATGAAGTATTTTTAAATATAATTGTCTAGTTATATAGCTCAAATGCGTCTAAGTATTTGATGCTGTAATTAAAAAATATATGTATGGCAAGAGCTATGTTTGACTACACTATGACTGTGTTGGAAAAAGTCAGCTTTGACGTTAATTTGTTTTCAAAAGAAGTAGAAAAAGCATTTAAACGTTTATTACCTCATGAAATTGAGGAGCTAAAAATTTTTATTAATCGTTTGGTTGAAAATAAGCCGCAATTGGCTTCATATTCTTTAGAAATATCACTTTAAAATTAAACCGATACCTTTTAAGTATCGGTTTTTATTTTAAATAGATAAATCATAATAGTTGATTTATCTAATTGTTGCTTGAATATTCATTTAAAGCGTCTCTGTAGTATTTAAGATCTAAAATATTCATTTTGTTATTTAAGTCTTTAAAAAGCGACACCAAATAAGCCAAACTTTCTTTAGGGTCATGATCAGTATCTACGGCCATCACCTCTTCACCTTCCTCAGCTTCAATAGGTTCATCATCGGGAATAGTTATAGCAAATGTTTGGTAAGCCTCAATATGTTCGTATGTAAGTCTAATTACCTTTACAAGCAACGGATTTTGCTCTTCAAGTGCATAAGGACGTAATTCCTTTAAATCATCAGTAACAGTATTGATAATAATACCTGCGTGATCTAGTTCCAATAAAATCTTAGTTATAAGTTTTTGGGCTTTTTTACTTTCCAAAATTTGTAGCGTTAATTAAGTTAGTACTTTAAAGTAGTTATATAAGCTGAAATAGCTAATACAACAAAGGTAATATATTCCAAAATTTTTACTAGTTTGTTTTATTGAAAATTTCAGAATATTGGTTTTTAATATTTTCAAGTTGCTTTAACCTTTCCAATAAAATTGGGCAGCGGCATTATTTAAGTTATTTTTGATTATAGCAATAATTAAAAATAATGTAAATGAGTTCAATTGACTGGAAGACTGTAAAAGAGTTTGATGATATCACATATAAAAAATGTAACGGGGTGGCTCGTATTGCATTTAACAGACCCGAAGTTAGAAATGCTTTTAGGCCCAAAACAACTAGCGAGTTGCTAGTAGCTTTTCATGATGCGCATGAAGACACAAGTATAGGCGTAGTTTTGCTTAGCGCAGAAGGACCTTCACCCAAAGATGGTATTTATAGTTTTTGTAGTGGAGGAGATCAAAAGGCAAGGGGGCACCAGGGTTACGTTGGTGATGATGGATATCACAGACTAAATATACTTGACGTACAACGTTTAATTCGTTTTATGCCAAAAGCAGTAATCTGTGTAGTGCCTGGTTGGGCCGTTGGAGGAGGACACAGTTTACATGTAGTTTGTGACATGACTTTGGCTAGTAAAGAACATGCAATTTTTAAGCAAACCGATGCTGACGTGACTAGTTTTGATGGAGGTTACGGATCGGCTTATTTAGCTAAAATGGTGGGTCAAAAAAAGGCTCGTGAAATTTTCTTTTTAGGTAGAAATTACTCTGCTCAAGAGGCCTATGACATGGGCATGGTCAATGCAGTGATACCTCATGCAGAATTAGAAGATACAGCTTATGAATGGGCACAGGAAATATTAGCCAAGTCGCCAACATCCATTAAAATGCTAAAATTTGCAATGAATTTGACTGATGATGGTATGGTAGGGCAACAAGTGTTTGCAGGCGAAGCAACGCGTTTAGCTTATATGACAGATGAAGCGAAAGAAGGAAGAGATGCCTTTTTAGAAAAACGCAAACCAAATTTTGATAAAAAGTGGTTGCCGTAAATTATACTAGTTTATATTGAATTTCCCATTAAGTTGGGTGCTTACTTTTGAGAAATGCTCATAAATAAAATATTACCGCAGCTAAGGCTAAGCTTATGTTTTATTTAACGACCGAACAAAATAATTTAATTTTTATTGAAGCAATTTAAAACCATAACAGAGCCATTACTAGGTGAATTTTTTTGTAAATCATTTAGTTAGGTAAGCTAAAGATTACTCTGTAAGTTTGATAAATAAAAAAG